>NZ_JBEYBL010000006.1:0-127114 GCF_040632175.1 Microbacterium sp. NPDC019599
CGGAACTCCGGTGAATGTGGTGCGGGCATCTCACAGACTCCTTCCGAGACGATCATCGCCTCATCTCAGGTGTCCGGGAAACCGGGCCAAGCTCCGTGTCCCCTTCGCGACTGCGTGCGAGCGATCTCTTCACGCCGACGCGCGGAGTGCGGGCACCTGTCCGCTCCGCGGGTGCACCGTCCCGTCCCGAGACGCCGACTGCGAAGATGGAGCGGCTCCGGGACGAGCTGTTGATGCGCGTGGACCACGTCGCTCCCGCGCTCACCCCCGAACAATTCGTCAGCCATGAGACGGGCCTGGCGTTGTTCGGGGCGCCGCTCCCCTTCACGCGTGCAGCCGAACGGCACCTGCATGTCTCCGCGCGTCATCCGGACGGCAAGCCACGCCGCACGGGCGTCGTCGGGCATCGACTGCAACTGCGCGAGCCCGCGCGGCAGATCGTGAACGGCATACCCACGGAGCATCCCGCTCGGTTGTGGCGGCAGGCCGCTTGGGCCTGGGACCTCGACGACGTGATCGCAGCGGCGGAGTTCCTCGTGCTCCCGGCGCGAAGGCTGCTCACTGTCGCAGATCTTCGTCGCGAGGTCATCGAGGGCGGAGACATCAGAGGTCGCCTGCTCGCGCGCGCTCTGGAGGAGATCCGAGTCGGCTCCGAAACGGCCGAGGAGACCCGTTTGAGGCTCGCCCTCACTCGCGCGTCGCTCCCCGAACCCGAACTGAACTGGGAACTGCGAGCGAGCTCAGGGCGGTTCGTCGCCCGTCTTGACCTGGCATATCCGAGATATCGGGTCGCTGTCGAGCATGACGGACGGACGCACGCCTTCGACGACGTGCAGTTCGCACGTGATGCAGACCGCTGGGACGCCATCCGCGGCCTCGGCTGGACGCACGTGAGGATCTTGAGCCACCATCTGCATCCTGACCCGCAGCCAGCCATCGACAAGGCGACCGACGCCCTGCTGAGCGCCGGCT
Source organism: Microbacterium sp. NPDC019599 (assembly GCF_040632175.1). NCBI lineage: Bacteria > Bacillati > Actinomycetota > Actinomycetes > Micrococcales > Microbacteriaceae > Microbacterium > Microbacterium sp. NPDC019599. Next base: position 973 of record NZ_JBEYBL010000006.1, read on the forward strand.
GGCGTCCCGGCCGTACATGACCCGCGGTCGCTGCGGGGCTTCAACCCGCCAGGGTCAGGTGTCACACAAGACGCGACCTGACGCCCGCCGCGACCACCACTTCTGAGACACCCACACTCAGGTGTCACACAACACGCGACCTGACGGCCGCCGCGGCCACCACTTCTGAGACACCCACACTCAGGTGTCACACAAGACGCGACCTGACGGCCGCCGCGGCCACCACTTCTGAGACACCCACACTCAGGTGTCACACAAGACGCGACCTGACGCGCGCCGCTACCACCACTTCTGAGACACCCACACCCGGGTGTCACGCAAGAGGTGGGTAGACGGCCGAGCCCGGGTCGACGGGGAGCGGACAGATGCTGGGAGCCGGGGCCACCGGGCGATGCAGGGAGCCGACATCCGGAGATGACGAAGGCCGGGCACCCGGAGATGACGAAGGGCGGGGCAGCCGGGGATGACGAAGGCCGGGCATCCGCAGCTACGGAGCCCGGCCCTCGAAGCGGCAGATCAGCCGAAGAGGGCGGCGGCCTCGTCGTATCGGTACTGCGGGACGGTGTTGAGCTCGCCGAGCGCGTCGGCGAAGGGCACGCGGACGATGTCGGTGCCGCGGAGGGCGACCATCTGGCCCCAGGCCTCGGAGACGACGGCGTCCGCCGCGTGCAGGCCGAGGCGCGTCGCGAGGACCCGGTCGAAGCCGGAGGGCGAGCCGCCGCGCTGGATGTGCCCGAGCACCGTCGCGCGGGTCTCGATGCCCGTGATGCGCTCGATCTCCGGCGCGAGGACCTCGCCGATACCGCCGAGGCGCGGGCGGTTGAACGCGTCGAGGCCCTTGTCACTGAAGGCCTCTTCCATGCCGGTGAGGGTGAAGCCCTCGGAGACCACGACGAGCGGCGCGCGACCGCGGTCGTGCGCCTTGGAGACCTGGCCGGCGATCTCGGTGATGGAGAGGGGCACCTCGGGGATGCAGATGACGTGTGCGCCGGCCGCGATGCCGGCGTGCAGCGCGATCCAGCCGACATGGCGGCCCATGACCTCGGCCACCATGCAGCGCTGGTGCGAGTCGCCTGTCGTCCGGAGGCGGTCCATCGCGTCGGTGGCGATGTTCACGGCCGTGTCGAAGCCGAAGGAGTAGTCCGTCGCGCGCAGGTCGTTGTCGATCGTCTTGGGGACCCCGAGGACGTTGATGCCGTCGTTCGCGAGGCGGTTCGCCGCCGCGAGCGTGCCCTCGCCGCCGATCGCGATGATGCCGTCGATGCGGTGGCCGTACAGCGTCTTGGAGATGTTCTCGGCGCCGCCGCGCGGGCCCTCGTAGGGGTTGGTCCGCGAAGTGCCGAGGATCGTCCCGCCCACCTTCGACAGACCCTTCACCTCGTGTCGCGTGAGGGGGAAGAAATCGCCGTCGACGACGCCCCGCCAGCCGTCCCGGATGCCGACGAACTCGAGGTCGTAGTGCGTCGTCCCCTTCAGGACGACGCCGCGGATGACCGCATTGAGGCCCGGGCAATCGCCGCCGCTGGTGAGGATGCCGATCTTCATGTGTGGTCCTTCGGTCGGGAGGGTTTTCGAGCGGCGTCGCTGCCTCCCCCGACACTAGCGCCGGATCCATCGGCCGTGCCACACGCCCGGCCGTCAGTATCCGGCGCCTCCCGCGATGGCCCGGCACGAAGACGGGCACCCCCGCAGGAGCGCCCGTCGCTGAGTTTCACACCTCGCCGTCGGGCATGCCTTTCGTGCCCTCGCGGGCGGCCTGCTCGTCGGCCTCGGCGCTGTCGAGCATGTCGTCGTCGAGATCCTCATCGAGCGGCTCGTCGCCGCGCGGACCGACGATCACGTCGTCGGCAGCCGCGACGAGCGGGTCGTCGGGGTCGCGCCTGGGCGGATACGTGGGATCGGACATCATTGCCTCCTCACCTGGGGTGCGACCGACGGTACGGATGCCGGCACCCTCGCCGCGAGGGGTTGACCGCGTGCGTCTGCAGGGCTACCCGAAGCGCACGGCGGGTCGCGCCGACCCCACGGCAGAGCCCGCCCACGCAAGGCGAAGGCGACGCCGCGCCCAGCGCAGCGCCGCCTCGAGCCGAACCGCTCCCGCTATGCCCCCCCGAGCGCCCTGCGCAGGAGGTGCATGAGCGCCGAGAGCTGCACGGAGTCGCTCGACTGCGGGTCGACGGCCTCGCCGTCGAGCGCCCGGGCCGCGAGCCCCTGCTTGGAGTCGATGAGCTCGGCGATCTTGGTGTCGATCGTGTGCGCCGCGATGATGCGCCACGCCGTGACGGGCTCGTCCTGGCCGATGCGGTGCACGCGGTCGATCGCCTGCGTCTGCTCGGCGGCCGTCCACGACAGCTCCGCGAGCACGACGTTGGACGAGGCCTGCATGTTGACGCCGACGCCCGCCGCCGTCAGCGAGCAGACCGCGATCCCGACGGAGGGATCGTTGTTGAACGCGTCGATCGCCTGCTGGCGCGCGGTCGTCGCCTGGTCGCCGCGCAGCGACACGGTCTTCAGGCCCGCGGCCGCGAAGTGCGCCTCGGCCTGATCCATGACGTCGATGTGCTTCGCGAAGAACACGACCTTGCCCACGGAGCGCTGCAGCTGAACGGCGTAATCGGCCGCGAGCTGCGCCTTGGCCTGGCCGATGCGGCGGACCATCGTGAAGACGTTCTCGGCGCCCGTGCCGGCGGCCTTCGACTCCTCGAGCTCGTTGTGGGCGACGAGGCGCACGATGTCCTCGTCGATCTCGCCGGGGGCGAGGCCCCGGTCGCCGCGCGCCTCGATGATGCGGCGGTACTTCGCCGCGAGCCGGTCGCCGAGCTCGCGCTCGGCCTCGCGGATCGATCGGCCGAACTCGTCGTCCAGCTCGACGGGCAGGTCGGCGATGAGCTTGTCGGGCAGGTCGGCCGCGACATCCTTCTTCTTGCGCCGGACGATCCCCATCGAGATGACGGCGTCGCGAGCCTCAGGGTAGAAGGACTTGTCGGCGGGAGTGAGGCCCGTCTCGTCGAGCTTCTCCATGAGGACGGGACCGGGCTTCTCGCCGTTCGTCCACCCGAGGAACCGCCAGATCGCGTCGAAGTCCTCGACATCGTTGATGAGCGGCGTTCCGGTCAGCGCGAGCAGCAGCGGGTTGCGCACCTGCTCGCGGATCCGCGTCGCGAGCGCGAGCACGTTCTGCGACCGCTGCGATGTGAGGTTCTTGATGAAGTGGGCCTCGTCGACGACCATGCCCTTAAGGCCGATCGTCGAGAGCCACGACAGGTGGCGGTCGAGGATCTCGTAGTTGACGATGAACACGTCGGCGAAGGCGTCGATCGCCTCGCCGTCGCCGTGGATGACGGTCGCTCGGCGCTGCGGCGTCCACCGCTCGACCTCGCGGGCCCAGTTCATCTTGACGACGTTGGGCACGACCGCGAGCAGCGGGTAGGCGCCGGCGACGGATGCTGCCAGCACCGACTCCGCCGTCTTGCCGAGGCCCGGCTCATCGGCGAGGAGGAACGTGCGGTGCCCCTCGCGGACGGATTCGAGGAACCTCGACTGGTGCGGCATGACATCCAGGCCGCGCGGCGAGAGCCGATCGAACTCGGGGACGGGCGGGAGGTCCATCGTCGCGGACCCGCCGCCGGCGCCCGTCTCGAACGCCTTGTACAGGGGGCCCATGAGCTCCCAGCCGTCCAGGCGCCGTCGCGGCGTCGACTTCGGCGCGCGCATCGTGAGGTCGGGCGCGAGGAAGGGGTTCGACTCGCGTCGCGACTCGACCTGCGGCGGCACGACCTGGCGCTCGGCGAGCGCGGCGGGCACGACCGGAGCGGCAGCAGGTGCGGTGTCGGTGATGATCAGCTCGTCCGGCGGAAGCTCGGCGCCGGACTCCAGCAGCCAGTCGCGGCGCATGCGGCGCGCGACCGGAGACGTGGCCTGGTCGACCTCGAGCAGCTGGATGAGGCTCGTGTCGCGCGCGGCGGTCTTCGCGAGGATCGTCGCGACACCGTCGAGGCGTTTGAGCAGCTCGGCGCGCGCGGCATCCGAGATCGCCGTGTCGGTCTTGACACGCGCCCTCTCCTCGCGGACGAGGAACGCGATGACCTGGAACTTCACGCGGTTCGTGGGGCCCAGCTTGCCGCGCTGGGCCTTGGCCTCGACCTCGCGCACCTTGCGGGCGAGGATCGGGATGACGGGTGCCTCGTCGTCGCGACGCGACGTCGTGGGCTTCCTGCGCCGCTGCGCCGAACGGGCGGACTGCGCGGTGGATGCCGTAGTCGGCATGCTCCTCCTGAGCGTCGATTGCCGGATGCTCCGGCCAGGCGACCGGTCGGACGACCGGCTGTGGTCTGCACAGCTCCCGCGGGCGGCGCGTGCGCCGTCACTGACGCGGGATGGGATGCCTCTGCCCCGGCCGCTGGCACTCGCTTCAGCGAGCCGCGGCGACAGGATCGGGTTCCCCGCCGCTCAGTCTAGCGCTTCCACGGCCCGATCAGCCCCAGAGCGTGTCGACGATGTCTTCCGTGTACCCCACGGGTGCGAAGTTGAGCCACGAGGTCGACACCCAGCCGTTGCCTCGGACGTAGTGGGTCTCGCCGAACTTCACGACGTTGTCGTCGAGGTCGACCCGCTGCTGCGAGATCCGGCAGATCGTGCCGCCGTCGACCTCCGCGCAGCCGAAGCCCGCGTTCCGCAGCGCCGTGAGGATCGCCGCCGACTGGCCCGCGTCGACGATCGAGACGTTCGTCGCGAGCCCGAACTCGCTCGGGGCGCCCCACGTGCAGCGGATGGTCGGGATGCCGGAGTTCAGGATCTCGAGCAGGTCGACGTTCTGCGTCGCGTACATCGTCACGCCCGGGTCGTTGAGGGGCGGGGCCTGCGCGTTCAGCGACGCGAGCATGCTCGCGGAGTAGAGGTCCTCGCACGCGGCAGGAAGGGCGATGTCGTCACCGGAGGCGGTCGCGCTGGGCGTCGGCGTCGGCGTCGGCGATGGAGTCGGGGACGCACTGGCGGAGGGCGACGGCGGGGCCGTCGACGAGGAAGGCGTCGGCTCGGCGACGGGTTCCGCGGCGCAAGAGGCCAGGAGCGTGGCTGCGAGCGCGAGGGCCGCGACGCCCGTATACGAACGACCGCTCACAGCGCACCTCCGCTCCGCGATGAGTCAAGGCTACTCGTCGGCTCGCGCCCAGGCATCCTGCCACTCGAGGAGCCGCGCCGGTTCGTCCGTCACGATCCCGTCCACGCCGGCCTCGACGGTGTCCTTCCACTCGACGTCGGTGTTCAGCGTGTAGACGACGACCCGCAGGCCGAGCTCGTGCATCTCCTCCACGACCTCGGGACGGCGGGCCACGGCCTTCCAGTCGACGATGATCCCGCGGGCGTCCGCGCCCTTGACCGCCTGCGCGATGTCGCGCGGGAGCCGCTTGAGGATCAGGAGCCGGAAGGCGAGCTCCGACGCTCCGCTCGTGGCCAGCAGCGATCGCGGGTCGAAGCTCACGATCCCTACGCGGCGCTCCAGGCCGTGCCGTCGGAGCGTCTCGATCAGGGCGGCGCCTGCCTCGGCATCCCACTCGCCCTTGAGCTCGAGCAGCGCCCGTCGCCCGGACGGCGCGAGCACTTCGAGGAACTCCTCGAGCGTCGGGACCTGCGTCCCGGCATATGCGCTGTCGAACCACGACCCGGCGTCGAGCGCCTTGATCTGCTTGAGGGTCAGGGCCGCGACGCGGCCGTGGCCGTCGGTCGTGCGGTCGACCGTCTTGTCGTGCATGAGGACGGGGATGCGGTCCGCCGTGAGCGCAAGGTCGACCTCGAGGTAGTCGAACCCGGCGGCGAGCGCGGCACTCACGGCGGGAAGCGTGTTCTCGGGCGCCAGCGCACCGCCGCCGCGGTGGCTCACGACGAACGCGGGCTCTGCGGGGGCGCGCTCGTCGCCCATGAGCTCTGTCGCGCTCACACGCGCGGGAGCCGCGCCGAGGAAGGCGATCACGAGGCTCACGACGGCGAGCACGCAGACGGTGGCGAGCGCCTGCATCCGATCACGGGTGTCGGATGAGGGGTGGGCGGGCATCGGGCATGTCCTCCGGGTGGTCACGTCGTCATCGACGTGGAGATCACCCTACATGCACCGTTACCTTTTCGTTACCTCTTTTCCGCGGATTCCGTCGTGCTAGACGAGGGACTTCGGGTGCCAGACGGTCTTGGTCTCGGTGAACGCCGCGATGCGCTGCAGGCTGGGGGCCGCAGCATCCGGTCCCTGCTCGGGGGGAAGCACGCGCGTGACGGTGTCGGCGGCCGCGATCTGCAGGTCGACCCAGTCCAGGTCGCCCGCGCCGACGAGATCGAGGGCATGCACCTCGGGGTGCGAGGCGAGCCACGGGGCCATCTCAGCGGGCGAACCCGTCAGGACGTTGACGACCCCGCCGGGCACGTCGGAGGTCGCGAGCACCTCGGCGAGGCTGATGGCCGACAGCGGGTAGCGCTGCGACGCGATGACGACGACCGAGTTGCCCGTCACGAGCGCGGGGGCGATCGCCGAGACGAGGCCGAGGAGCGCGGTGTCCTGCGGCGCGATGATCCCGACGACGCCGGTCGGCTCGGGCACCGAGATGTTGAAGTAGGGACCCGCGACGGCGTTGCCGTTGCCGGCGACCTGGGCGAACTTGTCGCACCAGCCCGCGTACCAGACCCACCGGTCGATCGCCTCGTCGACCTCGGTCTGCGCGACCGCGGTCGAGGCTCCCGTCTGCTGCACGATCTCGTCGACGAACTGCGCGCGGCGTCCCTCGAGCAGCTCCGCGACGCGGTACAGCACCTGGCCGCGGTTGTAGGCGGTGGCGCCCGACCACCCCTTGACGGCGCCGCGCGCCGCGACGACAGCATCCCGTGCGTCCTTGCGGGACGCGAGTGCCGCATTGGCCAGGAAGTCGCCCTTGGCCGAGACGACCGAGTACGTGCGGCCCGACTCGCTGCGCGGGAAGGCGCCGCCGATGAACAGCTTGTAGGTCTTGGGCACGGTCAGTCGCTTGCTCACTTCGAGATCCCCTTCGCCGCGCGGTCGGCCTTCGCGATGGGCGGAGCGCCGGAGGTCGGCGCGCCCTTCAGGTAGGCCTGCAGCCCGTGGCGTCCGCCCTCGCGGCCGAAGCCGGACTCCTTGTAGCCGCCGAACGGGCTCGACGGGTCGAACCGGTTGAAGGTGTTGGCCCACACGACGCCGGCGCGCAGGCGGTCGGCGACGGCGAGGATGCGCGAGCCCTTCTCGGTCCAGATGCCGGCCGAGAGCCCGTAGGGCGTGTTGTTGGCCTTCTCGATCGCCTCGGCGGGCGTGCGGAACGTCAGGACCGACAGGACGGGCCCGAAGATCTCGTCGCGCGCGATGCGGTGGCTCGTCTGGACGTTCGTGAAGACCGTGGGGGCGAACCAGAACCCCTTGTCGGGGATGACGCAGTCCGCCGTCCAGCGGTCGGCGCCCTCCTCGTCGCCGATGCGGCTCAGCTCGCGCACGCGGTTGAGCTGCTCGAGCGAATTGATCGCGCCGATGTCGGTGTTCTTGTCGAGCGGATCGCCCAGGCGCAGCGTCGACAGGCGGGTCTTGAGCCGGTCGACGACCTCGTCGTGGATCGCCTCCTGGACGAGCAGGCGGCTTCCGGCGCAGCACACCTGGCCCTGGTTGAAGAAGATGCCCGTCACGATGCCGTCGACGGCCTGCTCGATGGGGGCGTCGTCGAAGATGATGTTGGCGGCCTTGCCGCCGAGCTCCAGTGTCACCTTCTTGTCGGTGCCCGCGACGGCCTTCGCGATCTCGCGGCCGACGGCGGTCGAGCCCGTGAAGGCGACCTTGTCGACGTCGGGATGCCGCACGAGCGCGGCTCCCGTCGCACCGGCGCCCGTCACGATGTTGACGACGCCGGGCGGCAGGTCGGCCTGCTGCAGGATCTCGGCGAAGAGGAGCGCCGTGAGGGGCGTGGTCTCGGCCGGCTTCAGCACGACGGTGTTGCCGGCCGCGAGGGCGGGAGCGATCTTCCACGCGAGCATCAGGAGCGGGAAGTTCCACGGGATGACCTGGCCCGCGACTCCGAGCGGCTTCGGGTCGGAGCCGAGACCCGCGTAGTCGAGCTTGTCGGCCCAGCCCGCGTAGTAGAAGAACCACGCGGCGACGAGCGGGATGTCGACATCCCGGCTCTCCTTGATGGGCTTGCCGTTGTCGAGGCTCTCTGCGACGGCGAGCTCACGGGCGCGCTCCTGCACGAGGCGGGCGATGCGGAAGAGGTACTTGCCGCGGTCGCGTCCGCTCATCTTCGACCACGTCTTGTCGAAGGCGCGGCGCGCGGCGGCGACGGCGGCGTCGACATCCGCCTCGCTCGCGGAGGCGATCGCCGCGATGTGGGTCTCGTCGGCGGGCGAGATCGTCGCGAACGTCTCACCCGTGCCCGCGCGGAACTCGCCGTCGATGAAGAGTCCGTACTCGTCGCGCAGGTGCAGGATCGCGCGGGATTCGGGGGCGGGTGCGTACTCGAGGAAGCTCATGTGTTCTGTCTCTTCTCCGGTTGCTGAGCCTGTCGAAGCATCAGTCGATCGTCACGTAGTCGGCGCCCGAGTAGTGCCCCGTGCGCAGCTTCTGCCGCTGCAGCAGCACGTCGTTTAGCAGGCTCGACGCGCCGTAGCGGAACAGGTGCGGCTGCAGCCACTCCTCCCCCGCGATCTCGGCGACCGTCACGAGGTATTTGATGGCGTCCTTCGACGTGCGGATGCCGCCGGCGGGCTTCACGCCGATCTTCTCGCCCGTCGCGCGGTGCCAGTCGCGGACGACCTCGAGCATGAGGAGCGTCGTGGGCAGGGTCGCCGCGGGCTGGACCTTGCCCGTCGAGGTCTTGATGAAGTCGCCGCCCGCGAGGATCGAGAGCCAGGACGCGCGCTTGATGTTGTCGTACGTCGTGAGCTCGCCCGTCTCGAGGATCACCTTGAGCGACGCGTACGTGCCGTCCTCGCGGCGGCAGGCCTGCTTGACGCGGGCGATCTGGTCGAACACGAGCCCGTAGCGGCCGGCGAGGAAGGCGCCGCGGTCGATGACCATGTCGATCTCGTCGGCGCCGTGCGCGACCGCCTCCGCCGTGTCGGCGAGCTTGATCTCCAGCGACGCGCGGCCGCTCGGGAACGCCGTCGCGACGGCCGCGACGCTCACGCCGCCGTCGTCGGGATCGCCGTGGGCCGACCCGAGCGCCTCGACGGCGTAGGGAACCATGTCGCCGTAGACACAGACCGCGGCCACGCGCGGGCACGTCGGGTCCGCGGCATCCGGATTCAGCGCTTTCGCGACGAGCGACCGGACCTTTCCGGGGGTGTCGGCCCCCTCGAGGGTCGTGAGGTCGATGAGCTCGATGATCTTGTCGAGCGCCCATGCCTTCGACGTCGTCTTGATCGAGCGCGTGCCGAGGTCGGCGGCGCGCTGCTCGAGGCCGACGGCGTCGACGCCGGCGAGCCCGTGGAGATACCGGCGCAGCGTCGTGTCGTCGGGCTCGCCGCCCAAGAGCTCGACGGCGCGCTCGGGGAGCGTCTGGAGTTCGGTCCGGCTCATGGTTCTCCTTCTCGAGGATGTCGGATCGGCGGGGATCTCCCGCGTCATCCGCCGGGCGGTCTGGCCGCGGCCACGACCCGCGAGTGCCTCAGCAGCACCGCGAGGCCGATCGCGACGATCACGACGAAAGCGATCGAGAGGCTCGTGAAGGCGAACCAGTTCTCGTCGAGAGCGAGGACGATGGCCGCTGCGACGACGACGATCACGGCGGACGCGATCTTCGACCCGAACTTCAATCCTACTGCGGGCGTCAGTCTGCCGGCCGGCGAGTCGGCGCGGGCGAGGATCCAGTCGGCGAACGCGTCGAGGGTCGCGAGAAGGGATGCCGAGTACGCCACCGCGCAGCCCAGCGCGCCCCACAGATTGACCGAGGGCGCCGCGGCGGGATCCGCGACGGCGAGGAGGGCATCCACGGTCTCGATCGTAGAGCGGGCCCCTCACGGGGTCTACGGTCGCGCGGGCTGGGGCCGGGTGTCGGAAGACGGGATGCCGAGATGCCACAAGTTCTGGCATCTCGGCATCCAGATGCCCGAAGTTCTGGCCACTCGGCGCAGGGCGGGGAGCGGCCGCGCGGGCTGGGGCCGGGTGTCGGAAGACGGGATGCCGAGATGCCATAAGTTCTGGCATCTCGGCATCCAGATGCCCGAAGTTCTGGCCACTCGGCGCAGGGCGGGAGCCGGCCGACCCGCGGTAAGAGGCGACTGACCCGCGGGCTCAGGCCAGGAGCGACCGGACGCGCACGACGTCGTCGGTCATCTGCGCGATGAGAGGGTCGATCCCCTCGAAGGCGACCATGCCGCGCACGCGCGCCGTGAACTGCACCTCGACGATCCGGCCGTACAGGTCGAGGTCGGTCTCGTCGAGGACGTACGCCTCCACCTGGCGTTCGACGACGTCATCGAACGTCGGGTTCGAGCCGACGCTGATCGCGGCCGGGTATCTCGTCGTACGCCGCGGCTCGAGGCGGTCCGCGTCGCCGGCCGGGCCCTCGTCGACGAGCCAGCCCGCGTAGACGCCGTCGGCCGGGATGAAGCCCTCGAGATCGCTGGAGAGGTTCGCCGTCGGGAAGCCGAGCTCGCGACCGCGCTTCGCGCCGTGGACGACCTCGCCCCACACGGCGTGGGGGCGTCCGAGGAGGCGCGCGGCGGTCTCGACGTCGCCCTGCGACAGGAGCTCGCGGATCCAGGTCGACGAGACGCGCCGGTCGCTGTCGACCTGACGCACGTCGCCCACGACGTCGACGCGGAACCCGAGCTCCGCACCGAGCTCGCGCAGGACGTCCGGGTTGCCCGCGCCGCCCTTGCCGAACCGGAAGTCCGTGCCGACAAGCACCGTCCGCGCGCCCAGCGCGTCGACGAGCACCCGCTCCACGAACTCGCGCGGCGAGAGCCCCGCGAGGGCCTCGTCGAAGCGCAGCACGAGGGTCGCGTCGATGCCGGTCTCGGCGAGCAGCTGCAGCTTCTGCGTCACGCCGATGAGGTCGTCGGGGCACAGCTCGGGCCGCAGGAGGCTGAGCGGATTGCGGTCGAAGGTCACGGCCACGACCTTCGCGCCCGCGGACGCGTCGACCTGCGCGCGCTCGAGGACTGCGCGGTGGCCCGCGTGCACGCCGTCGAACTTGCCGATCGCGACGACCGACGGCCCGAAGCCCTCCGGCACCTCGGCCGGATCGCGGAAGACGATCATCGCGTCACCGCGGCGGGAGCAGCATCCGCCCGCTCGTCCGTCGCCGGCGCAGGCGGGTGCTTCACGAGCCACCACAGGCCGAAGAACGGCAGCACGAGCGGGATGAAGACGTAGCCGTAGCCGTACAGCGACCAGACGGTCGGATGCTGGAACAGCTCCGGCAGCACGAGGCTGAGCGTGCCGATCACGAGGACGCCGACGAGCTCGAACACGATCGCGACCCACGCGACGATGTACCAGCCGCGCCGCCCCGCGAAGACGAGCGCGAGCGTCGCCACGATGTAGACGACGGCCGACAGCGCCGAGAGCGTGTACGCGAGCGGAGCCTCGTCGAACTTCTCGACGATCTGGACGAACGACCGACCGGTCGCGGCGAGCGCCATGATGCCGTAGACGATCACGAGGACGCGGCCGATGCCGGTCATCCGGCGGGAGCGGGGGGCGGGAGAAGACGAAGACATCGCTGTCCGATTCTAGCCGCCGGCGCGAAGGGGCCCGGCGGGGATCAGGCCAGCTGCACGGTCCAGATGACGTGCATGCGCCACACCATGACCGCGACCGAGAGGGCTGCGACGCCCATGATGACGGTGCTCCAGCGGCTGCGCTCCAGGAGGGCCCACACGACGGCGGCGGGCGGCAGCAGCGCCGCCGAGACGAGGTAGACCCAGAACTCCAGCACGGACCCCGTCGCAGAGTTCCCGACGAGGGGCGCCACGATCGCGACGACGACCTGGATGATCAGCAGCACCTCGACGAGAGCGAGCGAGCCGACCGTCCAGTCGCTGGGCCGCCGCCCCGCGAGCCCCGCGATGAGGCAGAGCAGGCCCGCCGCGACGGCGACGCCCACCTGGACGAGCGTGAACCACAGGATCATCGAGAGGGCTCCTCGGGCATGTTCATGGCGCTCTTGAGGTCGGCGCCGCGGCGCTCGACTATCCCGACGAGCGCTCCGTCCGGGTCGACGGCCGCGGCGCGGGAGCCCGAGATCCGGGATGCCGCTCCCCCGAGTCGCTTGCCGTGCCGGAGGTCCCGCGCCTCGTCGGCGGTGACGTCGATCCGCCCGAGCACGGCTGCCGCAATGTCGGCCGGGGCGAGGCTCCGCGCGTCGGCGAGGTCGTCGATGCCGGCGGCTGCCGCGACCTCGAACGGGCCGATGCGCGTCCGTCGGAGGGCGGTCAGATGCCCGCCGACGCCCAGCGCTCCGCCCAGATCCCGGGCGAGCGCGCGGATGTAGGTGCCGCTCGAGCAGTCCACGACCACGTCGAGGTCGATGACGGCTCCCTCGCGGCGCTCCGCGAGCACCTCGAAGCGGCTCACCGTGACGTCGCGGGCTTTGAGATCGACGTCCACACCCGCGCGCGCGAGGTCGTACGCCCGCTTGCCGTCCACCTTGATCGCCGACACGCGACTCGGGACCTGCGAGATCGCGCCCGTGAGCGCCGCGACGCCGGCCAGGATGTCGGCAGACGCGATGGCCGAGGCATCCGTCTCGGCGACGATCCGGCCGTCGGCGTCGTCGGAGTCGGTCTCGACGCCGAGCCGGATCGTGGCCTCGTACGTCTTGTCGAGGCCGACGATGAAGGTCAGCAGGCGCGTCGCGCCCTCGACGCCGAGCACGAGCAGGCCCGTCGCCATGGGGTCGAGAGTGCCGGCGTGGCCGATCTTGCGGGTGCCGAGCGCACGCCGGGCGCGCGCGACGACATCGTGGCTCGTCATCCCACCCGGCTTGTCGACGAGCAGGATGCCGGGAGCGGGCTTCGCGGCGGGCGGCGGGGCGGCAGGCATCAGCAGAAGTCCCGGTAGATGCGCTGCGGACGCTCGACGTCGGTGTTGTCGACGATCGCCGAGGCGGCGTGACGCGGATCGTGGTCGCGGAGATAGAGGTCGTGCCCGTCGCGGTAGCGCGCATTGGACGGCGCGAGGAAATCGGGGTCGCTGCCGTCGCGCTCGGCCATCCGCCGGAAGGCGACGTCGACCGGGACGTCGAGCCACACCGACCAGTCCCACAGGCCCCTCAGCTCGGGGCGGTTGAGGAAGATGCCGTCGACGATGAGGACGGCGTCGCGCGGCGCCGTGACCCAGGCGGACTCGACGGCCGAGTCGCGAGTGACGTCGAACGCGGCGAGCTGGAATCCCGTCGCGGTGGTCTGCCGGCCCGCGCGGAAGGGGTCGATCAGGACACGGCGGAAGGTCGCGTAGTCGAAGGAGTCGCGATAGAACCCCTCGGGCGACGTCCGGCCGCGGGCGTACCGCTCCGCGCGGGGCCGGTGGAAGTCGTCGATCGTGGCGCGGAAGACCGCCGAGCCGTCTTCCGCGAAGACCGCCGCGAGCCCGTCGGCGAAGATCGTCTTGCCGGCGCCGTCCCGGCCGTCGACCGCGACGATCACCCGTCCGGCGCGGTAGTGCAGCCGGACCTCGTCGCGCAGCTCCCGCCAGAGCCTCGTCACGGGGGTGGTCGGAAGGCGCATGCGTCCAGCCTAGGCCGGGTGTGCGAGCCCGCCGTCCCGCACGGCGTGCAGCCCGCCCGGGCCGCGCCCGGCCCGGTGCGATGCGCCGCCTTGGCCGCGCCCGCATAGGGTGGACCGCGTGCCCGACCTCGCCACGCCGCTCATCGAGTGGTACCGCGACGATGCGCGCGACCTCCCGTGGCGCCGGCCCGGATTCGGCGCGTGGGGCGTGCTCGTGAGCGAGTTCATGCTGCAGCAGACGCCCGTGAACCGCGTGATCCCCCACCTCGAGGCGTGGCTCGAGCGCTGGCCCACGCCGGCGGACCTCGCGGCGGCGCCGCCTGCCGAGGCGGTCCGGCAGTGGGCGAACCTCGGCTATCCGCGCCGCGCGCTGTGGCTGCACCGCGCGGCCGTGGAGATCCGGGACCGCCACGAGGGCGTCGTGCCGAGCGACGTCGAGGCGCTCCTCGCCTTGAGCGGCATCGGCGACTACACGGCACGCGCCGTGTCGGTCTTCGCGTACGGGATGCGGCATCCCGTCGTCGACACGAACACGAGACGGGTGCTCGCCCGCGCAGTCGACGGGCGGTCGCAGCCCGGATCGCCGTCCCGCCGCGACCTGGCGGCGATGGAGTCCGTGCTCCCGCAGGACGACGCCGAGGCGGCCGTCGTCAACGCCGCGACGATGGAGCTGGGCGCGACCGTGTGCACTTCGCGGGCGCCGCAGTGCGACGCCTGCCCGCTCGCGCGCATGTGCGCGTGGCGCGCCGCGGGGTATCCCGACACGGGCGACGCCCGGCGCCGGCAGGCGAAGTACGAGGGCAGCGCCCGGCAGGCGCGCGGCGCAGTGCTCCGCGTCCTCCGCCACGCCGACACGCACGCCGTGCCGCTGGACGACCTGCTGGCGGACTGGCCCGACGCGCGTCAGCGCGACCGGGCCGTCGACTCGCTCATCGCGGACGGGCTCGCCGAGGCGGCAGACGGGATGCTGCGCCTGCCGGCGTGAGGACGCCACTGGCCCCCATTGACATCGACGCCGATTCGACAGCGCGTCGGGGCGTTGATGGTGCGGGCCGGCGTTGCTACGATCCGGGCGAGAGCGCGGTGGCGCGCACATCTGGATTATCGACCTGCGGGGGCTGGCCGTGATCGCCGATTGGATCGTGACGGACGAACAAGCCGTCCACTACGAAGCCGCGAACGCGGAGATCGTGCGCCGGGTCGTCGAAGGAATCGGAATCGACAGCGGGCGCCGCGCCGGTGCAGGAGCGCGGGTGGTCTTCAACCTGTCCTGCGTCCATGTGCCGGCTGTCCTCGCCGACCGGTACCTCAATGCCTACGATCTCGAAGCGGATCCGGCCGCGACCGTCGGCGAGCGACCGCCGACTCGCCGGGAGCGGATCGATCGAGCCGTCGCCGACGTGGCGACTGACCGGCACCCGGCGCGGGAGACGGTGCGGCCGGAGGATCTCTACTACGGCGCAGTCGAGGTCAATGGCGCCGGCATGCGCTATTACGGCGACATCAGCCTCGTCCTGCCCGCGCCCGCAGATGATCAGCTCGTGCTCTACCGGAACTCCTACGACCTGCTGAGGCCGCCGATCGCCGATCGGATCGAGGCTGGCGCATCGCTTGCGGATCAGGCCGAGCTGATCGCCGGTACGTGGGCCCAGCTGTGTGACATGGTCGTCGCGAAGCTCCGTGACAGCTCGGCACCGCACCGCGGCCGGCTCTTGACGACCGCCGTCGTCTCGTCCGCGGTGCTCGCGGACGAGGACTATCTCGAAGTTCCGCGACAGGGCCCCTTCACGGCGGTGGACGTCATGCAGGCGCGAACGGCGGTCGGCGATGTGGCGATCGATGGGATGATCGCGGAGCGGGCGACGCGCGGCCCCGCGCCGTCGCTCGAGGAGCTGGTCTGGCGCAGCGCACGCCGTCGCGCCGCAACGGCCCTTGCGCTCAACGGCATCGACTTCGTCTCGGTCGCGCATGAAGGGCGGCAGCGCCCATGAGCGCGCCCGCCTGGTACATCGACGCCTTCGATCCGTCGGGGGGCATCGCGTTCGCGAGCTGTCGCGACGCCGACGCTGATTCCGAAGAGCGCGAGATTAGTGCGCCGAGCGTCTTCATCGCGTCCCCGCACTTCGACGCTGTCGTCGTCAGCGGGCGTGCGCTCGGCCTTTCCGCGACGCGCGGCTCTTTCCAGAGGGGGGTGTTCCTCTTCCAACAGGAGCTGGGATTCGATCAGCTCGACGACCTGGTGGAGTTCGTTCGCCGGGTCTTCGTCGGCCGCGACGGCGACGAGGGGCCCGCACCCGTGGGCGAGCGGCCCCCGCGTCCGTTCGCACCGTTCAGCGACGAGGATCGACCTGACGACGCGGAAATCCTCGATGACGAGATGGACCACGGTGGTGAGGGCCCCCGTCGCGTCGACATGCTTCTCGGACACTTCGCCGCGGATTTCCAGATGGCCGCGCACGACGCCGATGAGTCTTCGGAGGCTGCTCCGTCGAGGCTCGTCGTGCGATCAGCAGGCGTCGCAGCCGACGCGGCGATCTCCGCGGACTCCTCCGACGTCCTCTTGAGCGGAATAGAGTGCATCGCCCGAGAGCTCGGCCGACGCAGGCCGGGCGACGACCTCGAATGGCGCCACGCGGTCAGCCGCCTCGCCTACGCCGCATTCCGACTGGGTCTCGGGTCCCGCTTCGTCCGCATAGATCCGCGGATCTGGAGAGCGACGCCGGGCGCATTCGGCGAGCTCGAAGACCGCTACGAGGACCTCACGTACTGGCCGATCGCGCCCACGACGGCGGCGGCCATCGGCGTGGATCCGCGTTGGGCGACTGTCCGCGACTTGCTGTGCGTCGTTACGAGCGCGCCCATGGTTCTCATGGATGTCAGTCGCGCGGACTGGGCGGTCGTCGTGCTGGCCGCCGCCCACCTCCAGCCGATCGGGCTCGTGGACGAGAACGCGCCGGACCAGGGGCACCAGGCGCGAGTCGCCGTGGTTGAGGATGCGTGGTCCTGGCTCATCGCGCAACTGCCCGATCGAGCATTTCCACTGCATGTGGAGGAGCTGATCCGTCGCCCACGCCACGAGAGGGGAGGGCTCGTCGATGCGTGAGACGGCGGTCCCGCTGGCGGAGGTGGTGCTCGCGACCGCCGACTCGGGTGCCGGGACGGACGTCCCGACCCTCCTTCTCACGGCGCTCATCGGAGCGCTGGGAGGCGCGGTCGGCGCCTGGATCGGAATCTGGATCGATCGCCGAAAAGCGATCAACAATGCACTGGTTGCCAAGCGGCTCGCGATCTACGAGGAGATGATGCCGCAGGCCAACGACGTCTTGTGCTTCTTCGTGTGCGTGGGCGATTGGCGCCGGCTGTCTCCGCAGGTGGTCCTCGCCCGCAAGCGGACCCTCGACCGCCTCAGGCACGTCTACGGAGGGCTGTTCTCGAAAGAAGCGGAACGCGCCTACGACCACTTCATGGAGCAATTCTTCGTGACCCGCACCGGTCCCGGCGAAGACGCCAAGCTCAAGGCCGATCCCGCGTATCTGCGGCGACAATGGGGGCCCTCCTGGCGCCGCGCGTGGGACTCCGCGCTCGCGTATCGGAAGCCCATGGAGGCGACCGAGTCGAAGAGCGGACGAGCGGGCCAGCGGGCCGCGTACCGAGACTTGATCGCGGCGTTCGGGCGCGACATCGGCGCACGTTGAACACCGGACCGGCGCATCGCGGACGGGCTCGTCGAGGCGGCAGACGGGATGCTGCGCCTTCCCCGCTGAGATCGCCGCAACGTCACAGAAAACCACAGCGCCGGACGCGGAAGGTTGTTCCGGTCCGACGCTGTGGTGAAATCCGACGCTGTGGCGGTGGGCGAGGATCAGTCCTCGTCGTCCTCGAGCTCGCGGGGCTTGACGTAGGGGTCGGCGTCGCCGGCGTAGGCCGCGGTCGACGCGAGCCCCGCCACGACCGCGTCGCGCTCGCGCGCTTCGCGGAGGAGGTCCTCGATGTGTCCCGCGTTCTCGGGGAGGGCGTCGGGGATGAACTCGAGGGTCGGGGTAAGGCGGACGTTGAGGTGCTTGCCCACTTCGGAGCGCAGCATCCCGGTCGCCGACTTGAGTGCCTCACCGGAGGCGAGACGCTCGTCCTCGGAGCCGAGCACCGTGTAGAACACCGACGCGTGCTGCAGGTCACCCGTGACGCGGACGTCCGTGATGGTGACGAAGCCCAGGCGCGGGTCGCGCAGCCCCTTCTCGAGGCGCTCCGCGAGGATGACGCGGATGCGGTCGCCGAGGCGTGCCTGACGTTCGCTGGCCATTTCTTCCTACTTCCTGCCCTATTTCCCGCCCGAGGCGGCTGACGACGGTGGAGGCGGAGGTGACGGATGCCGCTCAGACAGTCGGGGTCTTGGGGGTCCTGTTGTCTGAGCGGCATCCGTCACCGGAGCCGTGCGTGACCGAGATCAGCCGCGAGGCTTCTCCACCATCTCGGTGGTCTCGATCTCGTCGCCGATCTGGATGTCGTTGTACTTGCCGAGGCCGATACCGCACTCGAAGTCCGTGCGGACCTCGGTGACGTCGTCCTTGAAGCGGCGCAGCGACTCGATGGCCAGGCCATCGGCGATGACGACGCCGTCGCGGATGACGCGCGCCTTGGCGTTGCGCGTGATCGTGCCGGAGCGGACGATGACACCCGCGATGTTGCCGAACTTCGAGGAGCGGAACACCTCGCGGATCTCGGCCACGCCGGACTGGACCTCTTCGTACTCGGGCTTGAGCAGACCCTTGAGCGACTGCTCGACGTCGTCGATCGCGTTGTAGATGACCGAGTAGAACCGGACGTCCACGCCCTCGCGAGCGGCGCGCTCGCGCGCCTTCGTGTCGGGGCGGACGTTGAACCCGATGACGATCGCGTTGTCGATCGTCGCGAGGTTGATGTCCGACTCGGTGATCGCGCCGACGCCGCGGTGGATGATCCGCAGCTGGACGGAGTCGTCGACCTCGATCTTGAGGAGCGACTCCTCGAGCGCCTCGACGGCACCCGACACGTCGCCCTTGATGATGAGGTTGAGCGACTCGACCTTGCCCTCTTCGAGAGCGCGCGTGAAGTCCTCGAGCGAGATGCGCTTGCGGGCCTTGGCCAGCTGGGCGTTGCGCTCGGCCGCTTCGCGCTTCTCGGCGATCTGGCGGGCCGTGCGGTCCTCTTCCGTCACGATGAACGTGTCACCGGCGCGCGGGACCGAGTTGAGGCCCTGCACCTGGACGGGACGCGACGGGTAGGCCTCTTCGACCGCATCGCCGTTCTCGTCGATCATGGCGCGCACGCGGCCGTAGGCCGTGCCCGCGACGATCGCGTCGCCGACGCGCAGCGTTCCGGACTGGATGAGGACGGTGGCGACCGATCCGCGGCCCTTGTCGAGCTTGGCTTCGATCGCGACACCGCGCGCGTCCTTGTTCGGGTTGGCCGTGAGGTCGAGGCCCGCGTCCGCCGTCAGCAGGACGGCGTCCAGGAGCTCCTGGATGCCGGTCCCCTGACGCGCCGAGACGTCGACGAACATGACGTCGCCGCCGTACTCCTCGGCGACCAGGCCGTACTCGGTGAGCTGCTGGCGCACCTTGGCCGGGTTGGCGTCGGGCTTGTCGACCTTGTTGACCGCCACGACGATCGGCACGTCGGCCGCCTGGGCGTGGTTCAGCGCCTCGACCGTCTGCGGCATGATGCCGTCGTCGGCCGCGACAACGAGGATCGCGATGTCGGTGACCTGCGCACCACGGGCACGCATGGCGGTGAACGCCTCATGACCCGGCGTGTCGATGAAGGTGATGGCGCGCTCGATGCCGTCGTGCTCGGTCCAGACCTGGTAGGCACCGATGTGCTGCGTGATGCCGCCGGCCTCGCCCGCGACCACGTTGGTCTGGCGGATGGCGTCGAGCAGTCGCGTCTTACCGTGGTCGACGTGACCCATGACGGTCACGACGGGAGGCCGGATCTCGAGGTCGTCCTCGCTCTCCGCCTCCAGCTCGGCCTCGAGGTCGAGACCGAAGCCCTCGAGGAGCTCCTTGTCCTCGTCCTCGGGCGAGACCATCTGGATCTTGTAGCCGAGCTCGGCGCCGAGCACCTCGAACGTGGCCTCGTCGAGCGACTCCGTCGCCGTGGCCATCTCGCCGAGGTTGAAGAGGATCGTCACGAGCGTGCCGGGCTGCACGGTGTAGCCGCGCAGAGCCTCGAGCTTGTCCGCGAAGTCCGCGATCGACGCGCCGCGGCGCAGGCGGATGATCTCGCCGTTGCCCTTCGAGACGTTGACGCCGCCGACGACGGGCGCCGACCGCATCTCGAATTCCTGCCGCTTCGCACGACGCGACTTGCGCTGCTTCGACTTGCCGCCGCCCTTGCCGAAGGCCCCCGCGGTGCCGCCGCCGGGACCACGGCCACGGCCGCCACCGCCGCCGGGACGACCGGCGAAGCCGCCGCCGGGAGCACCCGCACCGGGCGCGCCGCCGGGACGCTGGAACCCGCCGCCGCCGGCACCGCCGGGACGACCGGGACCGCCGGGACGCTGCTGGAAGGGCGCGCCGGGCCGACCGCCGCCGCCGGGACGGCCTGCGCCGCCGGGACGCGGAGCGCCGGGACGCGGCGCACCCGGGCGCGGAGCCTGCGGACGCGGGATGTTGCCCGGGTTGGGGCGCTGGCCCATGCCCTGGCTCGATGCGAAGGGGTTGTTGCCCGGACGCGGGCCGGCGGGGCGCTGACCCATGCCCTGGCTCGAGGCGAAGGGGTTGTTGCCGGGGCGCGGAGCGCCACCCGGACGCGGCGGGGCCGGGGTCGGGGCAGCCGGACCCGGCTTGGGCGCGCTGCTGGCCGGCGCGGCGGGGGCCGCGGGAGCGGGTGCCTCGGCGGCCGGCGCGGGCTGAGCCACGGGCGCGGCCTCAGCGGCGGGAGCCGGCGCGGCCTCGGCAGCGGGCGCGACCGGAGCCGCAGGCGCGGCGGGGCGCGCGGGTCCGGGAGTCGGGCCCGAGGGGCGCGCGGCAGGCGCGGCGGCGGGCCCCGAAGGCGCGGCCGGACGCACGGGACCGGGGCGGCCCGAAGGGCGCGCGGAAGCCGCCGGCTTCTGGTCGGCGGCAGCGGCCGGCTTGGCCGCGGCTCCGTCCGCCTCGAGGGCAGCGCGGAGCTTTCGAGCCACGGGGGGCTCGATCGTCGACGAGGGGCTCTTGACGAACTCGCCGAGCTCCTTCAGCTTGGCCAGAGCGACCTTGCTGTCGACGCCGAGTTCCGAGGCGATCTCGTGCACGCGTGGTTTGGCGTTTGCCACAATTCTCCTGTCTGGGGGTCTACCCAGGACAGGGCAGACCGATCTAGCGGACGGGTCTCATTTCGAGCCGTTCACTTTGTTTCCATAGCCGTTCAGCCGTTTCTCGATGGTCTGCGTGTCAAGCGGGCCTGACACACGCAATGCCCGCACGAAGGCACGGCGCCTGATGGCGGCATCCATGCACTCGCGCGTCTCGTGCACCCACGCACCCCTTCCCGGCATCGAAGCGCGCTCGTCGGCGACGAGGACGGAATCGATGACAACCACCCTGAGCAGAGTGGAGCGGGAGGCACGCGTGCGGCATCCGACGCACGTTCGTACAGGTTCCATTCTACACGCCAGCGGCGGACGAAAGCCCGGGGGCCAGGGCGCGCGTCAGGCGTCTTCCAGGATCGAGTCCGGCTGGATGTCGATCTTGGCGCCCGTGAGCTTGGCGGCGAGGCGGGCGTTCTGGCCCTCCTTGCCGATCGCGAGCGACAGCTGGTAGTCGGGGACGAGCGCGCGGACGGCCTTGCTCGAAGCATCCAGGATGAAGCTCGAGGTGACCTTCGCGGGCGACAGCGCGTTGGCGACGAACTTCGCGAGCTCGGGGTCGTAATCGACGATGTCGATCTTCTCGCCGCTGAGCTCTTCCGTGACAGCCCGCACGCGACGGCCGAGCTCGCCGATGCAGGCGCCCTTGGCGTTGATCGTCGGGTCGTTCGCCTTGACGGCGATCTTGGTGCGGTGACCGGCCTCGCGCGCGAGCGAGACGATCTCGACGAGGCCCGACGCGATCTCGGGGACCTCGAGCGCGAAGAGCTTGCGGACGAGTCCGGGGTGCGTGCGCGAGACCGTGATCGAGGGGCCCTTCGTACCCTTCGCGACGGACGTGACGTAGACCCGCAGGCGGGACCCGTGCGTGTATTCCTCGCCGGGCACCTGCTCCTCGGGCGGCAGGATGGCCTCGATCGACCCGAGGTCCACGTGCACCATGCGCGGGTTGGGGCCCTGCTGCACGACGCCGGCGACGATGTCGCCCTCCTTGCCGCGGAACTCGCCCAGCACGGCGTCGTCCGCGATGTCGCGGAGTCGCTGGCTGATGACCTGCTTCGCGGCGAAGGCCGCGATACGGCCGAAGTCCTCGGGAGTGCTCTCCTCCTCGCCGATGACGGCGCCTTCTTCGTCCAGGAGCGGGATGAACACGGCGACATGGCCGGTCTTGCGGTCGAGCACCGCGCGGGCGCCTTCGGGCAGTTCGCCCGTCGGCGACGTGTGCTTCGCGTACGCCGTCAGGATCGCCTGCTCGATGATCCGCACGAGCTCGTCGAAGGGGATCTCCTTCTCGCGCTCGACAGTTCGCAGCAGTCCGAGATCGATGTCCACGTGACCCTCCCTATTCAGCTCTCTCGCCGGCGCGTCGTGCGCACTTCGGCAACCCCACCACGTTACCGGATGCCTCGTGCCCACGGCTGGGAGGGGGCTGGTGGATGATGTCGCTCGGACATGTGCGCCGACCCGGGGCTCGTCAAGCCCTCGCGCGTCGAACACGCGCCTTCGTAGGCTCGTCCGAGTGAGCCCGGACACGACGGTCAGGACCGGAGCGAAGCGCGCGGCCCGCAAGGCGGCCGCCAGCCCCGCGCTGCGCTTCCTCGCGCGCGCCGGGTATGTCGCGAACGGCATCGTCCATGCCCTCGTCGGGGTCATCGTGCTCGTGATCGCGTTCGGCGGAGACGGCGAAGGCGATCAGGCCGGCGCCTTCAAGGCCGTCGCGGCGGCTCCGGCAGGCTTCGCCGCGCTGTGGGCGCTCGCGATCTCCCTGTGGGCGCTGGGCGCGTGGCATGCCGCGGCAGGCTTGCTCGCCTACGATCCGCGCGGCGACGCCACCGGTTCCGCGAAGAAATGGGGACGGCGGCTGGCGGAATGGGGACAGGCGGTCGTCTTCCTCGCGCTGGGCACGCTCGCGGCGGCGGTCGCGATCGGCGCCCGGCCCGACACCGAGCAGGTGGCCGAGGGGGCCAGTCGCGGCATCCTCTCGATCCCGGGAGGTCCCTTCGTGCTGGCGGCAGTGGGCCTCGGGATCGGAGTCGGCGGGGTGGTGTTCGTCGTCATGGGTGTGCGACAGAGCTTCGAGAAGCCCGTGGACGTGCCCGACGGCGCATTGGGAGCCTGGATCCGCGCGCTCGGCGTCGCGGGTTTCGTCGCGAAGGGGCTCGCCCTCCTCGTCCTGGGCGTGATCCTCGTCGTGGCGGCCGTGAGTATCGACCCGGATGCGGCGGGAAGTCTGGACGGCGCCGTCCGCGCGATCCTCGCGCTCCCGCTCGGACCGGTCCTGGCGGGCGTCGTCGGCGCCGGGTTCATCGCGTACGGCGTCTTCTGCGGGTTCCGCGCCCGCTACGCCCACCTCTGAATCCAGCGGCCGCGGGGCGGAGGCGGCGTGTGTCAAGCCCTTCCCCCGTATCCGTCCGGTGGACGAGCCTCGGATCCATGACTGAAGTGACAGGAGCCGAGGCCCGCGCACGGATGAAGGAGCTCGTGGAGGACATCGACTTCACGATGCTGACCACGGTCGACGCCGGCGGCAACCTCGTGGGGCGCCCCATGAGCACGCGCCAGATGGACGACGACGGCGATATCTGGTTCTTCGCGTCCGACCGCTCGAAGAAGGCCGACGAGGTCGAGGCCGATCACGACGTGTCGCTGTCGTACATCGACGCCAAGGGCATGCGGTTCGTCTCGGTCGCGGGCACCGCACGCATCGTGCATGATCGGGCGAAGATGGAGGCGCTGTACTCGCCATCGCTCGACATCTGGTTCGAGGACGGCCTCGAGACTCCGGACATCGCGTTGCTGCGCGTCACACCGGTCGAGGCGGAGTACTGGGAGCCCGGCGAGGGCCGGATCATGATGGCGGCGAAGATGGTGAAGTCCCTCGTCACGCGCGACACACCCGACGACACGATGGACCACGGCCGCATCACAGCCTGAGTCTGCCGGCGGCGCGGGATGCCTCATCCCGCGCCGCCTCGTGGGCTCAGCTGCGGTAGACCTGGACGACCGAGGGGCGGGGCGCGTTCGGCACGGCGCCGGGCGCCGTCGAGCCGTAGTCCGGGAAGAGAGACGTCTGGGCGGCGAAGGTCCCGTTCTCACCGGGATGCTGGACCGCGACGAAGACGAGGCCCTCGCTGTCGTGGATGACCGGGCCGCACGTCTCGGCCTCGCGCGGGACGGCGAGGAACTGCTCGACACGACCGCGGTTCGGTCCCTCGAGCGCGACCTTGAAGAGTCCGTCGTTGTAGCCGATCGTGCTCGGCGCGCCGTCGGTCGAGATCCAGAGGTTGCCCTCGGAGTCGAAGGCGACGTTGTCGGGGCACGAGATCGGCGAGACGAGCTGCTTCGGGAAGCCCGCGAAGTACGTGTACTCGAAGACGGCGGGATCTCCGCACACGAGCAGGATGCTCCACGCGAAGCTCGTCCCCGCCTGACCCGCCGTCTCGGTCAGCTCGATGACGTGGCCGTAGCGGTTGCCGGTCACCGGGTTGGGCTCGTCGACGGGGCTCGCCGCGCCGCCGCGCGTGGAGTTGTTCGTGAGCGCGGCGTACACCTTGCCGGTCTTGGGGCTGGGCTCGACGTCCTCCGGACGGTCCATCTTCGTCGCGCCGACAGCATCCGCCGCCAGACGCGTGAAGACGAGCACCTGCTCCGTCGTGAAGCCCGGGACGACGCTGCGGCCATTGCGCGTCAGCGGGATCCACTCGCCGCTGCCGTCGAACTCGCCGTCGGACGGGAGCTTGCCCGTGCCCGTGATCTCGGCGGCGGGCGAGTCGCCGCGGAACCTCGCGACGTAGAGGTCGCCCTCCGACAGCAGCGTCAGGTTCTTCTTGCGCGAGCCCGAGATCTTCTGCTTCGACACGAACTTGTACAGGTAGTCGTTGCGCTCGTCGTCGCCCATGTACGCCACGACCCGGCCGTCCTCCGCGACGATGACGTTGGCGCCCTCGTGCTTGAAGCGGCCCATCGCGGTGTGCTTCTTGGGCGTGGAGTTCGGGTCCTGCGGATCGATCTCGACGATGTAGCCGAAGCGGTTGGGCTCGTTGACGTAGCCGGGGTTGTGCGCGTCGAAGCGCGGGTCGTACGCCTCCCAGCCCGTCGAGGTCGTGGTCGACGACGTCGACTGGTACCGCTTCTGCTCGGGGGTGTCGGCGGCCCACGCGAAGTAGCCGTTGAAGTTCTCCTCGCCCGAGAGGATCGTGCCCCACGGCGTCGTGCCGCCCGCGCAGTTGCCGAGGGTTCCGCGTACCCAGCGGCCCTCGGGGTCGCCTTCCGTCTTGACCGAGGCGGCGCCCGCAGCGGGTCCCGTCAGCTCGAAGACGGTCTCGACGGTGATCCGGCGGTTGCGCCTGCCGCCGCGGACGTACGACCACGGCTTCCCGACGGCGCTGCGGGTCACCTCGACGATCGAGAGGCCCTGCGCCGCCTTGTAGATGTCGCCGCGCACCTGCTTCTCGGCGGGGGTCGTCGCGGCCGTCGGGAACATGATGTTCGGGTTGACGTACTCGTGGTTGTTGACCAGGACGCCGGTCTTTCCGCTCGGGTCGGCGACGATGTCGAGGTAGTCGGAGTTGTAGCCGAACTGCTCCGCCTGGGCCGCCGGCGTCTGCGCCGCGATGTCGAACGCGGGCGTGCGCGCGAAGAGCGGGTCGCCCCACCGGATGATCGGCTGCCACGTGAAGCCCTCCGGCACCGTGAAGGCGTCGACGGATGCCGCGACCGGCGCGATCGGCTGGAAGGCGAGGCCCGCCGTCCCGGGTTTGGCGAAGGCGACGCCCGATCCGGCGGCGCCCGCAGCACCGGGCGCAGAGACCGGCGCTCCCCCGCGCAGGACGCCCGCCGTCAGCGCGACGGCGCCCGCGGCGCCGAGGCCGAGGAGGGCGCGACGCGAGAAAGCGGCCGCCGCGACCTCTTGAAAGGTCTCGTTGGCGGAGGTGTTGCACACCGGGTGCAGGCAGGCGTTCGCGCACTTGAGCTGGCAGGTGACCGCCGAGCGCTTGCCTCGGGCGTGGTCCGCCAGAGGGAGCGATCGGCGGGAGTTCTCGATGATGGTCACGAAGCGTCCTCACTCTCGGGGTCGGCGACCAGCCTGGTCACGCGCGGGAACGAGCGGGCGACCGCGCGGTGAACGGGCGGTGTCGCGCGCGGAACGCCCCGTCGCGGGTGAGGTCGCCTCCACGCCCTTGTCGGGCGGCGCCATACTGGTGCCGCCGGCTGCCGAGAGGGGCGGCCCCTAACCGGGAGTCCGATCATGGCCAGGACACGCGTCAGGAAGCCCAAGTCCGAGCTCAAGAACATCTCCTACGAGATCTTCATCGGCGCGCTGTCGGTGCTCTCGATCGCCAACCTCGTGCTGATGGCCTTCATGCAAGGCAGCGAGGCGCTGCAGCTCATCCTCTGGGTGATGAATGCGCTCTTCAGCGCGATCTTCCTCGGCGACTTCATCTACCGGATGGTCACGGCGCCGTCGGCGAGCCACTACTTCTTCCGAGGCTTCGGATGGGCCGATCTCCTCGCGAGTCTGTGGTTCCCGCAGCTGAAGGTGCTGCGGGTGTTCCGGCTGTGGCGCGTCATCCGGCTCATGCGCGACGTCGGTCCGCGGACGCTGTGGAACACGATCATCCACGACCGCGCCAACAGCGCCCTCATGACGCTGCTGCTCATGGGCATCCTCGTGCTGGAGTTCGGCAGCATCTCGATCCTCTACATCGAGGAGGATGCAGACGGTGCGAACATCACGACGGCCTCGGACGCCCTCTGGTACACGATCGTCACGATCTCGACCGTCGGCTACGGCGATCAGTTCCCCGTCACCAACGCCGGCCGGCTCATCGGCACGCTCATCATCGTCGTCGGCGTCGGCATCTTCGGTACGTTCACGGGTTACCTCGCGAACCTCTTCCTGGGCCCCGGCAAGGATGCGGCTGCCGCGCACGAGGAGGAGAAGGATGCCGCGGCAACCGCCGCCACGGCGGCGCCCGCCCTCCCGCCGGTCACCGCCGACCACACGGCCAAGGGACTCGCGGCCGGCTCGGTATCGGGCGCCGTGACGGCGGGTGCGGGGGTCGGCACGAGCGCCGGGACGAGCGCCGCGGCCGGGCCCGCAGATGCCAGGCCCGCGGATGCCGGGCCCGCGGTGGACGCGGCACCGCCCCTCGCGCTGGCTTCGACGGCCCAGCTCCTGCGCCTGCTCGAGGAGTCCGAGCGCATCAACGCCGAACTCCGCGCCCTCGTCGGCTCGACGGCATCCGGCGGGACGAGGTCCGACGGCTGAGGCGCGAGAACGTCGCTCCTCCCCTGCCCGGCACGGAGGGAGGCGAACGGACGAGGGGAGGGCCGGGATGCAGCCTCCCTCCTCCGCCCGTCGGTTCTCCTCCCGCGGCCGGCGGCAGCGCGGCCGGCGGCAGCGCGGCCGGCGGCAGCGAGCAGCTCAGCGGGCGGTGATGCGGGCGACGGCCTCGGCCGCCGGGAGCACCTCGCGGTCGCCCGAACGGCGGTCCCACAACTCGACCTGGCCCTCGGCAGCGCCGCGGCCCACGATGAGGATGCGCGGGACGCCGATGAGCTCCGCGTCGGCGAACTTCACGCCGGGCGAGACCTTCGTGGGCCGGTCGTCGTAGAGGACGTCGAAGCCCGCGGACTCGAGGTCGGCGGACAGCGATCCGGCGAGCTCGTAGGCGGCGGCATCCTTCCCCGTCGCGACGACGTGGACGTCGAACGGCGCGACGGACTCGGGCCAGACAAGGCCCTTGGCGTCGTTGTTGAGTTCGGCGAGGATCGCGAGGATGCGCGTGACGCCGATGCCGTACGAGCCCATCGTGACGGTGACGAGCTTGCCGTTCTCGTCGAGGACCTTCAGGCCCAGCGTCTCGGCGAAGAAGCGTCCGAGCTGGAAGACGTGCCCGATCTCCATGCCGCGTGCGAGGTGGACGGGACCCGAGCCGTCGGGAGCGGGATCGCCCTCGCGCACCGAGGCGACCTCGACGAAGCCGTCGCCCGTGAAGTCACGGCCCGCGACGAGCGAGTGCACATGCATCTGGTCGATGTTGGCGCCCGTCACCCACGCCGTGCCGTCGACGACGCGGGGGTCCAGCAGAAACCGGATGCCGGTCGCCGACTCCTCGCCCAGGATCGGGCCGGTCTCGGACCAGGGCCCGATGTAGCCCTTGACGAGAAGCGGGTTGTCCTCGAAGTCCTGCTCGGTCGCCGCTTCGACGGATGCCGGAGCGAAGGCCACCTCGACGCGCTTGTCGTCGACATCCCGATCCCCGGGGACGCCGACGATGACGAGCTCGCGCGTTCCGTCGAGATGCGTGAGAGCGAGCACGACGTTCTTGAGCGTGTGCGCCGCAGTCCACTCCGTGACGCCGTCGGTCGCGGGGCCCGCGACGCCGGGCGCGGGGGCCTCGAGATGAGCGTTGGAGTGGTCGACGAGCGTCTGGATCGTCGGAGTGTTCGGCGAGTCGAAGATGACGGGGACCGGGAGACCCTCGAACGGGATCGTGTCGGGCACGGTCGTCGTGTAGGCCTCGACGTTGGCCGCATAGCCTCCCGCCGAGCGCACGAAGGTGTCCTCGCCGACGGAGGTCGGGTGGAGGAACTCCTCGCTGCGCGCACCGCCCATGAGCCCGTTGTCCGCCGCGACGATGACGTACTCGAGCCCCAGCCGCTGGAAGATGCGCTCGTAGGCGTCGCGCTGCGCCTGGTACGAGGCATCCTGCCCCTCGTCCGTGTAGTCGAACGAGTACGCGTCCTTCATCGTGAACTCGCGACCGCGCAGGAGGCCGGCGCGGGGGCGAGCCTCGTCGCGGTACTTGTCCTGGATCTGGTAGATCGTCAGCGGCAGGTCCTTGTATGACGAGTAGAGGTCCTTCACGAGCAGCGTGAACATCTCCTCGTGCGTCGGCGCGAGCAGGTAGTCGGCGCCGCGGCGGTCCTGCAGGCGGAAGATCCCGTCGCCGTACGACGTCCAGCGGCCCGACTCCTCGTACGGCTCGCGCGGCAGGAGGGCCGGGAAGTGCACTTCGAAGGCGCCCGCGTTCGTCATCTCGTCACGGATGACGGCCTCGATCTTCGCCTTGACCTTCAGGCCCAGCGGCAGCCACGTGAAGATGCCGGGCGCGGCACGGCGGATGTAGCCGGCTCGGACGAGCAGCTTGTGGCTCGTGACTTCGGCATCGGCGGGGTCTTCACGGAGCGTGCGGAGGAAGAAATGCGACAGACGGGTGACCACGAGGGACAAGTCTAGGGCGGTGCATTCCGCTCCCCGGGCGGACCGGCTACGGTCGGCGTATGACCGTGGGTCAGGTCATCATGATCGTCGCCGGAGCCGCGCTCGTATCCGCGGGAGTCTGGATGCTGATCCGCGCCCGAGGAGGGGACGAGCAGAGCCGATCCGAGGCGAAGCTCGGCGGTTTCGGCGTCTCGGGTCCGCCCGGGCTCGTCCTCACCCTCGTGGGCGTCGGGATGATCGTGTTCCCCCTCTCGCCCTGGTGGCCGGCACCCTCGACCCCGAGTGCCGTCGCCGACCCCACGAACACCTCCGCCCCCGACCCGACGACGACGTCGTCCGTGGATGTCCTGAGGTTCGAGGCTGAGGACGCGAGCCTCGTCGAGACGATCGCCGCCCGCTCGGACCCGACGGCCTCGGGCGGCGCCTACATCTCGGCGGCCTCGGACAGAGGGGCTGCGCGCTTCGAGTTCGACGCGTCCGGCGGGACATACGTCGTGTGGGCGCGCGTGTCGCAGCCCGAGCCCGCCGATCCCACCCGGACCGATTTCAACGACTCCTTCGTCGTCGTGATGGATGGCTCCACGCCCGACATCTGGGACTACTTCGAGGGCGAGGGCGTCGTGCACAAGCAGTGGACGTGGGACCGGATCAGCCTCCGCTGCGGCGGGACGTTCGAGCTGCACTACTGCGATCCGTGGGAGGTGACCCTCACACCGGGCGAGCACACGCTCGTCCTGAACGCCCGCGAAGCCGATGCCCGGGTCGATGTCGTCGTCATCACCAACGACCTCGACTACGAGCCGACCGGCGCGGGCTGACCCGCGGTTCGGCCTCGAACGTCAGTCCGCGTGGACGACCCGCGCGAGGTCGCGCTCGATCGCCTGCAGCTCGGAGCGCGTCGACGTCGCGTCGAGGATCACCTCCTCCGCCCGGAACATGAGGTCCAGGAACGCCTCGTCCGCGCCCTGCAGCGGCACGTCGGCGCCGTACTCGACGGCACCGCTCGCGAACTGCAGCCACGCCAGCAGGAGCTCGGCGGTCGCGCGGGCGCGGCGGTCGTCCCCGGTCGGCGACAGCACGGCGTGCGCCGCAGCCGGGGTCGCAGCATCCGTCTCCTCCGCGAACACGGACGAGACCGCGTCGACGATGTCGAGGTAGGCCTGGGCCGTGTCGGCGTCGATGTGGGGCGCGCCCTTGCCGGAGTACTGGTGCTTCCACCATCCGGAGCTGCGGGCGTCGTCGGCCGTTCCCGTCACGATCGCGCCGGCGTCGACCGAGTCCAGGCCGCCGTCGTCATCCGTGAGCGTGAGCTCGAGCAGCTGGACGCCGGGGTTCGGTGAGACGGCGATGACGTCGTCCGCCGCGAGGAAGGGGAAGACGCCCTCCGGGCTCAGGTCGGGATCCGGGGCCGCACCGTCGTTGAAGTGGGTGTTGACCTCGCCCGTGCTCCAGGAGAAGGTCAGGTCGTCCGAGCCGGGGTCCTCGCCCGTCGCCGACAGCGGCAGGTCCTCTCCGGCGCCCACGACGAAGTAGTCACCGCCCGGGAAGGACACCTGCCCGGACACGTCGAGATCGACCTCCGGGTCGAGGTTCGACACGCCCACCACGACGGTGTCGGAGCCGACGCCGCCGTCGTCGTCGGTCACGGTGACCGTGACATCGAAGTCGCCGTCATCGCCGTAGACGTGCTCGATCCCACCCGCCAGATCGGCCGCGTCGACGACCTCGGCCGGCTCACCGTAACCCCAGTCGATCGTCGCAGTGTGCGTGTCGAGCGTCCCCGGGTCGGTGAAGGTCGCCGTCACGGTCGCCGTACCGGCTTCAGCGATCGCGTCGCCGACGGCCGTGACGGTGGGCGGCACGTTCTGGACGGTGACCGTCGTGTCGTCGTCGTCCGTGAGCGCCGTCGCCGCCGTCACGTCGCCGCCGATGTCGCTCACCGTGAGCGTCAGCACGTCCACCGTGTCGTCGATCGCGTCGTAGCTCGGTGCAGGGCTGGTCGGATCGTCGAGGTGCGTCGCAGGCGACCAGGAGTACGACAGGATCGCGTTCTCGGGGTCGCTGCTGCCGGTGCCGTCGAGCTGCACGGTCGAGCCCTCGTCGACGACGTAGGGCCCGCCGGCGTCCGCGGTGGGCGCGGTGTTCGTGCAGGGGTTGGCGGTGAAGGCGTTGTTGCCCGGACTCGTGTCGCCGTCGACGTACGTGTTGTCCGGGATGTCGCACACGATCGGCACGACGTTGGTGCCGTCGATGAATCCTCCGGCATAGAAGCCCATGATGCCCGTGCCGCCGGGGTCCTCGTTGCCGCCGCCGGGGATCGCCCGCGCGATGAAGGGGCCGTCGAACGGCGTCGGATCGGTCGGGTCGTCGGGCAGGGCGATCTCGTGGTGCAGGTGCCTTCCTGTCGCGCGGCCGATGTCGGCCTCGATCCCGAGCGGGTCGCCCACGAGGACCGTGTCGCCGACGGAGAGGTTGCCCGGCGCTCCCGTGATCGAGCCCGTCTCCATGTGCGTGTACTTCGACCACTCGCCGTTGGGATGCGCGATCCAGATGTAGTTGTTGTAGTTCTGGCAGAGCCCGATGACGGCGGAGTTCGGCAGGCTCGAGTCGAGGGAGCCGTTCCCGTTCAGGTCCTCGCCTGCGTCGAGGATGTCGTCGTCGTCGACGTCTTCGTCGAAGTCCTGACAGCTGTGCTCGAGGGCGTCCGCGTGCACGGTCACGCCGTCGAACAGCAGCTGGCCCGAATTGCCGTTGACATCGAGACCGTCGCCCAGCCCGTCCGAGTCGCCGTGGATGTCGACGATCGCCATGACGACGCCGGATGCAGCGGCCACCACGGTCGCGGGCGGATCGTCCGCGACGAGGTCGAAGCGGTTGTTGCCCTGGTTGGGTGTGGGGCTGCCGTGGTTGTGATGGTCGTTGGAGACCACCATGTCGGTGCCGTCCTCGTACGGGATGCGATAGATCCCCGAAGACACCGGGAACGACCCGTGCCCCGCGACGGCGGGACCCCCTCCGACGAATGCCAGTCCCGCACCCACCGCGACGGCGGTGGAGAGCGCGATCGTCCTGCGGCCAGTGCGAATGCCCATCGTCGAGCCCCCTCGCGCCACCCGTACGCGGGCGCCCCGATGCACCCCCGAGGAAGCGCTGACGGGCGGATGCTACTCCTGATCCGCCGCGACCGACAGACCCGACGGCGCTCAGACCTCGTCGAGGGTCAGCGCCGGCAGCCCGTCGAGGCTCGTGAGGTTCTTGTCGGCTCGGTAGCGCGAGAGGCCCTCGGGCCCCTTCTTCTCGGCCCAGGGGCCCATGATCCCCCGCTCGCCGTCGTCGACGAGCTCCATGCGAGGCACGCCCCAGCCGCACGAGTCGGCGATGCGGTCGATGTCGACGACGATGACGGCGCGCGGGCCGAGGAGAGAGGGATGCCGCGCCACGACGTCGTCGAAGAGCGGATCGCCCGGCAGCACGACCCGCCCGCGTCCGTGCAGGCGCAGGATGCGCGGCTGCTGGCCGAACGAGGCGAACATGACGCAGATGCGGCCGTTCTCACGGAGGTGCGCGATCGTCTCGGAGCCCGAGCCGGTCAGGTCCACCCACGCGACGGTGCCCGCGTCGAGCACGCTGAAGCAGTCGAGGCCGCGCGGCGAGACGTTGACGTGGCCATCCTCCGCCAGCGGCGCAGTCGCGACGAAGAACATCGGCTGACGCCCGATCCACCGGGCGAGCTTCTCGTCGATCCCCTCGAAGACGGTCCCCATGTCAGGCGGTCAGGCCGTGACGACCTGGGCCGTGCCGACGGGTGCGTCGGGCCCCTGCTCGGCCGCGATGCGGTTCGCCTCCTCGATGAGGGTCGCGACGATCTCGGACTCGGGCACCGTCTTGATGACCTGGCCCTTGACGAAGATCTGGCCTTTGCCGTTGCCTGAGGCGACGCCGAGATCGGCCTCGCGGGCCTCGCCCGGGCCGTTGACGACGCAGCCCATGACGGCCACGCGCAGCGGCACCGTCATGTCCTTGAGGCCCTCGGTGACAGCATCCGCGAGCGAGTAGACGTCGACCTGCGCGCGCCCGCACGACGGGCACGAGACGATCTCGAGCTTGCGCTCGCGCAGGTTGAGCGACTGCAGGATCTGGTGCCCGACCTTGACCTCTTCCGCGGGCGGAGCCGACAGCGAGACGCGGATCGTGTCGCCGATGCCCTCCGAGAGGAGGATGCCGAACGCCGTGGCGGACTTGATCGTGCCCTGGAAGGCGGGTCCGGCCTCGGTCACCCCGAGGTGCAGCGGCCAGTCGCCCCGCTCGGCGAGGAGGCGGTACGCCTTGACCATGACGACGGGGTCGTTGTGCTTGACCGAGATCTTGAAGTCGTGGAAGTCGTGCTCCTCGAACAGCGACGCCTCCCACACGGCGCTCTCGCACAGCGCTTCGGGGGTGGCCTTGCCGTACTTCTCGAGGAGGCGGCGGTCGAGCGACCCGGCGTTGACGCCGATGCGCAGCGACACGCCGGCGGACTTCGCGGCGGCGGCGATCTCGCCGACCTTGTCGTCGAACTGGCGGATGTTGCCGGGGTTCACGCGCACGGCCGCACAGCCTGCGTCGATCGCCTGGAAGACGTACTTCGGCTGGAAGTGGATGTCGGCGATGACCGGGATCTGGCTCTTCGCCGCGATGATGTGCAGGACGTCGGCGTCGTCCTGCGACGGGACGGCCACGCGCACGATCTCGCAGCCCGACGCCGTGAGCTCGGCGATCTGCTGCAGCGTCGCGTTGATGTTGGTCGTCGGGGTCGTCGTCATGGACTGGACGCTGACCGGCGCGTCGCCTCCGACCAGCACCTTGCCCACCCTGATCTGGCGGGTCTTGCGTCGGGGAGCGAGTACTTCGGGGACTTTCGGCATCCCGAGATTCACTGCTGGCACCGCCCCAGCCTACGCCGCGGGAGTCACGGACGGCGGAGACCGGGCGCGCTGCCGCATGCTGGGAGCCGGTAGTTTCCCCCCATGAGCGTGAATCACGTCTACGCCCGGATGACGGGCCGCGATCCTCACGAGCATCACCGGGCGGCGACGCCGCTCGAGCTGCTCTTCGACCTCGTGTTCGTCGTCGCGTTCAGCCAGATCGGCTCGCAGATGGCGCATGTGCTCGAGCTCGGTCACGTGACGACGGCCCTCATGGCCGGCTGGTTCTGCACGTTCGCCGTGGCGTGGGCCTGGATCAACTACTCGTGGCTGGCCTCCGCCTACGACACCGATGACGTGTACTTCCGCATCGCGACGATGGTCATCATGATCGGCGTCATCGTCGTCGCCCTCGGCGTGCCGTCCGTCTTCCACTCGCTCGACGAGGGCGTCTACCTCGACAACGGCGTGATGGTCGCGGGCTACGTCATCATGCGCATCGCGACGGTCTCACTGTGGTTTCGGGTCGCGCGCGACGACCCGCAGCGCCGCCGAACCGCGATCGCGTACGCCGTGAACATCTCGATCGCACAGGTGGGCTGGATCGCCCTCATCTTCCTGAACCTGCCGGTCGGCACGACTCTCGTCTTCACGACGATCCTGACTCTCTTCGAGCTGGCGGGGCCTCTGTTCGCCGAGCTGAAGTTCGGCCGCACGCCGTGGCATCCGCACCACATCGCGGAGCGCTACGGACTCCTCGTGATCATCACGCTCGGCGAGGTCATCCTCGGCACGATCCTCGCGATCTCGGCCGTGTTCGAGGATCAGGGCTGGTCGCTCGAGACCGCGCTCGTCGCCCTCGGCGGCACGGTGCTCGTCTTCGGCATGTGGTGGATCTACTTCGCGATCCCTTGGGGGCTCGTCCTCGACCGGCACCGGACCCGCGGGTGGGCATGGGGGTACCTGCAGATCCTCCTGTTCGGATCGCTCGTCGCGGTCGGCGCGGGGCTGCACGTCGCGGCCTACGTCATCGGCGGCGAGGCCCACGTCGACGCGACGTTCGCTGCCCTGTCCATCGCGATCCCCGTGCTGCTGTTCGAGACCTTGCTCTTCGTGCTGTACGCCCTGCTCGTGATGCAGGTGGATCCGTTCCACATCTGGCTCTACCTGGGCGTCATCGCCGTCCTCGCGATCGCCGTGGCCGCCGTCGCGCTCGGGGCGTCGCTCGGGGTCGGCATCCTCCTCATCGCGTGCTCCCCCGTCGTCGTGGTCGTCGGCTACGAGACCGTCGGGTGGCGGCACGGCGCCCAGATGCTCGAGCGCACGCTCAACGACTGAGGGCGGGATGCTGTGCGCCGGCGTGCGGCGCCGGGCGCACAGCATCCGCCTCCGCCCCGGGGGTCTGCTATCGTGACCGCATGCTCGCGAACCTCACCACGTGGTGGCCCGCCGACTGACGGCGGTGTGTTCGCGTTCCCAGACCACAGACCGCCCCCGGGCGGTCTTTCTGTTGGTGCGACCGCCTGACCCGATGAAAGGCCGGCGATGACTCCGAGCCCCTCACCCCTCACCTCGGCGCTGGCCGGCGCGGAGTCATTCGCGCTCATCGCACGCGACCCCGGGACCGTCGAGCTGCTGACGGGCGAGGTCGTCGATGTCGCGCGCCTCGCCGACATCCCGCTGCTCGACTCCCAGGGTGTCGCGCGCGAGGTGCTCGCGCTCGTGCCCTTCCGCCAGGTCGTCGAGCGCGGCTTCGAGTGCCACGACGACCACGCGCCGCTGCGCTGCCTCATCGTCGACCGCCGCGAGACGTTCACGCGCGCCGACGCGCTCGCCGAGCTGCCGTCGGCGCCGATCCCCCTCCGCGACGCGGGCTTCGACATCCCGGACGAGGAGTACGCCGAGATCGTGCGCCGCGTCATCGCCGACGAGATCGGACGCGGCGAGGGCGCCAACTTCGTCATCCGACGCGACTTCACCGCGTCGGTCGACGCCGACGCGCGGACCGCCGCCCTGACGTGGTTCCGCGCGCTGCTGGAGTACGAGCGCGGCGCCTACTGGACCTTCGCGATCGTCACGCCCGGCCACATCGCCGTCGGCGCGAGCCCCGAGGCGCACGTGAGCGCGCAGGAGGGCGTCGTGACGATGAACCCCATCTCGGGCACGTTCCGCCACCCCGCAGGAGGCGCGACGGCCGAGACGCTGAGCGAGTTCCTCGAGTCGACGAAGGAGACCGAGGAGCTCTTCATGGTCGTCGACGAGGAGCTCAAGATGATGAGCGCCGTCTGCTCCGACGGCGGTCGCATCACGGGTCCGCACCTCAAGGAGATGTCGCGCCTGACGCACACCGAGTACGTCCTGCGCGGCCGCAGCCGCCTCGATCCCCGCGACATCCTCCGCGAGACGATGTTCGCGCCCACCGTCACCGGCTCGCCCATGCAGAATGCCTGCACCGTCATCACGCGCCATGAGAAGACGCCGCGCGGGTACTACTCCGGAGTCGCCGCGCTGTTCACGCCGCGCTCGTCGGCGGATGCTGTCGCCTCCGGCGAGGAGCCGACGCACGACCTCGACGCGCCGATCCTCATCCGCACGGCGTACCTCGTCGACGGGCGGCTGCGTGTGCCGGTCGGTGCGACGCTCGTCCGTCACTCCGATCCGTACGGGGAGGTCGGCGAGACGCACGGCAAGGCCGCAGGCGTGCTCGGCGCGATCGGGGCGATCCCGCGCGACTCGGCCGCCGTGCCATCCGGGATCGACGAGGACGCCCCCGCGGCCGAGCCGCGGCGTCTCGCCGACGACCCCGCGATCGCGTCGCTGCTCCGGTCGCGCAACAGCCGGCTCGCGGCATTCTGGCTGAACCCGCAGGATGCCGACGGCTCGGGTCCGTTCGCGGGCCGGTCGGCGATCGTCGTCGACGTCGAGGACCGCTTCACGACGATGCTCGCCCACCAGCTGCGCCACCTCGGCCTCCATGTCGAGATCGCGCCGTGGAGCGCCGTCACGGACGAGCAGCTCGACGCGGCCGAGCTCGTCGTGTGCGGCCCGGGACCGGGCGACCCGCGCGACACCTCGAGCCCCCGCATCCGTCGCATGCGCGACATCGTGCGGCGTCGCCGCGAGTCGGGCAGGGCGCTCCTCGCAGTGTGCCTCAGCCACCAGATCCTCGCGGATTCGCTGGGGATCGACCTCGCGCCGCTCGACCGCCCGCACCAGGGGCTGCAGAAGTCCGTCGACGTCTTCGGCACGCCGGCGTCGATCGGCTTCTACAACACCTTCACGGCCCGCGTCGAGCCGGGGACGACCGTCGTCGGCGATGCCGAGGTCTCCGCCGACGAGTCGGGCGACGTCTATGCCCTCCGCGGGCCGGGCTTCGCGTCGGTGCAGGGGCACCTCGAGTCGATCCTGTCGAGAGACGGGATGCCGACCCTCGAGCGCCTCGTCGCCCAGGCCCTCTCGCCCGTCGTGGCCTGACCCGTCGTCGTCGGGACCGGACCTTCCGGCCGCCGCAACGTCGCAGATAACCGCACTGCAACGCCGACATGCCGCGGGCCCGTGCGGCGAAGTGGTGATCTGCGACATTGCGGCGCGAAGAATGCTGAAGCCGGGCACCCCGTGGGTCCAGGCTTCGACCCCTCGACGAGCTATGGAACGGTCGCCGAGCCTGTCGATGCGTCGAACCCGAGCCCGGATTCTCGTCGGTGCGGGCTTCGTCCCTCGACGAGCTCGGGGACCGTACCTGCGCGGCCAGGCTCAGCGGGCGAGGCGGGCCTCGATGAGCCGGCGCTCGGCGGCGTTCGCGGTCAGCTCGAGAGCGCGCAGGTCTGCCTCCGTCGCGTCCGAGTCGCGGCCCAGCCACCGCAGGAGGTGCGCGCGCACGGCGTGCCACAAGTGGTAGCCCGACAGGGCGGGCTCGAGGGCGTCCACCTCGGCGAGCGCCGCCGCGGGACCGTCGACCTCCGCGAGCGCGACCGCGCGATTGAGCAGCACGACGGGCGAGCGGTCGTACGCGAGGAGCATGTCGTAGAGCGTCAGCACCTGCAGCCAGTCCGTCTCGGCCGACGTCGCAGCATCCGCGTGGCACGCCGCGATCGCCGCGTGCAGCTGCCATCGACCCGGCCGCCGCAGCATGGCCGCGCGCTCGAGCGAGCGCCGCGCGTCGGCGAGGAGCGCGGCATCCCATCTCGTCCGGTCCTGGTCGCCGAGCAGGACGAGCTCTCCGTCGACGGCGCGGGCGTTCTCGCGCGCCCGGTGGAAGAGGAGGAGGGCGCGCAGGCCGTGAGCCTCGGCCTCGCGCGGGAGCGCCGCAGAGACGACGCCGGCGAGCCACACCGCGTCGTCGGCGAGGTCGCGGTCGGCGGCGGCGTCACCGCCGGCGACGAGGTGCGCCTCGCTGTACATGACCGAGACGACAGTCAGCACGATGTCGAGGCGCTCGGCGCGATCCTCGGGCTCGGGGATGCGGATCGGGATGCCGGCCGCGCCGATCTTGCGCTTCGCGCGCACGATGCGCTGAGCGACGGTCGGCTCCGGCGCGAGGGTCGCGCGCGCGATCTGCGCCGTCGTGAGCCCGCACACCGCCCGCAGAGTGAGGGCGAGCTGCGCGTCGGGCGACAGCGCGGGGTGACAGCATCCGAACAGCAGCGGAAGACGCTCGTCCGCGTCGCCGGCCGTCGGCGGCGGAGGCTCCGGGGCGATCGACGCGAGCTTCTCGCGGTACCGCTTCTCGCGTCGGAGGCGGTCCAGCGCGTTGTGCCGCGCGGCCTGCGTGAGCCACGCGCCGGGATTCGGCGGGATGCCGCGGCCCCGCCACTCGCGCAGCGCCTCCTCGATCGCCTCCGCGACGGACTCCTCGGCGAGGTCGAGGCTGCGCAGCGATCCGGTCAGCGCCGCGACGATGCGGCCGGACTCCTCGCGGACGACCCGCGCGAGCGCCGCGTCGGACGGAGGGGATGCCGCGGCCCCGTCGCGCTCGTCGCGCGGGGCCGCGGCATCCGGAGTCACTGCTCGAACTGGCTGTAGTCGTCGACCATCGGGCGGATCTCGATCGCGACGCCGGGCAGCTCGAGCGAGGGCCAGGTCTTCACGAGCGCGATGGCGGCGTCGAGGTCGGGCATGTCGATGACGCTGAAGCCGCCGACGACCTCCTTCGCCTCCGAGAAGGGGCCGTCCACGACGACCGGCCCGTCCGCGCCGTGCTTGACGGTCGTCGCGGTCGACACCGGGTGCAGCTCGGCACCGCCGTCGGTGATCTGCTCGGAGTTCGTCTGGAACCACTGGTAGATGCGGCCGTAGACCTCCTGCGCGCGCTCCGGCGGCACGGCCGCATCCAGCTCGGGCGTCGAGGTGAACATGATGACGTACTTCACGGTCGTGGTCCTTTCGTCAGGGGAACCGTTTCACCTGCACAGCGAACGGACAACCCCGATTTCGACACACGACGTGAAATCCGTCAGGGACCCAGGATCGAGATGGGATTGAAGATGTCGGCGAGGATCAGGACCCCGCCCATCACGGCGAGCCCGATGACCACGACGAACGTCACGGGGACGAGCTTCGTCGCGTCGACGGGCTTCGGCGGCGGGAGCTTGAAGATCCGCGCCCACACGCGCTTGATCCCCTCCCACAGCGCGACGGCGACGTGTCCGCCGTCGAGCGGGAGGAGCGGGATGAGGTTGAACACGAAGAGCGCGATGTTGAGGGAGGCGAGAAGGCCCAGCATCGCCGACACGCGGTTGAGGATCGGCGCATCGATCGTGGCGACCTCGCCCGCGAGGATGCCCGCGCCGACGACGCTGAGCGGTCCGTTGGGATCGCGCTCCTCGCCCGTGACGAGCGAGACCGCGGCGTCGTAGACCTTGACCGGAAGCTGCCAGATGATCCCGGCGACGGCGCCGACATTCTCGACGGCCGCCTGCGCACCGGACCAGACCGGCTGGCGCACGTACTCGACCTCGGGTCGGATGCCGACGAACCCGAGGGTCGCGGGCTCCTCGGCCGGGTCGTCGGCCGGCGCCGCCAGAACTGCCGCAGGGGTCACGATGATCGTCTGCTGCGAGCCGTCGCGCTCGACGACGAGGGTCAGCGGCTGACCGGGCGACCCCCGGATGATGGCGGATGCCTCGGCGAACGTCGCGACCTCGGTGCCGTCGACGGACAGGATCACGTCGCCGGGCTCGATGCCTGCCTGCGCGGCAGGCGGCGCGGGATCCTCTGCTGAGCACTGCGAACTGAGCGTGGCCGGGACGCATTCCGAGAGCCCCGCGACGGTCGTCGTCGCGGTCTGCACGCCGATGCCGCTGAAGATGATCGTGAAGAGCACGATCGCGAACAGCAGGTTCATGGACGGGCCGCCCAGCATGACCACGATGCGCTTCCAGATCGGCAGCTTGTAGAAGACGCGCTCGTCGTCCTCGCCCTGCAGCGTCTGGTCGTTCGCGGCGCGCGCGTCCTGCACCATCGTCGCGAAGAAGCCGCCCCCGGCACGCCCGTCACGCCCCGTCGAGGCGCCCGCCGCGGCGGCGGCGCGCTCCTTGGGCGACGGCGGGTACATGCCCGCCATCGAGATGTAGCCGCCGAGCGGAATGGCCTTGAAGCCGTACTCCGTCTCGCCCTTGCGGCGCGACCACACCGTGGGTCCGAACCCGATCATGTACTGGCCGACGCGCACGCCGAACCGCTTGGCGGGCCAGAGGTGGCCGAGCTCGTGCAACGCGATCGACACGGCGAGGCCGACGACGAGCACGACGACGCCGATGACGAAAGCGATGGCGGTCACAGGGCAACGGTACCCGCGCATCCCTTTGATTTGGCCGTGTACTCCGGCCGGCCGGTGCGAGGATGGATGACGCCATGCCGCCCGCCGTTCCCCCCGCCCCCGACGAGGGGTCGAGCACCCGCCACACGGCGCGGCAGCTGCGCGCTCTGCGGGGCGTGACGGCGACGGCGGTCACGACGGTCCTCGCCGCGACGGCGCACACGCTGGCCGGCGGCGGCGCTCCCGCGCCCCTCCTCGTGGCGGCCGTCATCCTGCTCGCCGCGCCGGTCGGCGTCGCCCTCGCGGGCCGCCGGCTCGCGCTGTGGCGGCTCGTGCTGATAGTCGCGGCGAGTCAGGTGGTCTTCCACATGGCCTTCGCGGTCACAGCGGGCGCCCGCCCCGCCTCGGCCCTCGGGCACGCGCACCATGAGGTCATCGTCCTGGACGCATCGGCGTCGACCGGCGCGGTGGATCCGCTCATGCTCGCGGCGCACCTCGGGGCGGCGGTCGTCGCGGTCGCCGCGCTCCACCGCGGCGAGCGGATGCTGTCCGCCCTCGCCCACGCGATCCTCAGCCTCATCGCACTGCGCTTCGCCGTGCCGCGGGGCTCGTTCCCGGGCCTGCCTGAGCCCGTCGCCGACGCCGGGCGCAGCATCCGCCCGTCGTCCTTCGTCTCGGATCTGTCGGGGAGGGGCCCGCCGGTCACCGCTGCGGCGCGCTGAGCGCCGCATCCGGATCATCCGGCGACCGCCCGCCTGCTGCGGATCGTCAGCCGACCCTTTCGCGCGCGATCGGCGCCGCCTTCGCGCGCGCAGACAGAGAGACAGACCTCATGAACAGCACGACCACCCGTCCCGCCCGCCGCCTCGCCCTCCTCGCGGGAGGCGGAGTCGCGGGCCTCGCCCTCGCGGTCGCCGCCCCACTCGCGGCGTCGGCCCACGTCCATGTCTCCCCCGAGACCGCGCCGGCGGGGGCGAGCCAGACGCTCGCCTTCACGTTCTCGCACGGCTGCGACGGCTCGCCCACATCGGCCGTCGTCATCGACATCCCCGACGCCGTCGCGGCGACGACGCCGGTCGCGCAGGGCGGCTGGACGATCGCACGCGAGCTCGGCGAGGACGAGCAGCCCACGCGGGTGACCTTCACGAGCGACACCCCCATAGAGTCGGGCGTCCAGGCCTCGGTCGAGCTCGTCGTGACCTTCTCGGAAGGCGCGGCCGGCACCACTGCGGCCTTCCCCGTGACGCAGGAGTGCGTCGAGGGCGAGACCGCGTGGGTCGAGGTCGCGGCGGACGGCGAAGACCCCGAGAGCCTCGAGGCCCCCGCGCCGGTCGTGGCCGTGGGCGAGGTCGCGGCCGACGCGCACGGCCACGGCTCGAGCGCCGGCGCCGCAGACGACGGCGCTCACGATGCCGCCTCCGACGCCGCGGCGGACGCCCACGACGACGCCGCCGCCCCGGCCCCGACAGCCGACCCGGTCGCGCGCTGGCTCGCCGGCGGCGCCCTCGCCGTCGCCGTCGCGACGCTCGTCGTCGTGCTGGCCCGCCTCCGCCGCAAGGCCTGACACCAAGGCCCCTCGAGTTCGTCTCCGTCGAACGCCGGCGGAATCCCGGCGCAGAGCGCGTTCGACGGAGACGAACAAGCCGCCGTCCGGCGTTCGACGGAGACGGACGGAGGGGGCGGCCTGCTGAACCCGGGCGTCGATGAGAGGATTGATGCGCCATGCCTGACGCTCCCTCCAACCTCCCCCCGGTGCTCCGGCCGGAGCACCCGCCCGTCCGCCCGCTCGCCGATCTCGCCGCGCGATTCGCCCGCGATGTCCGCGGCGACGTAGACGGCGTCGCGCTCAGCGGCATCACTCTCGCCACGGCGGACCTGCGCCCCGGCGAGGCGTTCGTCGCGATCCGCGGCACGAACCGTCACGGCGCGGAGTTCGCGCATATCGCCGCAGAGAAGGGCGCTGTCGCGATCGTGACGGATGCCGACGGCGCCGACCTCGCCGAGAGCGCCGGGCTGCCGATCGTCGTCGTGGACGACCCCCGCGGCCTCCTCGGCGACCTGTCCGCGTGGGTGTACGGGACGGCCCCGGGCGACGACCTGCCGCTCCTGTTCGGCACGACCGGCACGAACGGCAAGACGAGCGTCTCGCACCTCCTCGAGGGGATCCTCGGCCAGCTCGGCGTCGTGACGGGCCTCTCCTCGACCGCGGAGCGGCACATCGCGGGCGAGGTCATCGTGTCGCGCCTCACGACCCCCGAGGCATCCGAGTTCCACGCGCTCCTCGCCCTCATGCGCGAGCGCGGCGTCGAGGCCGTCGCCGTCGAGGTCAGCGCGCAGGCTCTGAGCCGCCACCGCGTCGACGGCCTCCTCTTCGACGTCGCGGGCTTCACGAACCTCAGCCACGACCACCTCGACGACTACGCGGACATGCGCGAGTACTTCGAGGCGAAGCTCCCCCTGTTCCGTTCCGACCGCTCGCGACGGGCCGTCATCTCGCTCGACTCGACGCCGGGCCTCGAAGTGGTCGAGCGCTCCGAGGTCCCGTACGTCACTGTGGGCACGCCCGCCATCGCGGCGGATCCGGATGCCGCGGCCTCCGCCGACTGGACCGTCGAGATCCTCGACGAGCGCCCGAACGGCACGACGTTCACGCTCGCGTCGAAGGACGGCCGGTCGCTCACGACGGTCGTGCCCGTCATCGGCCGGCACATGGCCGCGAACGCGGGCCTCGCGATCGTCATGATCCTCGAGGGCGGCTACTCGTGGGAGGCCCTCGTCGCCGCCCTCGACGGCGGCCGCATCGACGCGTACCTCCCGGGTCGCACGCAGCTCGTCTCGGGCGACAGCGGACCAGCCGTCTACGTGGACTTCGGCCACTCGCCCGACGCCTTCGAGAAGACGCTCGCCGCCGT
Source organism: Microbacterium sp. NPDC019599 (assembly GCF_040632175.1). Taxonomy (NCBI): domain Bacteria; kingdom Bacillati; phylum Actinomycetota; class Actinomycetes; order Micrococcales; family Microbacteriaceae; genus Microbacterium; species Microbacterium sp. NPDC019599. Next base: position 44,807 of record NZ_JBEYBL010000006.1, read on the forward strand.
CCGCCGCGTCACTCCCGGCACCGTCGTCATGCTCGTCGGCGCCGACGGCGACCGCGACGCGACGAAGCGCCACGACATGGGACGCACGGCGGTCGAGGGGAGCGACATCCTCGTCATCACCGACCACCACCCCCGCTTCGAAGACCCCGAATCGATCCGCGCGACCCTCATCGAGGGGGCGCGCCGCGCCCGACCGGATGCCGAGATCCACGAGTTCTCGCCGCCCGAGCGCGCGATCCTCGAGGCGATCGCCCTCGTGGGCGACGGCGACGCGATCCTGTGGGCGGGCCCGGGGCACCAGGACTACCGCGACATCCGCGGCGTGCGCACTCCGTACTCGGCGCGCGAGCTCTCTCGTCGCGGCCTCGCGGCGGCGGGCTGGCCCGTGCCCGAGCCGCACTGGCCCGTGCCGTACCCCGACGACGAGACGCCGCTCTCCGATCCGTCGCGCGAGTGGCGCTGACAACCGATCCTTTGTGGTCTGACCACAATCGCCCGGCCCGCTGCGGCCGGGCGATTGTGCTTTGCGTGCAACTTCGCCATGTGGTCTGACCACAGGCGATACCCTCTTTCCAAGGCCGCACCGCGCACTTCCCTGAGGCTCTCGGCGCGACCTGCTCGACCAGGAAGGAAGCACACCATGAGCATCGTCAGCCCCACCGGCACCCGCACCAACGAGGGCGCTGACGTCCTCCCCGCCGCCTGGGAGGGATTCGCCGCCGGACCCTGGCAGGACAGCGTCGACGTGCGCGACTTCATCCAGCGCAACTACACGCCGTACACCGGCGACGACGCGTTCCTCGCGGGCCCGACCGAGCGGACGACGCGCATCTGGACGATCCTCTCCGGCATGTTCCCGGAGGAGCGCGAGAAGGGCGTCTACGACGTCGACCCGCACACGCCCGCGGCCATCACATCCCACGCTCCCGGATACATCTCGCGCGACGACGAGGTCATCGTGGGCCTCCAGACCGACGCGCCCCTCAAGCGCGCCATCATGCCCAACGGCGGCTGGCGCATGGTCGAGGGCGCCCTGGACACCTACGGCTACGAGGTCGACGAGGACGTCAAGCGGATCTACGCACACCGCAAGACCCACAACGAAGGCGTCTTCGACGTCTACCCGCCCTCGGTCCGCGCCGCCCGCAGCTCGCACATCATCACGGGCCTGCCCGACGCCTATGGCCGCGGCCGGATCATCGGCGACTACCGCCGCGTCGCCCTCTACGGCGTCGACGCGCTCATCCAGGCGAAGAAGCTCGACAAGCTGACGCTCGACACGGCGCCCTTCGGCGAAGAGGTCGTCCGACAGCGCGAGGAGCATGCCGAGCAGCTGCGCGCGCTCGCCGAGCTCAAGGAGATGGCGGCCTCGTACGGCTTCGACATCTCGCAGCCCGCCCGCACCGCCAAGGAGGCCGTGCAGTGGCTGTACTTCGCCTACCTCGGCGCCGTGAAGGAGCAGAACGGCGCGGCGATGTCGCTCGGCCGCACGTCGACCTTCCTCGACGTCTTCATCGAGCGCGACCTCGCCGCCGGCATCCTGACCGAATCCGAGGCGCAGGAGATCATCGACGACTTCGTCATCAAGCTGCGCATCGTGCGCTTCCTCCGCACGCCCGAATACGACGCCCTCTTCTCCGGCGACCCCACCTGGGTCACCGAGTCGATCGCCGGCATGGGCGAGGACGGCCGGCCCCTGGTCACGAAGAACTCGTTCCGCTACCTGCAGACGCTCTACAACCTGGGTCCGGCACCGGAGCCGAACATGACGGTGTTCTGGAGCCCCGAGCTCCCGAAGGGCTTCAAGGACTACTGCGCCCGCGTCTCGATCGACACGTCGGCCGTGCAGTACGAGTCGGACGAGCTCATCCGCGGCTCGTGGGGTGACGACGCGGCCATCGCGTGCTGCGTCTCGCCCATGCGCGTCGGCAAGCAGATGCAGTTCTTCGGCGCCCGCGTCAACCTCGCCAAGACCCTCCTGTACGCCGTCAACGGCGGACGCGACGAGGTCAGCGGCAAGCAGGTCTCACCGGCCGAGCAGCCCGTCGGCGACGGCCCGCTCGAGTTCGAGGACGTCATGGCCCGCTTCGACCGCACGATGGACTGGCTCGCCGCGACGTACGTCGAGGCCCTCAACTGCATCCACTGGTCGCACGACAAGTACGCGTACGAGCGCCTGGAGATGGCCCTCCACGACAAGGAGGTCCTCCGGACGATGGCCTGCGGCATCGCCGGCCTCTCCGTCGCCGCCGACTCGCTCTCCGCGATCAAGTACGCCACCGTGACCCCGGTCCGCGACGAGCGCGGCATCGTCGTCGACTACGTCACCGAGGGCGCCTTCCCCGTCTTCGGCAACGACGACGACCGTGCCGACGCCATCGCCGTCGACCTCGTCGAGCGCTTCATGGCGAAGATCCGCACGCACCCGATGTACCGCGACGCGCTGCCGACCCAGTCGGTCCTGACGATCACGTCGAACGTCGTGTACGGCAAGGCGACGGGCAACACACCCGACGGCCGCCGCGCGGGCGAGCCCTTCGCGCCGGGCGCCAACCCGATGAACGGACGAGACACGCACGGGATGCTGGCATCCGCCCTCTCCGTCGCGAAGCTGCCGTACGACCAGGCGCAGGACGGCATCTCGCTCACCAACACCGTCGTGCCGGCGGGCCTCGGCCGCACCCAGGAGGAGCGCATCGCGAACCTCGCGGGTCTGCTCGACGCGTACGTCGGGTCGGACGGGTACCACATGAACGTCAACGTCCTCAACCGCGAGACGCTCCTGGACGCCATGGAGCACCCGGAGAACTACCCGCAGCTGACGATCCGCGTGTCGGGCTACGCCGTCAACTTCGTGCGCCTGACGCGCGAGCAGCAGCTCGACGTCCTCTCGCGCACCTTCCACGGCGCCGTCTGAGCCCGATCATGGCCGCCATCCTGATCCCCTCGCCGCTCCCGGCGGACGCGACGCGCCTCGAGGCGCCGACCGCCGCCGGGACCGTCCGGGCGGATGCCGGCCTCGACGGCCTCGCGGTCGCCGACGTGGAGCGCGCCGAGCGCCTCGCCGCAATGCGGGAGGGGCGCCTCGGCTCGGTCCACTCGTGGGAGCTCGTGACGGCCGTCGACGGCCCCGGCACCCGCCTCACGGTGTTCCTGAGCGGGTGCCCGCTGCGGTGCCTCTACTGCCACAACCCCGACACGCTCGCCATGAAGGACGGCAAGCCCGTCTCGGCGGACGAGATCCTCGCGCGCGTCGCGCGCTACCGCGGCGTCTTCGCCGCGACGGGCGGCGGCCTGACCCTGTCGGGCGGCGAAGTGCTCATGCAGCCCGCGTTCGCGGCCCGGATCCTCCGCGGCGCGAAGGAGCTCGGCATCCACACGGCCCTCGACACGTCGGGCTACCTCGGTGCGAACGCGTCCGACGCGATGCTCGACGATACCGACCTCGTGCTGCTGGACGTCAAGTCCGGCGACCGCGAGACCTACCAGCGGGTCACGGGCCGTGAACTCGAGCCCACCCTCGCCTTCGGCGAGCGCGTCGCGCGCCGCGCCGACGGCCCCGCCCTGTGGATCCGCTTCGTGCTCGTCCCGGGCCTCACCGACGACGTCGCGAACGTCGAGGCCGTCGCGCGCTACGCCGCGTTCCTCGAAGCGATCCGCCCCGGCGCCGTGGCCCGTGTCGAGGTGCTGCCGTTCCACCAGATGGGGCGCTCGAAGTGGGAGGCGATCGGGCGGACGTACGAGCTCGACGACACCCCCGCACCCGGCGTCGAGCTCGTCGATCGCGTGCGCGGACAGTTCCGCGCCCACGGCCTCACGACCTACTGACGCGCGGCGATCACGCGGTCGGCGGTCTTCCGGGCCCACGCCTCCGCGGCCGCGAGCGATTCCCGCGAGAGCGACGCGGGCGCCTCGTGCGCCTCGACGACCCGCTCGATCGTCTCGACGATGCCGAGGAACGGCAGCGCACCCTCGTGGAATGCGTCGACCGCCTGCTCGTTCGCGGCGTTGAAGACGGCGGGATACGTCCCGCCGGCGCGCCCGACCCGCTTGGCGAGCCGCACCGCCGGGAACGCCTCGTCGTCCAGCGGCTCGAAGTCCCACGACGACGCTTTCGTCCAGTCCAGCGGCCGCCCCACGCCGGCCACGCGGCTGGGCCAGTCCAGTCCGAGCGAGATCGGCAGCCGCATGTCGGGCGGCGAGGCCTGCGCGATCGTCGAGCCGTCCACGAACTCGACCATCGAGTGCACGATCGACTGCGGATGCACGACGACGTCGATGCGGTCGAAGGGCACGTCGAACAGCAGGTGCGCCTCGATGACCTCGAGGCCCTTGTTGACGAGGGTCGCGGAGTTGGTCGTGACGACCCGCCCCATGTCCCACGTGGGGTGCGCGAGGGCCTCGGCGGGGGTGACGTCCGCGAGCGACGCGCGGTCGCGTCCGCGGAAGGGGCCGCCGGATGCTGTCAGCACGAGCCGGCGCACCTCTTCGTCCTCACCCGACCGGAGCGCCTGCGCGATCGCGGAGTGCTCCGAGTCGACGGGCACGATCTGGCCCGGCTTGGCGCGCGACGTCACGAGCGTCCCGCCCACGATGAGGGACTCCTTGTTCGCGAGCGCGAGCGTGCGGCCGCATTCGAGCGCCGCGAGCGTCGGGCCGAGGCCAACCGAGCCCGTGATGCCGTTGAGCACGACATCCGCCTCGACGTCGCGGACGAGCTGCTCCGCCTCGTCCGCCCCGAACGCCGTGTACTCGACGTCGAACTCGTCGGCCTGCGCCGCGACGAGCTCGCGGTTGGAGCCGGCCGCGAGGCCCACGAGCTCGAACTTCCGGGGATTGGCCCGGATGACGTCGAGCGCCTGGGTTCCGATGGAGCCGGTTGAGCCGAGGATCAGGACGCGCCGCACCCGGAAAGCCTAACGGCCGGGGTGCGGCCGCCGTCGAGTGACAGCGGGTGGGCCGCAGCAAGCGGAGGCTTGCCGCTCCTCGGCGCACGCGGGATCCTCGGAGGCATCGCCGCCTGATCCGAGAAGAGCGAGCCGCAATGAAGAAGTTCATCAACGACCCCGCCCACGTCCTGGCCGAGGCTCTCCGCGGCGTCGCCGCTGCCCACCCCGACCTCCGCGTCGACCACGACAACCGGGTGATCTACCGCTCCGAGCCGACGCGCGCGGGCAAGGTCGCCCTCGTATCCGGCGGCGGATCCGGACACGAGCCCCTGCACGGCGGCTTCGTGGGAATCGGGATGTTGGACGCCGCGTGCGCCGGCGAGGTCTTCACGTCGCCGACCCCCGACCAGATGCTCGCGGCGACCAAGGCCGTCGACAGTGGAGCCGGCGTCCTCCTCATCGTCAAGAACTACACCGGCGACGTGCTCAACTTCGAGATGGCGGCCGAGCTCGCCGCCGCGGAGGGCGTGCGCGTCGCCTCGATCGTCGTGAACGACGACGTCGCGGTGGAGGACTCCACCTGGACCGCGGGCCGCCGAGGCGTCGGCACGACCGTCATCCTGGAGAAGGTCGTGGGTGCGGCCGCCGAGGACGGGTACGACCTGGAGGCGGTCCGCGCACTCGCGGAGCGCGTGAACACGGCCGGCCGTTCGATGGGCGTCGCCCTCACGAGCGGCACCGTTCCCACGGCGGGCAAGCCGACGTTCGACCTGCCGGAGGACGAGATGGAGGTCGGCGTCGGCATCCACGGCGAGCCCGGCCGTCATCGCGTGCCGCTCGCGTCGGCGCACGAGATCGCGAAGATGCTCGTCGACCCGATCGTCCACGACTACGACGCTTCGGGGCCGGCCATCGTCATGCTCAACGGTCTCGGCGGCACGCCCCTCATCGAGCTCTACCTCCTGTACGGAGAGGTCGCGCCGCTCCTCGAGGCGGCAGGCGTCTCGATCGCCCGGAACCTGGTCGGCGACTACATCACGAGCCTCGACATGGCAGGGGCATCCCTGACGGTCGTCAAGGCGGATGACGAGCTGCTGCGACTGTGGGATGCTCCCGTCAGCACTCCCGGACTCCGCTGGGGCGCGTGACGCACGGGGACGACGACGATGGCCGACATCACGACCGCTCAGCTCATCGACTGGCTCCGGCGCTTCCAGGCGCTCGTGTCGGAGCACCAGCACGAGCTCACCGAGCTCGACTCCGTCATCGGCGACGCCGACCACGGAGCCAACATGGTGCGCGGCATGAACGCCGTCGTCGGCACGCTCGACGCCGACGGCTCGGCGGCGGCCGATCTGCTCAAGTCCGTCGGGATGACGCTCGTCACGAGCGTCGGCGGCGCGAGCGGTCCGCTCTACGGGACGTTCTTCCTGCGCCTGGGCATGAGCGCGGGCGCCGCCCGGGAGCTCGACGCGCGAGCACTCGGATCGGCGCTGCGCGCTGGCCTGGACGGCATCGTCGCGCGCGGCAAGGCCGAGCTCGGCGACAAGACGATGGTCGACGCGATGGAGCCCGCCGTGACGGCTTGGGAGACCACGGTCGACGACGGAGGCACGGCGGCCGAGGCATCCGCCGCCGCTGCCGCCGCCGCCGCGACGGGCCGGGACGCCACGATCCCGCTCGTCGCCCGCAGGGGGCGAGCGAGCTATCTCGGCGAGCGCAGTGCGGGTCACCTCGACCCCGGCGCGACGTCGACCGCCCTGCTCTTCACGGCCCTCGCCGATGCGCTGGGCGGGCTGACGTGATCGGCATCGTCGTCGTCTCGCACTCTCCCGCCCTCGCGCGCGCGGCCGTCGAGGTCGCGCTCGAGATGGCCGCGGCATCCCCTCCTCCCGTGAGGGTCGCCGCGGGCGCCGCGGGGGGTGCGACGGGGACGGATGCTGTCGCCATCGCCGCCGCGATCGACGAGGTCGCCTCGCCCGACGGCGTCCTCGTCCTCATGGACCTCGGATCGGCGGTGCTGAGCTCCGGCATGGCGCTGGAGTTCGTCACGACGGACGCACCGGTCGTCCTCAGCGCCGCGCCCTTCGTCGACGGGCTCATCGCCGCCGTCGTGACGGCGGCGTCGGGTGCCGACCTCGCGACGGTGGACGCCGAGGCGACGCGTGCTCTCGAGGCGAAGGCCGTTCAGCTCGATCGGCGCGACGCCGTGGCGCCGGACGCGAATCCGGCCGCGGCCGAGGCCGAGGGCGCGTGCTCGTTCGAGGCCGTCATCCGCAATGCGTCCGGGCTGCACGCGCGTCCCGCGGCGACGTTCGTCAAGACCGCCGGCCTCTACGACGCCCGCGTCACGGTGACCGATCTCGACTCGGGCAGCGGGCCTGTCTCGGCGACGAGCCTGGCCTCGCTCATGGCGCTCGGCGTCGGTCAGGGCACGCGCGTGCGGATCGAGGCGACCGGCCCTCAGGCGGCGGAGGCCGCCGGCGAGCTCGCCGAACTCGTCGCTGCGGGGTTCGGCGAGCTCTGAGGCCTTACTGCGCGGGCGCCTTCGCGACGGCGAGGATGTCGACGACGAAGACGAGCGTCTGGCCGGTGAGGTCGGCGTCGTTGATCTCGCCCTCGCCGTAGGCCATAGCGGGCGGGAGCACCGCGATGACCTGCGAGCCGACCGTCTCGCCGGTCACAGCCTCGCTGAAGCCCTCGACGACGCCAGATCCCACTGTGAAGCTGAAGGGCTGCTTGCCCCACGACTCGTCGAATACTTCGCCCGTGTCCCACGAGACGCCGTGGTACTGCACGAGGACGGAATCGCCCGCCTCGACGACGGGACCGTCACCCTCGAGGAGGGTGGCCTTCTCGAACTCCGTCGGCATGTCGCCCTCGGGGAGGGTGACGGTCGGAGAGCCGTCCTCTTCGAGCTCGACCGTCGGCATGCCGTCGACGGGCTCCTGCGGCTCGCCCCACGCGGCCGAGGGGACCGTGCCCAGCACGTCGATGATGTACACCTGCGCGGGGGTGCCCTGATCCTCGGAGCCCGGGAACGCCGAGACGTAGCGCGAGCCCGGCTTGGCGCAGCCGACGAGCTGGCCCAGTGCGCTGTCCGGCGAGACCTGCTGCGGCAGGAGGTCGTCGTTGTAGCCCTGCGAGGCGAGCTTCTCGCCCGTCTCCGCATTGAAGGCCGACAGCGCGAGCGTCAGGAGGTCGCCCGCCACCGCCGGGTCACCGGACCCCTCCTCGACGGCCGTCGTCTGCAGTTCCGCGATCTCCAGCGGCGTCTCGAACTCGGCGGTCGACTCCTCGCCCACCTCGCCGTCGACCGTGACCGCCTCGACGGCGTCGCCGGAGGGAGCCTGCGCCGCACAGAGGTCGGCTGCGGTCGTCGCCGTCGCCGAGGGCGTCGCCTCGGACTCGGACGGCCCGGCGGAGGAGCATCCCGCGAGCAGCACGCCCGAGAGGGCGAGGGCGGAGAGGAAGGTGATCGAGCGAGTGCGCACGGAGGAACCTCGTTGATTCGGTAAGGGGAATCTCCATCTTCGCCCAGATTTCCTCGGTCTGTGCTGAGAACCCGCCATGCCGCCCGCGGAATGAAGGGGAGAGTACCCTCGATGGGTGACTTCCACGGATCCTGTCGACCTCTCGCCGAGCGAGCAGGAGCCGCCCACGACCCGCATGGGATTCACCTACACGCTCGGCCGCTTCCTCATCGCGTCGATCGGCCGCCTCGTGTACCGTCCGCACGTCGAGGGAACGCACACGGTTCCCACGGTCGGGCCCGTCATCTTCGCGAGCAACCACCTGTCGTTCCTCGACTCGATCGCCATCCCGGTCGCCGCTCCCCGCCCCGTGCACTTCCTCGCCAAGGCGAGCTACTTCGAGGGCAAGGGCGCCTCCGGCTGGTTCTCACGCACCTTCTTCACGTCGATCGGCGCGATCCCGGTCCAGCGCGGCGCGGGCCAGGCGGCGCTGGACGCCCTGGACCAGCAGCGACGACTGCTCGAGGAGGGCAAGGCCGTCGCGCTCTACCCCGAGGGCACCCGCTCCCTCGACGGCCGCCTCTACAAGGGCCGGACAGGCGTCGCGTTCCTCGCGCTCGAGACGGGCGCCAAGGTCGTGCCCGTCGGACTGATCGGCACCGACAAGGCCATGCCCGTCGGCGCGAAGCGGCCGTCGATGAAGGAGCGCGTCACCGTCAAGTTCGGTGAGCCGCTCGACCTCGCGCACCACGGCCCCGCCTCCTCCGGCAAGGCCCGCCGGCTCGCGACGGACGAGATCATGGCCGCGATCCACGCCCTCTCGGGGCAGGAGCTCGCGAACGCCTACAACGAGGCGCCCGCCCACGGCATCGACCGCATCAAGCAGGTCCTCCCCCACGAGCGCCGCTGAGCTCCCCGCCCCACCCACCCGAGCACAGGTCAATCACGCATCCGCAGGCCGATCTGCGCCGGATCGTCCTGTGGACGCGTGGTTGACCTGTCGATGCGGGGCGGATCAGTCCCGCGCGACATGTACGGTCGGCTCGTGCCGGACGGGGAAGTTGACCGAGTTCGCGATGAAGCACCACGCGTGCGCCTGCTCGTGAGCGGCGGTCGCGGCATCCGTCATCGACGCGTCCGCGACCGTCACGTGCGGGCGCAGCACGACCTCGGTGAACCGGCCGCCACCGCGTCCGTCCTCGACCATGACACCGGATGCCTCGTCCCGATAGCCGACGACGACGACACCGGCCTGCACGCACGCGTGGAGGTACGACAGCAGGTGACACTCGCTCAGCGACGCCAGCAGCAGGTCCTCGGGGTTCCACTTCGCTCGATCGCCGCGGAAGGGCTTGTCGCTGGAGGCCAGGAGCGTCGGCTTGCCCTCGATCTCGATCGTGACGGAGCGGTCGTAGTCGCGGTATCCGCTCGTCCCCGTGCCTCGATCGCCCGTCCAGGTGGAGGTGACGTCGTAGCGGTGCTCCCCGAACATCCGCCCAGTCTGACACGCCGTGGCGCGCCGGGACGCGGCGGTAGGCTGGCGTGGTGCCGCAGACCTTCGCCGCAGCCGATGCCGTCGAACTCGCCGTCGTCGAACGCAGCGGATTCGTCGAGTCGCGTCACGTCGGGTCGGCCATCGTCCTCTCGCCCGACGGCATCGTCGCCGCGCAGCTCGGCGACGTCACGACGCCGATCCTGCCCCGGTCGAGCCTCAAGCCCCTCCAGGCGCTCGCGTGCCTCACGGCCGGCGCTCCGCTCGAGGATGAGCGCCTCGCGCTGGCCACGGCGAGCCACTCCGGGACCGACCGCCACGTCTCCGCCGTGCGCGACATCCTCGACGCCGCGCGGCTCGGCGAGGACGCGCTCGCCTGCCCGCCCGCGTGGCCGACCGACCAGGCGACGCGCGACGAGATGGTCCGCGAGCACTACGAGCCGGCCCGGATCCGCATGAACTGCTCGGGCAAGCACGCCGCGATGCTGCTCGCGTGCAGCGTCAACGGCTGGGATCCGCGGGGCTACCTCGACCCCGAGCATCCCGTGCAGGCCCACATCCGCGACGTCGTCGAGCGCCTCATCGGCGAGAAGGCGGTCGCGACGGCGGTCGACGGATGCGGCGCGCCCGTGTACGCGACGAGCCTCGCGGGCCTCGCCAAGGCGATCCACCGCATCGGCACGGCGTCGCAGACGTCGCCGTTCGCCCTGCACCGCAGCGCGGGCACGCTCGTGCGCGCCGTGCGCGAGCACCCGTGGACCATCGACGGTCCGGGCCGCCCCGACACGATCGCGATCGAGCGCCACGGCGTCTTCGCCAAGGGTGGCGCCGAGGGCGTCATGGTCATGGTCGCGCCGAACGGCACGACGGTGGCCCTGAAGATCCTCGACGGCAGCGGCCGGGCCGCGACCGCCGTCGCACTGCGCCTGCTCGAGCGCGCCGGCGCCCTCCCCTCGGCCGACGTCGCCGAGACGCTGACGAAGCTTCCCCTGTCGGTCTCCGGCGGCGGTACAGGAGTCGGGGCCATCCGCCCCGCTTTCTAGCGAGCTCGCACAACGAGCGGAAAGGAATGATCGATGAGGATCAGCGTCCCCACCGAGATCAAGAACAACGAATACCGCGTCGCGCTGACGCCGTCGGGGGTCCACGACCTCGCCGCGGCCGGCCATGAGGTCTTCGTGCAGCGGGGCGCGGGCCTCGGCTCGTCGATGCCCGACGCCGAGTACGAGGACGCCGGCGCGACGCTGCTCGACGATGCCGCCGACGTGTGGGCGCGTGCCGAGCTGCTGCTCAAGGTCAAAGAGCCCATCGCCTCGGAGTACGGGCACTTCCGCGACGATCTCGTGCTGTTCACGTACCTGCACCTCGCCGCCGACCGCCCGCTGACCGACCGGCTCGTCGCCGACGGCGTCACCGCCATCGCGTACGAGACCGTGCAGCTGCCCGGCGGCGGCCTGCCGCTGCTCGCGCCCATGAGCGAGGTCGCGGGGCGCCTCGCGCCTACCGTCGGCGCCGCGACCCTCATGCGCTCCGCGGGAGGCCTCGGTCTCCTGATGTCGGGCGTGCCCGGCACACGGCCCGCGCGTGTCACGGTGATCGGCGGCGGCGTGGCCGGCGCGAACGCCGCCGTCATCGCGGTGGGCCTGGGCGCCGACGTCACGGTCTTCGACACGAACGTGCAGCGCCTGCGCTATCTCGACGACCACTTCCAAGGCCGGGTGAAGACCGCGGCATCCAATCCCCTGGACCTGGACCGGGCTGTGACCGACTCGGACCTCGTCATCGGGTCGGTGCTCATTCCGGGCGCCAAGGCGCCGAAGCTCGTCACGAACGACATGGTGCGGCGGATGCGCCCGGGAAGCGTCCTCGTCGACATCGCGGTCGACCAGGGCGGATGCTTCGAGGACACGCGCCCGACGACCCACGCCGACCCCACCTTCGCTGTGCACGGCAGCATCTTCTACTGCGTCGCGAACATGCCCGGCGCCGTCCCCAACACCTCGACCTCAGCGCTCACGAACGCGACGCTCCCCTACATCCGGCAGATCGCCCGCCTGGGGTGGAAGGACGCCCTGCGCGCCGACCCCGCCCTCGCTGCCGGGCTCAACACGGTCGACGGCCGGGTGGTGAACCCGGGGGTGGCGACGGCGCACGGCCTCGACCTCGCGCCGCTAGCGGACGCGCTGGCCTGACCCGCGCACTGTTCGCCAAACTTCACGAACGGGGCCCGACACGCCGGAAGGCGCCCCGTTCGTGAAGTCTCGCGCCCGTGCAGCGGGCGGCGGGGTCAGACCGGGAGCTCCTGGATGCCCCAGGGGCTCCCGTAGCCTGTCGGGGCAGGCGTCGCGAGCAGCTCGAGGAACGGCTTCGCGTCGAACGCCTCGGGGCCGAGGATGCCCGTTCCCGACCACACCCCGGTCGCGAGGAGCTCGAGGGCGATGATCGGGTTGAAGGCCGTCTGCCACACGACGGCCTGCGAGTTGTACTCGGCCATCGTGTGCTCGTTGTCGGCCACGTGGTACAGGTAGGTCGAGCGCGGCTGCCCGTCCTTGCCGGTCCCGGTCACCCAGACCCCCGCGCACGTCTTGCCCGTCATGCGGTCCCCGATCGTCGCGGGGTCGGGCAGGCACGCCGCCACGACGTCGCGCGGCGACACCTCGACGCCCTTCACGTTCACCTTGTCGGTGCGATCGAGGCCCAGCTTGTTGAGCACCTTCAGCACCTCGATGAACTCGTCGCCGAGGCCGTACTTGAAGGTGACGCGCTTCGCATTCGTCCAGCGCGGCATGAGGAGGACCTCCTCGTGCTCGACGTTGACGCACTCGACCGGCCCGATGCCCTCGGGGAAGTCGAACACCTCGGGCTCGCTGAAAGGCGGCGTCGTGTACCAGCCGCGATCCTGCTCGTAGACGACGGGCGGGTTGAGGCATTCCTCGATCGTCGTCCAGATCGAGAACGACGGCGCGAAGTCGTAGCCGGCGACGACGAGGTTCGCCCCGTCGCGTACGCCGAGCTCGTCGATCTCGCTGAACAGCTCGTCCTCGGCGTAGCGGGCGAAGACGTCGGAGAGGCCTGGCTCGACGCCGATCCCGACGAGCGCGAGACGTCCGGCATCCTTCCACTCCGTCTCTTTCGCGAACTGCTCGTCGCCGAGTTTCACGCCGGGGAGCTCATAGGGCTTGTCGGGATGCCGGTGCGACAGGCTCATCGCCATGTCGAGGTAGGTCGCACCCGCCGCGAAGCATCCGTCGAAGATCGGCATGACGAACCGCGGGTCCACGGCGTTGAGCACATGCGTCACTCCGTGCTCGCGGACGAGCGCCGCGACCGACTCGGCGCTGGAGGCATCGACCTGCGCCGCGGTCAGCCGCTCGTCGGCCAGTTCGGCCACGAGCGCCTGGGGTCGCGCGGGGTCGTAGTCGGCGAGGACGAGCTTCTCGAAGAAGTCGCGACGGACGGCGATGCGGGCGGCTGCCGAGCCGACGCCGCCGGCGCCGACGATGAGGATGCGCACGAGGATGCTCCCTTTGCGAGGTGGTCGAGGGTCTGCTGCAGGTCAGACGAGTCCGCCGTCGACCGACCTCGCGTAGGAGGCCGGCTCCTCCGGCACGAGGACCTCGGTGTCCTCGTTGAGGCTCTCTCCGCGGAAGAAGGGCTTCGCACGTGGGAAGAAGAACCAGAGGAACATGAGCAGCACGCCGACCGCGAGCGCCCCGATCCCCATGACGAACGACCCGCCGACCCCCAGGAGGACGGAGTAGCCGTAGTCGACGTCCCACATGTCGATCGCCGACTGGACGAAGGCGTAGGTCAGCATGACGGCGCCCAGCAGCGGGAACAGGAACTTGTAGAAGAAGTTGCGCGGCGAGGTGAACAGCTCGCGGCGGAAGAACCACACGCACGCGAAGCCCGTGATGCCGTAGTAGAACGCGATCGCGAGGCCGAGGGACAGGATCGAGTCCTGCAGGATGTTGTCGTTGATGAGCGTGAAGCCGACGTAGTACAGGATCGCGACGACGCCCATGACGAGGGTCGAGAACGACGGAGTGCGGTACTCCGGGTGCACGTGCGCGAAGCGCTTGGGCAGCGCCTTGTAGGCCGCCATCGCGAGGGTGCCGCGCGCGGTCGGGAGGATCGTCGTCTGCGTCGAGGAGATGGCCGAGATCATGACGGCCACGACGAGCAGCCAGCCGAGCGGCCCGAGGAGGCCGTCCTTGATGGCGAGGAAGAAGTCATCGGCGTTGGCCTCGTTGCCGAGCCCGGTCCCGTCCTCGCCGACGCCCGCGTACATCATCGCCGAGATGGTCACGCCGACGTATGTGAAGAGCAGGATGACCGTCGTCAGCAGCGCCGCCCGGCCGGGGATGCGCTTGGGATCCTTCGTCTCCTCGTTGAGGGCGAGGCAGGTGTCCCAGCCCCAGTAGATGAAGAGGGCGAGGAGGATCGCCTCGACGAAGCCGCTCCAGTCCGTGAAGCCGAACGGGTTGAACCACGCCCAGTCGAACGGCGTCGGGTTCGGCGCCGTGCCGGCGAAGAACTGCCAGAGCGCCGCCACCGCGAAGATCGCGAGTGCGAGGTACTGGATCGCGAGCAGCACGTTCTGGATGCGCTCCCCGATCTCGACACCGCGCCACGACACCCACGTCATCGCCGCGATGAAGATGACGCCCACGAGGATGATGCGCCAGTCGTTGTTGGCCTCGAACTCCACCCCGAACAGGTTCCAGAAGTAGATCGAGGCGATCTGCGCGAGGTTGGCGAGGACCACCATCCCGGCGACCGCGACGCCCCAGCCCCCCATCCAGCCGACCCACGGCCCGAACGCCTTCGTGCCCCACGTGAACGTCGTCCCGCAGTCGGGCACTCGGTTGTTCAGCTCCCGGTAGGCGAAGGCGATGAAGAGCATCGGGATGAACGCGATGATGAACGCGATGGGGGCCTGCGCGCCGACGGCGAGCACGACCCAGCCGAGCGTCGCGACGAGGGAATACGCAGGCGCGGTCGAGGCGAGCCCGATGACGGTGGAGCCCCAGAGACCCAGAGCGCCCGCCTTCAGACCTTTTCCGTCGGGCCGGTCCAGGTTGATGGGGGTAGTTGACACATGGAGACCGTATGCGGGGCCTCGCGCTTCGGTCAAGCGATCGAGGACCACTCGTGATGAGATCGGGTCCCGCGCTCCGACGGCCGCTCTCGAGCCCCCGGTTCAGCCGGAGACATCGCCCCCGTCCGGGAGGGCGATGCGCTCGGCAGGGCGCGCATCCCGGCACAGCCACGCCCTTGCGCGGCCCGGCGCGCAGTAGGGCGGCAGCGAGCGATCGGCGCTCAGGGCACGGAAGTCGGAGGCCACGGACGTGTCGATCACGAGCGTGTGCTCGTTGCGAACCGTGGTCAGCAGCTGCCACTGACGCTGCCAGTCCTCCGCGTCGCCTGTGAGCACGAGGCGCGCGTTCTGCGCCATGTCGACGGATGCCTCGGCCACCGGCACGACGAGGGCACCGCGGCGCTCCCACTCGACGAGGGCGGCCCTCGCCCTGGCCGATCGCCGCGCGACGAAGCCCGTCACGGGCGCATCCGGGAACCACGGCTCGGGCTCGCGCTCCCGTGCCGGCGCCTGGCCGGGCGCGACGGCGATCTGGACGGCGCGCCCGTCGACGCGCGCTCGACCGGGCGGCTGATCGGGTGCGTGGTGCGACGGGTCGCCTCCCAGCGCGATGTACTCCGCGCGCGTCGCGGCGCCGAGGAGGACCCGCCGCGGCAGCAGCTCGGCGATGCGGGACGCGCCGCCCGTGAGTCGCTGCACGGAGGCGGCGATGAGGAGTCCGTGATCGCCCGCTCCGCGCACGACCCGCTCGAGCCGCTCCATCAGCTCGCCCGCGTACTCATGCGGGAAGTGGACCGCGAGTGCGTCCAGATCGTCGATCACGATGATGCTGCCGCGCGGCGGCTCGTCGGCGAGCGCCGCGATCGCGTCCCAGGCACCCTCCGGGTCGGCGGGGACCACGACGGGCGCCGCGGCCTGCGCGGCCAGCACACGCAGCGCGGTGGACTTACCCGTCCCGGCGGCTCCGAGGACGAGGACTCCTCGGTCGTCGGGTGCGACGGCGACGGGAACCTGCCGCTGACGCTCCGGCTCGTCCGCGAGGCCGAGGAGGAGCTCGCCCGAGCGCAGGTCACCGCGCGCGAGCTCGGTGAGCTCGATCCGCGACGGGAGGTCGGGCAGCCACGGGCGGCGCGGACGGTGATCGTCCGCCGCCGCCGCGGCGATCCTGGCGATGTCGGCCGGTTCGGACAGCGCGACGCGGATGCGGCGCGGCGCCGCGTCGCCCGCGCGCCGCAGGAAGGCGACACCCCGCGCCGCGCCCACGATGCGCGCCGCATCGTCTGTGCCGACGACGGCGCGGCTGTCCGCGGCATCCGCGACCCGGAGGCTGATGCGCAGCGGGCAGTTCGCCAGCAGCGCGTCCCGCACGACACCGGCGACACGCTGGGTGCCGAGGACGAGGTGCATCCCGAGGGCTCGCCCTCGGGCTGCGATGTCGGTGAAGACGGCGTGCAGCTCGGGGTGGTCGGCCAGGAGCGCGGCGAACTCGTCGACCACGACGACCAGGCGCGGCAGGTCGACACGCGGATCGAGGATGTCGCGGGCGCCGTGCCGGGCGAGCTCGCCTTCGCGCCACCGGACCTCGGCTCGCAGGCTCTCGATCGCGCGCCGAGCGCCGGCCCCGTCGAGATCGGTGATGACGCCCGTGACGTGCGGAAGCCCCGCCAGGGCGTCGAATGCCGTCCCGCCTTTGAAGTCGGCCAGCAGGAAGCTCACCTCGCGCGGCGAGCGCGAGGCGCACAGGGCGACGACCCACGTCACGAGCAGCTCGCTCTTTCCGCTGCCGGTCATTCCCGCGACGACCGCGTGAGGACCGTCCGCGACGAGGTCGACGTACGCCGGCGCGCCGTCCTCGAGCCCGATGACGGCACCCAGCCCCGGCGTCGGCGCACCGCCGAGGAGCGGCGCGAGTGCGACCGGCGCACGAGCCGCCTCGTCCCCGGGCAGCTCGTCCGCGAGGGCGGCGATCCGCGCTGCGATGTGCTCGGCCTGAGCGAGCGAGACCGCCTCCACGGCGACATCCCGCGTCTCGCCCGCCGCCTCCACTCGTGCCCGGCCGGGTGACGCGACGGTCAGCACCGTCGCACACGCGGCCGGCGGGCGCCCCGACGGCGCGGCGCGGACGATCGCGAGGTCGGCGTCGCCGGGGATGGGCGCGCCGGCGGCCACGACGGCCAGCGCCGTCCCGGTCGCCGCCCTCCTGTGCGGCAGCCCTTCGATCCAGCGGTCCTCGTCGGCGAGGGGCCCGACGATGCGGAGGTCACCCGGCGAATGGGTCAGGCACGTCTGCAGGACGAGCCCGCGGGCGACGGCGCCTGCGAGCACAGGAGGGCCGACGACGGCGATCCCGCCCGCCGCCGGGACGACGAGCGGCACTTCCGTTAGGACGCGCGCCTGCCTGCGCAGCTCCCGGCTGCGATCGTCGGACCCGCCGCCGGACACCTGCACGGCGCTGGGGGCGGCACCCGAGCCGACGACCACGGCCTGCGTTCGCGCGGGGACGTGGCGCCAGATCTCGCCGGGGCCGGCGAGGAACGCTGCGACATCGGGATGCTGCGCCCTCCGTCGCTCGCGCTCACGGTCGTGCCGAGCGGCGATGGACTCCGCGATGCGGGCGTGCGCGGCATCCGTCTCGGCCGCCGTGCGGCGACGCTCGCGACGCGCCGCACGCCGCCCGTCGAGGAAGGTCGCGCCGGCGATGAGCGGCCCGAGGAGCGCGAGCCACAGGGAGAGCGCCGACCCGGTCACGAGCCACAGCACGACCGCCCCAGCCAGCGGCACGATCATCGCGAGGACCGGCAGGGGCGCGCGCGTCGGCGCGGACGGCTCGGGCGGCAGTGTCAGCGGCTCATCGGCCGCGTCGAAGGGGTCGACGTCCGGACGGGGCGGGGCAGGATTCGGCACCGCGCCAGTCAAGTCGCCGTAGCGGACTGGCGACCGGGCGCCGCGGCATCCGTGGACGCGGCGCGTTCAGTCCTCGGCTGTGGAGGAGCCCGTGCCGAGCGCGACGTTCAGGACGACGATCGTGATGTTGTCACGGCCGCCGTTCTCGAGCGCGGCCTCGAGCATCGCGTTGACGGCGTCGGCCGGATCGGCCTGCTCGCCGAGGAAGTGCTGGATGCCGTAGTCGGTCAGCTCTTTCGTGAGGCCGTCGGAGCAGATGACGAAGCGGTCGCCGTCGGCGACGTCGAGCCGCACGTAGTCGGGGGTCGCGCCCTCGCTCGGTCCGACCGCACGCGTGATGACATTGCCGTACGGGTGGTTCTCGGCCTCTTCGGGGCTCAGCCGCCCTGCTGCGACGAGCTCCTGGACGACGGAATGGTCGGTCGTGATCTGCACGAGCGACTCGTCGCGGAGCAGATACACGCGGGAGTCGCCGATGTTGAGGGTGACCCACTGCGGGGGTGTGTGAGCCTCGTCGAGGAAGACGCCCGTGAGGGTCGTCCCCGTCCCGTCGTCGGTCGTGTCGGGATGACCCGCGATGTCCTTGACGGCCCGCGCGAGGCCCTTCTCGATCGCCTTCGCGTTGACCCGCCCCGCGTCCACGACGCCGCGCAGGCGGTCGACGGTGCTCGCGCTCGCGATCTCGCCGCCCAGGTGCCCGCCCATGCCGTCGGCGACGACGAACAGCGGGAAGGCCGTCAGCATGGCGTCCTGATTGATGTCGCGGCGGCGGCCCTTGTGGGTGACCCCCGCCCAGGCCAGGTCGATCGTGCCGCCGTGGGCGCGATCGCCGAACGTCACAGAGCGACGCTGGGTGGATACCTCGGACACGCCGCTATCCTCCCGAATGCCATGGCGGACAGACGGTCCGCCGACGTCCTCACATACTAGTGGACGGGCCTTCACCGGCCTCGATTCCCTCGTCCGCGATGAGCTCGGCGACCGTCGGGATCGGCGGTGCACCGACGAGCACGGGGGTCTGCGCCTCCTCCTCCTCGATCGCCGACTCGAACTGCGCGTTGTACAGGCGCCAGTACGCGCCGCGCGCGCGCAGCAGCTCTTCGTGCGACCCCTGCTCGACGATCGCGCCGCTCTCCATGACGAGGATGAGATCGGCATCCCGGATCGTGGACAGGCGGTGCGCGATCACGAAGGCGGTCCGATCGGCGCGCAGTCGCGACATGGCGCGCTGGATCAGCAGCTCCGTGCGCGTGTCCACCGAGGACGTCGCCTCGTCGAGGATCAGGATGCGCGGATCGGCGAGGAACGCGCGGGCGATCGTGACGAGCTGCCGCTCGCCGACGCTCAGGTTCGTCGCCTCGTCGTCGAGCATCGTGTCGTAGCCGTCCGGCAGCGCGTGGACGAAGCGGTCGACGTACGCCGCCGTCGCGGCCGCGACGATCTCCTCCTCCGAGGCGTCCGGCCGACCGTAGGCGATGTTCTCGCGGATCGTGCCCGCGAACAGCCACGTGTCCTGCAGCACCATGCCCGTCCGCGCGCGCAGGTCGTCGCGCGTCATGCGGCGCGTGTCGACCGGCTCCCCGTTCACACCGGGGGCGTCGAGCGTGATGCGCCCGCTGTCAACGTCGTAGAACCGCATGATGAGGTTCACGAGCGTCGTCTTGCCGGCGCCCGTCGGACCCACGATCGCGACGGTGCTCCCCGGCGTCGCCTCGAGCGAAAGATCGTCGATGAGCGGCTTGTCCTCGACGTACCGGAACGAGACGTTCTGGAACGACAGGTGACTCGCGGACTCGGGTGCCGTCTCCGCGTTCTCCGGATCGGGCGTCTCCTCGTCCTCGTCGAGCAGCTCGAACACGCGCTCGGCGCTCGCGACGCCGGACTGGAGGAGGTTCGCCATGGAGCCCAGCTGGCTGAGGGGCTGCGTGAACTGCCGCGAGTACTGGATGAAGGCCTGTACGTCGCCGATCGACATGAGCCCGGCCGCGACCTGGAGGCCGCCGACGACGGCGATCGCGACATAGACGAGGTTCCCGATGAACATCATCGCGGGCATGATGATGCCCGACAGGAACTGCGCGCCGAAGCTCGCGCGGTAGACCTCTTCGTTCTCGTCGCGGAACTCGGCCTCGACCTCCTTCTGGTGGCCGAACACCTTGACGACCGAGTGACCCGAGAACGTCTCCTCGACGCGCGCATTGAGCTTGCCGGTGGCAGCCCACTGCGCGACGAAAAGCTTCTGCGAGCGCTTGGCGACCAGCACCGTGATGACGATCGTGAGCGGGATCGTCACGAGCGCGATCGTCGCCAGGAGCGGCGAGATCAGGAACATCATGACCAGGACGCCGATGACCGTCAGGAGCGAGATGACGACCTGCGAGAGCGTCTGCTGCATCGTCTGGCCGATGTTGTCGACGTCGTTGGTGACGCGGCTCAGGAGCTCGCCGCGCTGGACGCGGTCGAAGTAGCGCAGCGGCAGGCGGTGGACCTTCTCCTCCACCTGGAGGCGCAGGCGGTTCATCGCGCGCTGCACGACGCCGTTGAGGATGCGCGCCTGCAGCCAGCCGAAGAGGCTCGCGAAGACGTAGACGGCGAGCGTGATCAGGACGATCGTGGCGAGCTTGTCGAAGTCGATTCCGGCGCCCGGGACGAAGTCCATCGCCGCGAGCATGTCGGCCTGCTGCTGGTTGCCCTGCGCGATGAGCCCGTCGATGACCTGCTGCTTCGTCATCCCCTCGGGCGTCTGCATAGAAACGAAGCCCGCGAAGACGACGTTCGTCGCCTCGCCGAGGAGCTTGGGGCCGATGACCGAGAGCGCGACGCTCAGGATGCCGAGCACGAGCACGACGATGAGCAGCGGCCGGTCGCGGCGCAGCGTGCCGAGCAGGCGCTTCGCGCTGGGCCCGAAGTTCTGCGCCTTCTCCCCCGGCCCCGCCTGACCCATGGGGCCGCGCTGCATCGGCATGCGGCGCGGAGCCGCCGTCTGCCCGCCGCTCATGCCGCCGCCTCCGCCGCGAGCTGCGAATCGACGATCTCGCGGTAGGTCTCGTTCGTCTCGACCAGCTCGTCGTGGGTGCCGACGCCGACCATGCGTCCGTGGTCGAGGACGATGATCTGGTCGGCGTGCTGGATCGTCGTGACGCGCTGCGCGACCACGACGCGCGTCGCGTGCGGCAGGTGGGTGTCCAGCGCATGGCGGAGCGCGGCATCCGTGCGCAGGTCCAGCGCCGAGAACGAGTCGTCGAAGACGTAGATCCCCGGCTGCTTGACGAGGGCGCGGGCGATCGCGAGCCGCTGCCGCTGGCCGCCCGACACGTTGGTCCCGCCCTGGGCGATGGGCGCGGCGAGCCCCTCCGGCATCGCCTCGACGAAGTCCTTCGCCTGGGCGAGCTCGAGGGCGCGCCACAGGTCCTCGTCGGTCGCCTCCTCGTCGCCGTAGCGGAGGTTCGACGCGATCGTCCCCGAGAAGAGGAACGCCCGCTGCGGGATGAGGCCGATGCGACCCCACAGGAGGTCGGGCTCGTAGTCGCGCACGTCGACGCCGTCGATGCGGACGACGCCCGCCGTGACGTCGAAGAGGCGCGGGATCAGGCCGACGAGCGTCGTCTTGCCGGCACCCGTCGAGCCGATGATGGCCGTCGTCGTGCCAGGCTCGACCGTGAACGTCAGGTCGTGCAGCACCGCGTCCTCGGCTCCCGGATAGGCGAAGTCGACGTGCTCGAACTCGACTCGGCCGATGGCCTCGCGGAGGGCGGCCGGGTCGGCGGGCGCCGAGACCGACGGGTCGGTCTCGAGCACGTCGCCGATCCGGTTCGCGCACACGGCCGCGCGCGGGATCATGACGAACATGAAGGTCGCCATCATGACGCCCATGAGGATCTGCATGAGGTAGTTGAGGAACGCGAACAGCGTGCCGATCTGGACGCCGTTGTCCTGCACCTGGAAGGCGCCGAACCAGATGACGGCGACGCTCGAGACGTTCATGACGAGCATGACCGAGGGGAACATGAGCGCCATGAGGTTGCCGGCGCGCAGGCCCGTCTGCATGACGTCGACGCTCGCCGCCTCGAAGCGGGCGTGCTCCTCGCGCTCGCGCACGAATGCGCGGATGACGCGGATGCCGCTCAGCTGCTCGCGCATGATCTGGTTGACGCGGTCGATCTTCTTCTGCATCTGCGTGAACGCGGGCACCATGCGCACGACGATGAGCCCGACGATGATGAGCAGGACAGGGATCGAGACGGCCATGAGCCAGGACAGCCCGGCATCCTGCCGGACGGCCATGATGACGCCGCCGATCGCGAGCATGGGTGCCGAGATCATGAGGGTCGCGGACACCTGGACGAGCATCTGGACCTGCTGGACGTCGTTCGTGTTGCGCGTGATGAGCGACGGAGCGCCGAACTGGCCGACCTCGCGCTGCGAGAACGCCACGACGCGATGGAAGAGGTCGCCGCGCAGATCACGGCCCATCCCCATCGCGAGGCGGGAGCCGAAGTAGACGGCCACGATCGAGCACACGACCTGCACGAGGCTCACGATCAGCATGACGCCGCCGGTCTGCCAGATGTAGTCGATGTCGCCGGTCACGACGCCGTTGTCGATGATGTTCGCGTTGAGCGTCGGCAGCATGAGCGACGCGATGGACTGCGCGAGCTGGAAGACGACGACGCCGATGATGAGAAGCCAGGCGGGGCTGAGGTAGCGCACCAGGAGCTTTCCGAGCACGGTGTTCCTTTCGGCGCGGCGACATCCGCCCAGAAGCGGCCGCGCACGTCGAACGACGCTACGCCTGTCGTGCCGCGGCGTACAAACGCCCACCGTGCGCTGAGAGCGAACCGCTCACCGGATGCCGCTCCCGCGCCCGCCCGCGGCTCACATGTCGGAGGGTGGCGAGGCCGGGAAGATCGCGTCGATCGCCGCGAGGTCGTCGGCCGTGGGCGTCCACGCGGTCGCGGCGGCGGCATTGGCGCGCACCTGCTCGGGGCTCGTCGCACCCGCGATGACGCTCGCGACGACGGGTCGCGCGAGGAACCAGCCGAACGTCGCCTCGAGCATCGTGATGCCGCGCTCATCGCAGTACGCCTGGTACGCCTCGAGCGCATCCCACGGCGCGTTCTCGTACAGGTGGGGGCGCTGGCGCATGATCCGGGAGTCGGCGGGAGCGGCATCCCGCGTGAACTTGCCCGTGAGCAGGCCGTTGTGCAGCGGAAAGAAGGGGAAGAAGCCCAGGCCGTAGCGCTCGACCGCGCGCAGCACGTTCCGCTCGGCACCGCGCGCGAGCAGGCTGTACTGGTTCTGCGACGAGACGAAGGGCACCGAGCGCCGCTCCCGCGCGACGAAATGCGCCTCGGCGATCTGCCAGCCCGCGAGGTTCGAGTGGCCGATGTAGCGCACCTTGCCTTCGCGCACGAGGTCGCCGAGGGCGTCCAGCGTCTCGTCGATGGGCGTCGCGGGGTCGGGCGTGTGGAGCTGGTAGAGGTCGATCCAGTCCGTCCTCAGGCGCGTGAGGGATGCCTCGACCGCACGCCGCACGTGGGTGCGCGACGCCTTCGCCCCACCCAGGACGCCCGCCGCGAAGTCGGCGTGCCCGAACTTCGTCGCGAGGACGACCTCGTCGCGTCGCCGCTGCAGTGCCTCGCCCATGAGGGTCTCGGACAGCCCGGGCTCCTTGCCGTAGATGTCGGCGGTGTCCAGGAACGTGACGCCCGCCTCGATCGCCGCGTCGAGGACCGCGCGCGTGCCCTCGATCGACTCGGTCTTCGTGCCGCTGCGGCCGAAGTTGTTGCAGCCGAGCCCGACGGCGGAGACGAGGAGGCCGGAGGCGCCGACGCGGCGGAGAGGGACAGGCGTGGAGGTCATGTCGTCCACGCTAACCCCGCCGGAAGCCGGCGCCGAAACGCGTGAACCCCCGCCGGACGGGCGGGGGTTCACGATTCGGTCATCAGGCCTTGGGCGCCTTCGGGTCCTCCGGCTCGGCAGGCGCCTCGGGCTCCGCGGGCGGCTCGGGCGTTGCGGGGGCCTCGGGCTCCGCGGCCGGCGGCTCGAAGACGATGGCCGGCTCCTCCGACGCGGCCGGCGGTTCGGGGGCGGCGGGCGGCTCGGGGGCGGCGGCCGGCTCGGCCGGCGGCTCGGGGGCTGCGGTCGGTTCGGCGGCGGGCGGCTCCGGCGCCGCCGCGGGCTCCTCCGGCGCGGACGGCGCCTCGGCGGCCGGGGGCTCGGGGGCGGCGGGCTCCGGTGCTGCGGGCGGCTCGGGCGCGGACTCCGCCGCAGGTGCCGGGGTGTAGCCGGCGGGCGGCTCCGGCGCGGCCGGCGGCTCCCCGGTGGACGGCGCCGGCGCGGCAGGCGGCTCGGCGGCCGCGGGCGGCGGCGTGTAGCCGGCGGGCGGCTCGGAAGCCGGCGGCGGGGTGTATGCGGGCGGCTCGGTGTACGCCGTCGGCGGCGGCGTGTAGCCCGCCGGGGGCTGCGTCGCGTCGGCGGGAGGCGCGTACGAGCCGGGAGCGGGCGGCGGGTAGGCGCCGGGAGCGGCAGGAGGCGGGTACGCGCCGGCGGCCGGGGGCGGGTAAGCGCCCGGAGCGGCGTACCCCTGCTGCGGAGCCACGTATCCGCCGCCCTGCGACGGTACGCCCGCCCACACGGTGCGGTCACCGAGGAAGCCGTTGTTCGCCCATGGGGCGGGCGGGACGGCCGGGTTCCAGCGCGACTTGTCGAAGCCGAGGATGCCGAGCCACACGATCGGGAGGAAGAAGTAGAGGATCGTCCAGGCCGCTTCCTTCTGCAGCTTCAATCCCACCCGCCACGCCGCGAGGATGGTCACGACGAAGCCGGCGAGCGATCCGATCCACCCGAGCCCGACGAAGCCCAGGACGAAGGCGGCGCCGATGCCGTAGAGGATCAGCCACGGGCTCAGATCGCCGAGCTTGGAGAAGACCATCAGGTTGTACACGGGAACCCAGGCGCGCCAGCCGCCCTGGACTCCGGCCTTCTGGAAGACCTTCATCAGGAACCACGAAGTCAGGACGTAGGCGGCGATGCCGAAGATCAGGAGGATAGGGAGCAACAGGAGCAGGAACGCGAGCATGCCCCCGTACCCGTAGTCGTTGTAGTCCATGGAACGAACTCCTAGAGAGTCGAAGACGGACGCGTACCGGCCGCGCCTACGAGGCCCTCGGCCCCGCCGAATCACATGCTAGCGATGAGCGTCCGACGTCTGCACTCACCGTCGCGGCGACTCGCCGCGACGGTCGACGATCGCTAGCCTGGCGACAGCCCCTCGCGGAAGGACACTCTCATGAGCGACTCGAACCCCACGCCTCCGCCCCTGCCCGAGCAGCCCGCCGACGAGGCGGCAGCCCGCAGGTCCGCCCCGGCCGGCTCCCCCGCGACGGCGCGTGCCTACGACCCCGCGGCCGACCCCGACGACACGGGCGTCCCCCGCGCCGTCGGCGACGCGTCCGACATCGGGCGCGGGTTCCTGAGCGCGCTGTTCGACATCTCGTTCCGCACGTTCATCACGAGGCGGCTCGCGAGCGCGTTCTACGTCGTGGGCCTCATCGCGATCGGCATCGGATTCCTCGTGTGGTTCGTGCGCGGGATCTGGGTCGGGATCGACCTCATCTCGTTCAACCCCGGAGCCGGCGTGTCGCTCCTCGTCGCGACGCTCATCCTCGTGCCGATCGCGACGTTCCTCGCGATCGTCATCCTGCGCTTCATCATCGAGGCGGTGGTCGCGCTGATCGCGATCGCCGAGAACACGCAGCAGACCGCCGACAACACCGAGCGCTGAGCGCTAGGCGAACAGCTCGAGCTCTCCCGCCGAGCCTTCGCGCACGCGGATGCCGGCAGCATCCGCCCACCGCACGAAGCCGGCGCGGGACGACAGGCGCGGTCGCTGCACCGCGAGCCGGCGGACGAGGGCGCCGTTGGCGTGCTTGTTGAAGTGGTTGAGAGCCCGGACGGCGCCGCCCTCGGACTCGGCGACGACGCGCACGTAGGCCGAGGCGACGGATGCCGGCACCGGCCCGAGCGCGGCGTACGCCTCGGACCGCAGGTCGAGGACGAACCCCGGGTCCGCGGCCTCGAGGGCGTGGGAGACGGGCGCCGCCCACAGCCGCCGCAGTGGCGGGATGCCCGGAAGCGACGTCCCGGCGCTCAGTCGATACGCCGGGATGCGGTCGAGCGCGCCGACCGGGCCGAGCGGCGCGGAATGGATGAGGACCCGCCGTGCGAGCCAGGCGCGGGCGGCCGAGTCGAGGGATGCAGCTCCCAGCGCGTCGTACAGGACACCCGTGTAGCGGTCCACGGCGGCCATCGTGGGCGAGGACGTCACGCGCGCGTTGTCGTCGATCTCGCCGAGCTGGCTGGGCCCGAGCTTCAAGACCCGCGCTGCCGTCTCGGCATCCGTCGCCAGCTCCTCGAGCGCCGCAAGCACCTGAGCGCGCTGCTCTCGCAGTGCGGGAAGGGCGAGCCCCTCGAGATCGACGGGACGCCGGGAGCCCCCGGAACGTTTCGTTTCGGAAGGCGGAAGAAGGATCAGCATTTGTCCACGAGCGGTCGTTGAGCGAGCGAAGCGAGACGAAACGCCCCGGAGCCTGCGGGAGGCTCGGGGCGTTTCGTCTCGTCGCTTCGCTCCTCGCTCAACGACCGAAGAATGATTCAGGCGATGAGCGCGGCGTTGCCGGCCACGATCGAGACCTCGTCGCCGTCCATGGACAGGAAGCCGTCCTGGGCGTTCGCGATGATCTTCGTGCCGTCGGCCTGCGTGATGCGCACCTGGCCCTCGGCGAGCACCGCGAGGACGGGCTCGTGACCGGGCATGAAGCCGATCTCGCCGAGGACGGTCTTGGCGACCACGAGCGACGCCTCGCCCGCCCAGACTTCGGACTCGGCCGAGACGAGGCTCACCTTGAGCGGCATGTCAGCCGTTCTCCTTCTGGATCTGCGCCCACTTCTCCTCGACGTCGGAGATGCCGCCGACGTTGAAGAACGCCTGCTCGGCGACGTGGTCGAAGTCACCCTTGACGATGGCGTCGAAGGACTCGATCGTCTCCTTGATCGGGACCGTGGAGCCCTCGACGCCGGTGAACTTCTTGGCCATGTAGGTGTTCTGCGAGAGGAACTGCTGGATGCGACGCGCGCGGGCGACGACGACCTTGTCCTCTTCGGAGAGCTCGTCGACACCGAGGATCGCGATGATCTCCTGCAGCTCCTTGTTCTTCTGGAGGATCTGCTTGACGGCGGTCGCGACGCGGTAGTGGTCGGCGCCGATGTAGCGCGGGTCCAGGATGCGGCTCGTCGAGGCGAGCGGGTCGACGGCCGGGTAAAGACCCTTCGACGCGATCTCGCGGCTGAGCTCCGTCGTCGCGTCGAGGTGCGCGAACGTCGTGGCGGGGGCCGGGTCGGTGTAGTCGTCGGCGGGGACGTAGATGGCCTGCAGCGACGTGATCGAGTGACCGCGGGTCGACGTGATGCGCTCCTGGAGGATGCCCATCTCGTCGGCGAGGTTCGGCTGGTAGCCCACGGCGGAGGGCATGCGGCCGAGCAGCGTCGAGACCTCGGAGCCCGCCTGCGTGAAGCGGAAGATGTTGTCGATGAACAGGAGCACGTCCTGCTTCTGCACGTCGCGGAAGTACTCCGCCATCGTCAGCGCCGAGAGCGCGACGCGAAGGCGCGTCCCCGGCGGCTCATCCATCTGGCCGAACACGAGGGCCGTCTTGTCGAAGACGCCCGCGTCCTCCATCTCGTGGATGAGGTCGTTGCCCTCACGCGTGCGCTCGCCGACACCGGCGAACACCGAGACACCGCCGTGGTCCTGCGCGACGCGCTGGATCATCTCCTGGATGAGGACCGTCTTGCCGACGCCGGCGCCGCCGAAGAGGCCGATCTTGCCACCCTGCACGTACGGGGTCAGGAGGTCGATGACCTTGATGCCCGTCTCGAACATCTGGGTCTTCGACTCGAGCTGGTCGAAGCTCGGCGCCTGGCGGTGGATGCCCCAGCGCTCGGTGATCTCGATCTTCTCGTTCGGCTCGGCGTTGAGGACGTCGCCGGTCACGTTGAAGACGCGACCCTTCGTGACGTCGCCGACGGGGACCGAGATGGGGCCGCCGGTGTCGCGCACCTCCTGGCCGCGCACGACGCCGTCGGTGGGCTTGAGCGCGATCGCGCGGACGAGGTCGTCGCCCAGGTGCTGCGCGACTTCGAGCGTGAACTCGCTCGTCACGCCCTCGACCGTGACGGTCGTCTTGAGCGCGTTGTAGATGTCGGGGATCGAGTCGTGCGGGAACTCGATGTCGACGACGGGGCCCGTGACGCGGGCGACGCGCCCCGTGGCCGGGGCGGCCGTCTTCTCTGCGGTGAGGCTCATGGCTTCTTCTCTTTCGTGGGTCTACTTGCCCGACGCCAGAGCGTCGGCGCCGCCGACGATCTCGGCGATCTGCTGCGTGATCTCGGCCTGACGCGCGTTGTTGCGCAGGCGGGTGTAGTCGGTGATGAGCTTGTCGGCGTTGTCGCTGGCGGACTTCATCGCCTTCTGCGTCGCGGCGTGCTTCGCGGCCGACGACTGCAGGAGCGCGTTGAAGACACGGCTCTGGATGTACACCGGCAGGAGCGCGTCCAGGACGACGCTCGCCTCGGGCTCGAACTCGTAGAGCGGGTACACCTGCGTGCTCGAGGAATCCGCTTCCACGACCTCCAGGGGCAGGAGGCGCACCGTCTCGGGCGACTGCGTCATCATGCTGACGAAGCGGTTGTAGACGAGGTTGATCTCGTCCACGCCGCCCGCGTCGCCGCCGCGGTCGTAGGCATCCAGCAGCACGCCCGAGATCTCCTCGGCCGTGTGGAAGTGCGGCGTGTCGGTGTCACCCGTCCACTCGGCCGCGCTCGCCATCTGCCGGAACTGGAAGTAGCCGACGGCCTTGCGGCCGACGAGGTAGAACACGACTTCCTTGCCCTGCGAGCGCAGGAGCTCCGCCAGCTGCAGACCCTCGCGGAGGATCTGAGCGTTGAAGGCTCCCGCGAGGCCGCGGTCGGACGCGAAGATGACGATCGCCGACCGGCGGATGACCTCGCGCTCCGTCGTCAGCGGGTGGTCGACGTTCGAGTGCGTGGCCACGGCGGAGACGGCGCGCGTCACGGCACGCGCGAAGGGCGCGGACGCGCGCACGCGCGCCATCGCCTTCTGGATGCGCGAAGCCGCGATGAGCTCCATCGCCTTCGTGATCTTCTTGGTCGTCTGAGCAGAAGCGATCTTCTGCTTGTAGACCCTCAGTTGTGCGCCCATGGTTCCTGTCCAGGCGAGCCGCTCAGCGGCGGCCCTTGACGATCTTCTCCTGGCTGACGTCGCCCGCCTCGGCCGCCGCGTACTCCTCGTGGCCCGGCTTGTCGATCGCCTGACCGCCCTTGCCGGACTGGAACTCGAGGATGAACGCGTCGGTGAGCTTCTCGAGCTCGGCGGCGGTGTCGTCGTCGAGCACGTTGGTCTCGCGCAGCGTGTCGAGGATCGTCGTGTTGCGACGCAGGTAGTCCAGCAGCTCGCGCTCGAAGCGCAGCACCGACTCCACCTCGATCGTGTCGAGCTTGCCCTTCGTTCCCGCCCAGATCGAGACGACCTGCTCCTCGACGGGGTACGGCGAGTACTGCGGCTGCTTGAGCAGTTCGGTCAGGCGCGCGCCGCGGGCCAGCTGACGACGGGATGCCGCGTCCAGGTCGCTCGCGAACATCGCGAACGCCTCGAGCGAGCGGTACTGGGCGAGCTCGAGCTTGAGCGTGCCGGAGACCTTCTTGATCGACTTGACCTGGGCGTCGCCGCCGACTCGCGAGACCGAGATGCCGACGTCGACCGCGGGACGCTGGTTGGCGTTGAACAGGTCGGACTGCAGGAAGATCTGGCCGTCCGTGATCGAGATGACGTTGGTCGGGATGTACGCCGAGACGTCGTTGGCCTTCGTCTCGATGATCGGCAGACCCGTCATCGAGCCGGCGCCCAGCTCGTCGGAGAGCTTCGCGCAGCGCTCGAGCAGACGCGAGTGCAGGTAGAAGACGTCACCGGGGTACGCCTCGCGGCCCGGCGGGCGGCGGAGGAGCAGCGACACGGCGCGGTAGGCCTCGGCCTGCTTGGACAGGTCGTCGAAGATGATCAGGACGTGCTTGCCCTGGTACATCCAGTGCTGGCCGATCGCCGAGCCCGTGTACGGAGCGAGGTACTTGAAGCCCGCGGGGTCGGAGGCGGGAGCCGCGACGATCGTCGTGTACTCCATGGCGCCGGCGTCCTCGAGCGCGCCCTTGACGGACGCGATCGTCGAGCCCTTCTGGCCGATCGCGACGTAGATGCAGCGGACCTGCTTGTTCTCGTCGCCCGACTCCCAGTTGGCGCGCTGGTTGATGATCGTGTCGATCGCGATCGCCGTCTTGCCCGTCTGGCGGTCGCCGATGATGAGCTGGCGCTGGCCGCGGCCGATCGGGATCATGGCGTCGATCGCCTTGATGCCGGTCTGCATGGGCTCGTGCACGCTCTTGCGCTGCATGACGCCGGGCGCCTGCAGCTCGAGCGCGCGACGGCCCTCGTTCGCGATCTCGCCGAGGCCGTCGATCGGGTTGCCGAGCGGATCGACGACGCGGCCGAGGTAGGAGTCGCCGACCGGGACCGAGAGGACCTCGCCGGTGCGGGTGACCTGCTGGCCGGCCTCGATGCCGGAGAAGTCGCCGAGGACGACGACGCCGATCTCGTGCTCGTCGAGGTTCAGGGCCAGGCCGCTCGTGCCGTCCGCGAACGTCACGAGCTCGTTGGCCATGACGCCGGGAAGGCCCTCGACGTGGGCGATGCCGTCGGCGGCGTCGACCACCGTGCCGACCTCGGTCGCCGCAGCGCCGGTGGGCTCGTACGCGGCGACGAAGTCCTTCAGCGCGTCACGGATGACGTCGGGGCTGATAGTGAGTTCTGCCATTGTCTTCCTTCGTTCAGTGAGGCCGTCCGTGAGTCGGGCCCCGAAGCCTCCGCCCTTCAGGGCGGGAAGTGTGTGTTAGCCGGCCAGACGCTGCCGGAGATCCGCGATGCGTGACGACACGCTCGCGTCGATGACGTCGTCCGCGATCTGCACGCGGACGCCGCCGACGACCGACGGGTCGACGACCGGGTTGAGCGCGACCTCGGTGCCGTAGCGCTTCGAGAGCGCGGAAGCGAGGCGGTCGGACTGCGCGGCGCTCAGCGGGACCGCCGACACGACGGTCGCGACCGCGCGGCCGCGCTGGTGGGCGACGAGGTCCATGGCACGCGTCAGGAGCTGGCGGATCCGGCGCTCACGGGGCTGCTGCACGAGCGACGACACGATGAGGGTCGTCGCGGCGCTCGCGCGGCCGCCGATGAGCGAGCGGACGAGGTCGCCCTTGGCCGAGGCATCCCCCAGTCGGCTGCCGAGGGCGAGCTCGAGCTCGGGGTTGGCCGCGACGGTGCGCGAGAACTGGAAGATCTCGCCCTCGACGTCGGCTCCGGCGGCGGAGCGGGCCGCAGCGCGCACCGCGAGCTCCTCGATCGCGTCGACGAGGTCGGCGGGCGAGGACCAGCGCTGCGAGACGGCCGTCGTGATGAGCGTCACGCTTGCGGCCGACAGCGACTTGCCGAAGACGTCCGCGACCACCTTCGCGCGGGCCGCCTCGGACGCGGCCGAGTCGGCCAGAGCGCCGGCGAGCTGCGGCGAGTCACCGAGCGCGCGGGCCGCCGCGAACAGCTCGCCGGCGACCGTCAGGTCGACCCCGGCGGCGCGGTCGAGCGCCGCCGTGGTCTCCACGAGCGCCTGAGTGGTCGCACTGCCCATTACTTCGACGCCTTCTGGGCGGCGGCTTCGGATGCCTCGAGCTCCGCGAGGAAGCGGTCGACGACGCCCTGTGCCTTCTTGTCGTCGGCGAGCGACTCGCCGATCACGCCGCCGGCGAGATCGATCGCGAGCGTGCCGACCTCGCTGCGCAGCGACACGAGCGCCGACTGGCGCTCCGCCTCGATCTGCGAGTGAGCGGATGCCGTGAGACGGGCGGCCTCGGAGGATGCCGTCTCCTTCGCCTCGGCGATGATCTTGCGACCGTCGTCACGAGCGGCGTCGCGGATCTCTCCGGCCTCCTTGCGGGCACCGGCGAGCTGCGCCGTGTACTCCTCGAGGGCGGCCTCGGCCCGACGCTGGGCCTCATCGGCCTTCGCGATGTTGCCCTCGATGGCGGCGGCGCGCTCGTCGAGCAGCTTCTTCAGGCGCGGCAGCGCGACCTTCCAGAAGATGAAGAGGATGACGACGAAGCACACCGACGACCAGATGATGTCGTACCAGGCCGGCAGCAGCGGGTTGGGCGTCTCGGCTTCTTCAGCGGCGAGTGCGACAAGAGCGGTGAGCATCCTGTCTCCTTACGTCGGAAAGAGGGATCAGTAGCCGAAGATGAAGGCGGTCGCGATGCCGATGAAGGCGAGCGCCTCGGTGAAGGCGATACCGATCCACATGAGGACCTGGAGGCGACCGGCGAGCTCGGGCTGACGAGCCACGCCCTCGATGGTCTTGCCGACGACGATGCCGACGCCGATGGCGGGGCCGATCGCAGCGAGGCCATAGCCGACGGTCGCGATGGAGCCGGAGACCTCGGCGAGAACCGTAGTTGCGTCCACGGGGGTGTTTCCTTTCGGTTATGGGCGGCTTCGAGCCGACCCGCTCAGTGCTCTTCCGCCACCGCGAGCTGGATGTAGACCGCGGTGAGGAGGGCGAAGACGTAGGCCTGGAGGACGGCCACGAGGATTTCGAAGAGTGTGAAGGCGAAGCCGAACGCGAGGCTGCCGGCGGCGAGGATCGTCCACCAGCCGCTCATCGCGAGGAAGAACGACGTCGCCGAGAAGAACAGGACGAGCAGCAGGTGGCCGACCATCATGTTCATGAGGAGTCGGAGCGTCAGCGTGACGGGCCGGATGATGAAGGTCGAGATGAACTCGATCGGCGTCACGATGAAGTAGATCGGCCACGGCACGCCCGAGGGGAAGAGGGAGTTCTTGAAGAACTTGCCCGGGCTCTTCTTGATGCCCGCGTAGATGAACGTCACGTAGCTGACCACTGCGAGGGTGAGCGGCACGGCGATGATCGCGGTTCCTGCGATGTTCAGGAACGGGATGATGCCCGTGATGTTCATGAACAGGATCATGAAGAACATCGTCGTGAGGATCGGGAGGAACCGCTCGCCGTCCTTCTTGCCGAGCAGGTCGTACGCGATGTTGTTGCGCACGAAGCCCAGGCCCATCTCGACGATGCTCTGGAAGCGGCCGGGGACGACCGTCATCTTGCGCGTGCCGAGCCAGAACACCAGCACGACAGCGATGGTCGCGAGGACCTGGATGATGTGGATTCGCGTGATCGGGATCCCGAACACCGTCGTGATGACGGCGGGGAAGAACTCATTGATCGACGGGGCGTGGAATACGGGCCCGTCTTCAGCGGTCTTGGCGATCAGGGTCGCAGCTTGAGTAAACAGCGCTGGCTCCAGCTTCGGGGCATCGGCGTGAACCGTTGCGACGATGGTCGGTGAGCGTCACTCCGCAAGGGCTCGCAGGGCGAGCGGCGGGCGCGAGAACCACCCTACCAAACTCGGGAGCCTGCTGAATCCGCCCTGAGCGTCAGCTGTGCGTGTGGTCCGACCGCTCCCCCTCGTCGGGGTCGGTGGGCAGCTGCACGTCGACCACCGGCACCCGCATGCGCAGCAGCACGACGACGTCGACGATGAGCGCCGCCAGGACGCTCGCGACGACCGAGAGGAAGAAGACCGTCGGCTCGATCCACGGCTGACCGCGGAGGATGAGCAGCGCGACGATGAAGACGATGAACTTCAGGATCCAGCCGCCCAGGACGATGCCGAAGAAGATCGGCACGTAGAGGTCGTCGCCGTACCAGCGGTTGGCGATCAGGATGCTGAGCCCGGTGATCGCGAGGAACACGGCTGCGATCACGACGCCGGCCAAGGCGCTCCACAGCCCCGTCGTCCCGGCGACGAGATAGCCGACCAGTCCGGCGACGACGGCGAGGCCCGCCGTGACGATCCCGCTCCACATGAGCGTCGTGCGCAGGATCGGGGTGCTCGAGATGGGCGTGGAGCTCATGCTGTGCTCTCCAGTGCGGGTTTGGGCGCCGCGCGGCGCGAAGGCGTGAGGGTCACGACGAGGCATGCGGCGACGCCGACGACGAGGTAGGCCAGGCCCACGAGGTAGTCGCCGGGCCAGCCGGCCGTCGTTCCGATGTACATCAGCAGGACGCCGAGCCCGAAGATGGCCGTCCACGCGTAGAAGATCAGGACGGCGCCCCGGTCGCTGTGGCCCATGTCGAGCATGCGGTGGTGCAGGTGCTTGCGGTCGGGCGAGAACGGCGACTTGCCGGCGCTCATGCGCCGGATGACGGCGAGCCCGAAGTCCAGCAGCGGCAGCAGCACGACGACGACGGGAAGGAGGATCGGGATGAAGGCACCGAGCAGCTGGGAGCGCCCGAAGTCCTCGGGGTCGAGGACGGACGGATCGAGCTGACCCGTGATCGCGATGGCCGAGCACGCCATGAGCAGGCCCAGCATGAGGGCTCCCGCATCCCCCATGAACAGCTTCGCGGGACTCCAGTTGAGCGGGAGGAACCCGAGGCAGGCGCCGATGAGCACGGCCGCGATGAAGGTCGCGAGCGAGAAGTTGCTGGCCGTGAAATCGCGGGAGAGCATGTACGAGTAGGCGAAGAAGACGCCGTTCGCGATGAGGCAGACGCCTGCGACGAGGCCGTCGAGGCCGTCGATGAAGTTGACGGCGTTCATGACGATGACGATCGAGAAGACCGTCAGCGCGAAGCTCACGGGTCCCGATCCGACCATGAGGCCGCCGATGGGCAGCGAGTAGATCTGCAGCTCGCCGAACCACGCGATGATGCCCGCCGCGAGGAACTGCGCGCCCAGCTTGATGAACCAGTCGAGGTCCCACAGGTCGTCGGCGACGCCCACCAGCACGATGATGACGGTCGCGGCGAGGATCGCGTAGATCTGCTTCTGATCGGCCCAGAAGATGGAGAAGTACGGGTTGGCCGCCGAGACCCCGACCGCGGCCACCACGCCGAAGAACATCGCGATGCCGCCCAGCCGGGGAGTCGGCGTCTTGTGCACGTCGCGCTCGCGGATGCCCGGATAGAGCTTGTACCGCATGCTGAGCCGCCAGACGGCCCACGAAAGGGCGAACGTCACGATCGCGGTGAAGAGGATCGTGAAGACGTACTGCTTCACGCGGTGCCGCCGTCGGCCTGCGTCGCGGCATCCGCCTGCGGCTCGGCCGCCTGCGCGACGGGCTCGGCCTCGGCAGCGGTCTCCTCCTCGAGGAGATCCACCAAGACCTCGCGCAGCCGCACGCGGTCGATCGCGCCTTCGCGCAGAACACGGATCCGGGGGTCGACGCCGCCGATGAAGCTCGTCGCGTCGACGATCGTCGAGGCGACCCCCGTGTGGGACGGTCCGCCGTCGAGGTAGACGGCGACGCTGTCGCCCAGCATCCCCTGTGCGTCCTCGACACGGACTGCGGCGGGCCTGCCTGTGAGGTTGGCGCTCGACACGGCGAGCGGCCCGGTCTCCTCCAGCAGCTCGAGGGCGATGCGGTGGTCGGGCATGCGGACCGCGACGGTGCCGCGGGTCTCGCCGAGGTCCCACGACAGCGACGGCTGCGCTGGCAGGACGATCGTCAGCCCGCCGGGCCAGAACGCCTCGACGAGCCGCTCGACGGGCTCGGGGACCTCGGCCACGAGCGCGCGCAGGGTCGTGAGGCCCGCGAC
The DNA here is from genome assembly GCF_040632175.1 of Microbacterium sp. NPDC019599. NCBI lineage: Bacteria > Bacillati > Actinomycetota > Actinomycetes > Micrococcales > Microbacteriaceae > Microbacterium > Microbacterium sp. NPDC019599. Next base: position 80,467 of record NZ_JBEYBL010000006.1, read on the forward strand.
CAGGACGGGCGGCGGCGACTGGCGGCCGCGTCCTTTGGCATCCAGGAGCCGCTGCACGGCGCTCGCGCTGAACGCATCGGCGGCGACGCCGTAGACGGTGTCGGTGGGGAGGACGACGAGCTCGCCGCGGCCGATCGCCTGGCGGGCCTGGCGCATGCCGGGGAGAAGCTGCGCCTCGTCACGGCAGTCGAAGACGGAGGACATGTCGCCGCCCAGTCTATCCGCGAGATGGGAGCGCGCCCGTGAGCGTCACGGGCGGATCGCCGTGGTGACGCGGTCGCGGAGCGTGAGGTCCGGATGCGTCGCGGCGGCCCGCCAGCCGTCGCCGGCGAGGAGGTCGCGGATCGGCTCACCCTGCCACTCGCCGTGCTCGATGACGAGCGTGCCGCCGGGGTGCAGGAGCCGCAGCCCCACGCGACTCAGGATTCGCACGACGTCGAGGCCGTCCTCGCCGCCGTACAGGGCGGCGGGCGGGTCGAAGAACCGGACCTCCGGATCGCGCGGGATGGCGGCATCCGGAACGTACGGAGGGTTCGACACGACCACCGAGACGGTCCCGTCCAGCTCCGGGAACGCGTGCTCGAGGTCGACGAACGCGAGCCGCGCGTTGTCCGCGCCGACCCCGCGGAAGTTCTCCTCCGTCCAGACGTACGCGTCGACGGAGTTCTCGGCGGCGTGCACGCGCGCGTGCGGCACCTCGGTCGCCAGCGCGAGCGCGATCGCGCCGCTGCCGGTGCCGAGATCCACGGCGATCGGGGACGGGGATGCCGCGGCCACGAGCGCGTCGATCGCGAGCTGCGCGACGATCTCGGTCTCGGGCCGGGGCACGAAGACTCCCGGGCCGACCCGCAGCTCGAGGTGCCGGAAGGGGGCGGTGCCGGTGATGTGCTGCAGGGGCTCGCGCGTCGCGCGGCGCTGCACGAGCTCGTCCAGGCGCGCGGCCGCGTCGTCGTCGAGGGAGTCGCCCCGCAGGGCACGCGCCTGCACCGCGCCGCGACCCTCCCCCAGCACGTGGGCGGCGAGCAGTTCGGCGTCGACGACGGGGTCGGGTACGCCGGCGCGCGCGAGGCGCTCCGCGGCGGCGCGCAGCGCGTGGGACAGCGGGAGGGAAGGAGTGCGGTCGAGCGACATGGCGCCCTCAGCCTACGTGCGGATGGGCAGCCCGGGCGGCCTCGGCCGGCGTGACCTCGAGCCCCGCGGGAGCGCCGGCGCGGTGCCGCGCGAGCGCGGGCGTCACATGCCGTAATGCTCGCGGAGCGCTCCCCTAGGCTGATCCCGATCCGGCGCCGCGACGCGTGCGCGCCGATCCGACCCGAAAGGCCCCTCACCCATGCCCGGCATCCACTCCGACATCACGAGCGCGTTCGGCAACACGCCGCTCGTCCGCCTCAACCGCGTCACCGACGGCGCGGGTGCCGAGGTGTACGCGAAGCTCGAGTTCTACAACCCCGGCTCCAGCGTCAAGGACCGCCTGGGCATCGCGATCATCGACGCGGCCGAGGCCGCCGGCGCGCTGCAGCCCGGCGGCACGATCGTCGAGGGCACGAGCGGCAACACCGGCATCGCGCTCGCCCTCGTGGGCGCGGCCCGCGGCTACAAGGTCGTCCTCACGATGCCGTCCTCGATGTCGGTCGAGCGCCGCCAGCTCCTCAAGCGCTTCGGCGCGGAGCTCGTGCTCACCGATCCCGCGGGCGGCATGAAGCTCGCCGTCGCCGAGGCCGAGCGCATCGTCGCCGAGACCGAGGGCGCGATCCTCGCGAAGCAGTTCGAGAACGAGGCCAACCGCCTGATCCACCGCAAGACCACCGCCGAGGAGATCTGGCGCGACACCGACGGCGAGGTCGACATCTTCGTCGCAGGCGTCGGCACGGGCGGCACCATCACGGGCGTCGGCCAGGTGCTCAAGGAGCGCAAGCCCGAGGTCCGCGTCGTCGCGGTCGAGCCGGCCGCCTCGCCGCTGCTCTCCACGGGAACCCCCGGCCCCGCCAAGATCCAGGGCATCGGCCCGAACTTCGTCCCGCCGATCCTCGACACCGACGTGTTCGACGAGGTCGTCACGGTCGAGTTCGACGACGCCATCTCGACCTCGCGCGACGTCGCGGCCAAGGAGGGCATCCTCGTCGGCATCTCCAGCGGTGCGGCCGTGTGGGCCGCCCTGCAGCTCGCGGCGCGCCCCGAGAACGACGGCAAGAAGATCGTCGTGATCGCGCCCGACACCGGCGAGCGCTACCTCTCGACTGCGCTGTTCGAGGATCTGCGCGAAGATTGAGACCTCACGACGGCGCGCCGGGACCCCGACCGTTCGGGGCTCGGCGCGCCTTCGTCTTCACGACCACTCGATCCTGGGAGCAGCCTCTTGCCCGGCATCCATTCCGACATCACGACGGCATTCGGCGACACGCCGCTCGTCCGGCTCAACCGGCTGACGGAGGGTCTCGGGGCCGAAGTGCTCGCCAAGCTCGAGTTCTACAACCCGGGCTCGAGCGTCAAGGACCGCCTCGGCTACGCGCTCATCGAGGCGGCGGAGCAGTCCGGTGAGCTGGTGCCCGGCGGGACGATCGTCGAGTCCACGAGCGGCAACACGGGCATCGCCCTCGCCCTGATCGGCGCAGCCCGCGGGTACAAGGTCATCCTCACGATGCCCGCCTCGATGTCGAAGGAGCGCCGGACCCTGCTCAAGGCGTACGGCGCCGAACTCGTCCTCACCGACCCCTACAAGGGGATGACGGAGGCGGTCGCGACGGCTGAGCGGATCGCCGCCGAGACGCCCGGGGCCATCCTCGCGCGTCAGTTCGAGCATCCCGCCAACCCCGCGATCCACCGCCGCACGACGGCCGAGGAGATCTGGCGCGACACGGAGGGCCGCGTCGACTGGTTCGTCGCAGGCTCGGGCACGGGCGGCACCATCACGGGAGTCGGCCAGGTGCTCAAGGAGCGCAACCCCGAAGTGAAGATCGCGCTCGTCGAGCCGAAGGACTCCCCCGTCCTGACCGAAGGCCGCGCGGGCGGACACCGGATCCAGGGCATCGGGCCCAACTTCGTGCCGGAGGTGCTCGACCGCTCCGTCGTCGACGAGATCTTCGACGTCGAGTTCGACGACGCGATCCGGGTCGCGCGTCAGCTCGCGACGCACGAGGGGATCCTCGCCGGCATGTCGGCGGGGGCCGCCGTGTGGGCGGCCCTGCAGATCGCGGCGCGACCCGAAGCCGAGGGCAGGCGGATCGTCGTCATCGTGCCCGACGCGGGCGAGCGCTACCTCTCCACCGCGCTGTACGAGCACCTGCGCGAGCCCGAGGAGGCGAAGTCATGACGGTCTCCCCCGATGCGCCGACGGGGATCGTCGGACGCATCCGCGAGGACCTCGCCGCGGCGAAGCTGCGCGATCCCGCGGCCCGCAGCGCGCTCGAGATCGCGCTCCTGTACCCCGGCCTGCACGCGCTGTGGGCCCACCGCGTCGACCACTGGCTGTGGCAGCGCGGCTTCCGGTTCCTCGCCCGCGCGGGGTCGCAGATCACCCGCTGGCTCACGGGCATCGAGATCCACCCCGGTGCGACGATCGGCCGCCGCTTCTTCATCGATCACGGCATGGGGGTCGTCATCGGCGAGACGGCCGAGGTCGGCGACGACGTGATGCTGTACCACGGCGTGACGCTCGGCGGGCGCACGCGCGACGGCGGCAAGCGCCACCCCACGATCGGAGACGGCGTCGCGGTCGGCGCCGGCGCGAAGGTGCTCGGGCCCATCACGATCGGCGAGGGCTCGGTCATCGGGGCGAACGCCGTCGTGACGCGGGACGCGCCGGCGGACAGCATCCTGGTCGGCGTCCCGGCCAAGCCCCGCGCCCGCCGGATCGGCGAGGACACCCGCGCGCTGCTCACCGCACCGGAGTATCACATCTGACCGGCCGGGCGGCCGGCCGGAGCGCGGTCGCCCGCAGACAGCACTGCCGGAGCGCCACCTCTGACGCGGATCGCACGTCAGGCGGCGGTGCCGCGGTGAATGGCGGCGGCCGCCGTGCGCGACGGCGCGTCCAGCTTCCGCAGAATCGCCGACACATGGACAGACACGGTCTTCGCGCTGATGTACAGACGCTCGGCGATCTGGCCGTTGCTCAGCCCCTCCGCCACGAGTCGCAGCACCTGCTCCTCGCGCGCGGTCAGTGCCGTCGTCGACACGGCTCCCGACAGGCCGGCATCCGTCAGCACCTTGCGGGCGCGCGCGAGCAGCCCCTCTGCGCCGATCTCCTCCGCGTACGCGACCGCTCTCGCCAGTGCATCCCGCGCCCCCGCACGATCGCCCGCCGCGAGCAGCTCCTCCCCGTATCGCACCCGCGCGTACGCGCGCACGTACGCCGGACCGGCCGCATCCGTCGCCGCCGCCCACGAGCCCTCGCCGAGCTCGGCCGCGAACACGCCTGCCCACAGCGGCCCGAGAGGCCAGTCCTGCCATCTCGCGATGATTGCGCGGCAGGGCTCGATATCCGCGTCTTCGCCGTCTTCGCGCATCGCCGCCACGGCGCGAGCGGCAATCGATGTGAGAGGCAGAGCGAGCGCTACCGACCCTCCTTCGACGAGCGCCGCCGACGCGTGCGCGAGGGCCGCTCTCGGTTCACCGCGCTCGAGAGCCAGCAGCCCCAGGTCGTACGCCATGCCCAGCCGCGTCTGGAACTCATAGGCGCCGAACGCATCCAGCTCCTCGCGTGCGACGGTCAGCGCCTCCTCTGCCTCCTCGATGCGGCCGCGCCAGATCGTCAAGCAGAGCAGGCGTTCCCGCAGGAAGGCCGAGAAGAGGCTCGGGTCGATGCGAGGCAGCAGTCGGGCGCCGACCTGGGCGGCGCGGCGCAGGTCGCCGGCATACATGCTCGCCTCGATCGTGTTCGCCTCCACCATCGCGAGGATGCCGCGGTCCGACTCGTGCGCAGCACCGTACTCCACGCCCTCCCGGGCAACCGCCGCTGCGTCGTCGTAGCGGCCGACCAGCATGAGCGCATTCGAGTAGTTGGCGAAGTACCGCATCATGGCGCGCACGAAGCCCTCGGCGTACGGGCGCGCCGCCTCGAACTGCTGCACCGCCCCCACATCGCCGCCGCCGACGCCGCAGGTCGCCGCGATGAGCAGGGCCTGCGCCACCAGCTCCGCCGCGGCGGGGTCGCCGTCATCCGCTGCCGGCTGTGCGGTCGCGCGAGCGACCAGCGCCATCTCGTGTCCCCGGCGCTGATCGGCGCCCATCATGTGCACGCGTGCCGTGTTCAGCAGCAGACCTGCGCGCTGCACGTCATGCCGCGGGTCGTCCCCCAGGATCGCGAGCGCCTGCTGCATGGTCGCCAGGCCGTTGGAGACCCCGCTCTGGAACTCGGTCGACGCGAGTTCGCCGAGCATCGTCGCGCGGCCGACCGGGTCCTCGATGGGCCACGCATCCACCGCCTCGCGCGCGAACCGCAGCGCGCGCTCCAGCCGATTGGTCGACACGAGAGCGGCCGCCGTGCGGCGCAGCACCTCGTGGCGCGGCACTCCGGTCAGGCGCTCCGGATCCGGGACTCCGTCCCACAGCTCGAGCGCACGCTCCCCCGCCTCCGCGGCCGTGGACCAGGCTGATGCGGCCGCGGCCGACCGTTGCGCGGCGACGGCGGCAGCAAGCGCGCGATCCGGGACATGCGCCGCGCTCCAGTGGTGCGCGATGTCGGCGAGCACTCGAGGCGTCGGCGCGACCGCTTGGAGTGCGACGGCAAACGCCGTGTGCAGCCGCGTGCGCTCGGTCGGCAGCAGCTCGGCGTACACCGCCTCCTGCACGAGCGCGTGCCGGAACGCATACGCGTCGCCGCGGATCACCACGATCTGGGCGTCCACCGCGCGGCGCACCGCCGTCTCGAGGGCGTCCTCATCGCCCTCGAACACTGCGCGCAGCACGGAGTGGGCTACCTCGACCCCGCCGGTCGCCAGAACCCGGGCGAATCGGCGCGCCTCGGCATCCAGTCGCTCGTAGCGCAGCAGCAGCACGTCCCGCAGGGATGTCGGCAGGCGGGCATCCACGAAGCTCGCCAGTTCCTCCACGTAGAACGGGATCCCGTCGCTGCGCGTCGCGATGTCGTCGAGCGTTCTCGAAGTCAGCGGCCCGCCGTGGATCGCCGCGGCGAGTGCGCCGACGTCTCCGGGCGACAGCCGCGGCAGCGCAAGGCGCGTCACCGCACGCCGACGATCGAGCTCCGCCAGCACAGGCCGCAGAGGGTGTCCGCGACCGACGTCGTCGCTGCGGTACGTGAGCACGACGAGGAGGGGCACCGTGGCCGAACGCCGAGCGAGCCGCGACGCGATCTCGAGCGTCGTTCCGTCGGCCCAGTGCAGGTCTTCGAGGATGACGAGCGTGGGCCGTGTCCGCGCGACCTCGGTGAAGAGTTCGACGACCACGTCCTCGAGCCGGTCGTCGGTCGCCGCGCCGAGCGCGGGTACGAGTACGCCGAGCGCGGCGGCTCCGGGCCCCGCGGCCGCCTGCGTCGCTTCGACGCCGATGGCGTCGACGAGATCGCGCACGATGTCGGTGATCGCGGTGAGCGGTGCAGGGCCCGATCCGGTGTCGACGCAGCCGCCTTCCACCACGAGCAGGCGTTCCCGTCCCGCGACGAACTCGCGCACGAGGCGGGTCTTGCCCACGCCGGCTTCCCCGGACACGACCACCGCCCCGCCGACGCCGCCGACGACCACGAGCGCTTCGCGGAGGACGCCGAGCTCGGCATCCCGGCCGATGAGCGGTGCACGCCCGACACGCATGTCGCCATCATCCCAGACGACGCGAGATCGGGTCGCGCCGAGCATCGGTGCGCGCGGCGGCCCCGGCGGAGGAGGCACCGGTCTGACGATGCTCTGAGTCGGCGACCCGGCATCTGCCGAGAGAAGGTCCGCACTCACGCTGGGCGCACGCGGAGCAGGCGGCGGATGCCGCGACCTGCGCCCTGATGCCGATCGGCGCGGGTCTCGACCCGGGCGTCTTCGCGGGTCGAGTCGAGTCGCTCGCGGATGACGCGCCGACGCTCCAGGTCGCGATCGAGGCGGCGGCGCTCCTCCGCGCGAGAAGCGGCGGATCCGTAGAGGAGGAGGTTGGCGTCCATGGGATGTGCTCCTTTCGATGCACACCACGATCCGCTCTGAGGTGCCTGCGGCGGATCGGAAGGATTCCCGATCTTCTCCGTCTCTGTCCGCACATGACCTAAGGCTCTCGACGCATGGCCTGAGTCGTGCGGTGCGTGACCTGAGCCGCGGGGTGCATGGCCTGAGCCGCGGGCCGATCGTCGCCGCGCGATCAGCCGAGTGCGCCCAGTCCCTTCAGCCATGCGTCGACCTCGCGCTGGCTCCGCAGCCGCGTGACGGGCCAGCCCGCGTCCATCCGCTCGAGCATGAGCCTTCGCACGACGGCGTGCTGCGTCCACGACCACAGCATGATGTTCTCGTCCGGGTCCAGACGCAGCCACGTCGACGGGCGCTCGCGGTTGCCGTGCCAGAGCTCCTGGCGACGGATGCCGCGCCACAGCGTCCGCCGGACGACGCGGCTCATGACCAGCGCGCGCGGGTGGTCGAGCCAGACGACCTCGTCGGGTCCGTGCTCCATGCCTGGGTCGAGAAGTCCCTCGAGGCGCGACGTCCAGTTGCCGTCGATGACCCAGCCGTCCGGGTGCGCGGCGACGAACTCCCTGACGAGCTGCCGCGCCTCGGCGAGGTCGCGGAAGGTCCAGTCCGCGCCCCAGAAGACGGCGTCCAGCTCGAGCCGTGCCAGGCCCGTCCGCTCCGCGATCTGCGACGCGAGCCGCGACTTGCCCGAGCCCGAGACGCCGACGACCCGGATGCGGCGCGGGGTGACAGCATCCGTCACGCGCTGCGGCGCTCGTCGACCTTCTTCTTGATGAAGAGCGGCGGGAGGAGCCATGTCGCGAGGGCCGTCACGAGCCACACGATGAAGGTGCCGATGATCCACGCGACGGGGCCGTCGATGCCGATGCCGGCGGCGGGGATGACGACGGCGATGAGCAGGGCGACGAAGGTCGAGATGATGCCGATCCCGCCGATGAGGGCGTTCGCGTGCCTCCGCGTGACCTTCAGCAGCCACGGCGCCAGGACGCTCTGCAGGACGGCGAAGATGACGACGGCGACGAGGATCCCCCACCAGTCGTCCCAGTGCAGGTAGAAGCCGTCGAGGATGAGGTCGGCGGCGACGAGGCCAACGAAGGCCGACACGAGGAAGATCGCCGCGCGGATCAGGAAGGTGATCACGCGCCCAGGCTAGCGCCGTCGCCCACGAGTGCCTCGTCACGCGGTTGGCGAGTGCCGAATCGATCCTGGAGCGGTGTGCTGCGTCGGTTCGGCACTCGCGAGCCGGCGCGTCAGCGCTCGAGAGCGGCGCGGACCCTGCGGACCGCCTCGTTCGGGACGCGGAACACGAGGTGGGACGTCAGCCGGATGATCTGCCAGCCGGCGGCGCCAAGTGCGGCGTATTTGTCGATGTCTCGTTCGAGCTGAGGTCGGGTCAGATGCCCGTCGCCCTCGTACTCGATGCCGACCCGATGGCGAGGATATGCGAGGTCGAGGCAGCCGAGGAACTCACCGTGCTCGCCGACCACGTCGACATCGAGGTCGGGCTCGGGCAGGCCTGCATCCACGAGGATCAGCCGCGTCCAGGACTCGGGACGGGATGCTGCTCCAGTCCGGGCCCGCGTCAGGGCGCGTCTGAGGTCGGCCGCGCCGCGGCGTCGTCCCGCGATGAGGGCGGCCGCCAGCTCGTCGCGCGTTGCGAGCGGACGCTCTCGCGCGGGACGGTAGCCTCCGGGGTGCCGCGGCACGCGCAGCATCGCGTCGGCGACCGCGACGAGGTCGTACGGGAGCAGCATCCCGCCGAGGGCTGCCCAGGTCGTCGCCGGGTCGGCGACCGGCACACCGCCTCGGTCGACCACGCCAGCCATGCCAGGCACCACCCGAGTGCCGCGAACGCCGAGCCGGCGGGGCGGCGTGCGCGGATACGCGACGGCGACGTGGAGGTCGCCGGTCAGTCCCAGCGGGAGCGGCAGCCCCCACAGCGCCGCCGCGGTGGGCCCCGTGAACCACGCGCCGGCAGGCATGACCGGCAGGTAGGCCGCGATGCTCTCCTGCAGCTCAGCCCGCTCGCGCTCCCACGGGGTCAGTCGGCCATCCGCGGGGGCGACGCGAAGCCGCGCGCCGTGGAATCGACGCTCGAGGTCGGAGCCTCGCAACCGTCCCTCACCGACCCCCGCGCTCCGCGCGTGGGCGACAGAGAAGGCATCGCCGAGTGAGGTGGGGAGTTCGATGCGCGGCACGCCGCCAGCATCCACCCGGGAACCATCCCGCCCAGCACTGTCCACAACCCGCTGCCCCGCGGAGCTCCTCCCCGGGGCCTGCAGAGAAGAGGAGCCGATCATCGCACCGTTGGCGAGTGCCGAAACGTCCCTGGCGACGCGCCGAACCTCGGTTCGGCACTCGCGAAGCAGCCGGGCTGCGCGCGGGATCGGGTCAGGCGTCGGTGCCGAGGGCGGCGAGGCGGGCCTCTTCGTCGGCCTGGATGGCCGAGTCCACGATCGGGCCCAAGGCCCCGTCCATGACCTGGTCGAGGTTGTACGCCTTGTAGCCCGTGCGGTGGTCCGCGATGCGGTTCTCGGGGAAGTTGTACGTCCGGATGCGCTCGGAGCGGTCCATGCCGCGGATCTGCGACTTGCGGGCGTCGGAGGCCGCGGCATCCCGCTCCTCCTGCTGCTTCGCGAGCAGCCGGGCGCGCAGGACGCGCATGCCGGCCTCGCGGTTCTGCAGCTGGGACTTCTCGTTCTGCATCGAGACGACGATGCCGGTCGGCAGGTGCGTGATGCGCACGGCGGAGTCCGTCGTATTGACGGACTGGCCACCGGGACCCGACGAGCGGAAGACGTCGATCTTGAGGTCGTTCTGGTCGATCTGGATCTCTTCGGGCTCGTCGACCTCGGGGAAGACCAGCACGCCTGTCGTCGACGTGTGGATGCGGCCCTGCGACTCGGTCGCCGGCACCCGCTGCACGCGATGCACGCCACCCTCGTACTTGAGGTGCGCCCACACGCCCTGCGCAGGGTCGGACGAGGAGCCCTTGATCGCGACCTGGACGTCCTTGTATCCGCCGAGGTCGGACTCGTTGCGCTCGAGGAGCTCGGTCTTCCAGCCCTTGGATGCCGCGTACTGGAGGTACATCCGCAGGAGGTCGGCCGCGAAGAGCGCCGACTCCGCGCCGCCCTCGCCCTGCTTGATCTCCATGATGACGTCGCGGGCGTCGTCGGGGTCGCGCGGAATGAGCAGCCGCCGCAGCCTCTCCTGCGCCTGCGTCAGCTGCTCCTCGAGCGCGGGCACCTCATCGGCGAACGCGTCGTCCTCCTTGGCGAGCTCCCGCGCCGCGTCGAGGTCATCGGACGCCGCGACCCACGCGTCGTGGGCCGCGACGATCTTCGACAGCTCGGCGTAGCGCCGGTTGACGCGCTTGGCGCGGGCCGCGTCGGCGTGCACGGCGGGGTCGGAGAGCTCCTCCTGAACCGCCTTGTGCTCGTCGATCAGCCCTTTGACGGACTCGAACACGAGCGAGGCTCAGCGGATGCTGTTGTCGTGCGCGTGGCTGTGACCGCCGCCGTGCGCGGGCGTCGGGATCGACTTCTGCATCTGCACGAGGAACTCGACGTTGGACTGCGTCTCCTTGAGCTTGCCGAGCACGACCTCGAGGGCCTGCTGCGGGTCGAGGCCCGCCAGGGCGCGACGCAGCTTCCACGTGATCTTGACCTCGTCGGGCGACAGCAGCATCTCCTCGCGGCGCGTGCTCGACGCGTTGACGTCGACCGCCGGGAAGATGCGCTTGTCGGCCAGCTGGCGGTTCAGGCGCAGCTCGCTGTTGCCCGTGCCCTTGAACTCCTCGAAGATCACGTCGTCCATCTTGGAGCCCGTCTCGACGAGCGCCGTCGCGAGGATCGTGAGCGATCCGCCGTTCTCGATGTTGCGCGCCGCGCCGAAGAAGCGCTTGGGCGGATACAGCGCCGACGCGTCGACGCCACCGGTCAGGACGCGACCCGAGGTCGGCGCCGAGATGTTGTAGGCGCGGCCGAGGCGCGTGATCGAGTCGAGCAGCACGACGACGTCGCGGCCGAGCTCGACGAGGCGCTTGGCACGCTCGATGGCGAGCTCGGCGACCGTCGTGTGGTCCTCCGCCGGACGGTCGAAGGTCGAGGCGATGACCTCGCCGCGGACCGTGCGCTGCATGTCGGTGACCTCTTCGGGACGCTCGTCGACGAGCACGACCATGAGGTGGACCTCGGGGTTGTTGATCGCGATGGCGTTGGCGATCTGCTGCAGCACGATCGTCTTGCCCGCCTTGGGCGGCGCGACGATGAGGCCGCGCTGACCCTTGCCGATGGGCGCGACGAGGTCGATGATGCGCTGCGTCAGCTTCTCGGGCGCCGTCTCCAGGCGCAGGCGCTCCTGCGGGTAGAGGGGCGTGAGCTTGCCGAACTCGACGCGGGCCGCGGCGTCATCGACGGACAGGCCGTTGATGGCGTCGACCTTGACGAGCGCGTTGTACTTCTGACGGCTGGACTGCTCGCCCTCGCGCGGCTGCTTGATGGCGCCGACGACGGCGTCGCCCTTGCGCAGGTTGTACTTCTTGACCTGGCCGAGCGAGACGTAGACGTCGCTGGGGCCGGGGAGGTAACCCGTCGTGCGGACGAACGCGTAGTTGTCCAGGACGTCGAGGATGCCCGCGATCGGGATGAGGACGTCGTCCTCGCCGATCTCGGTCTCGAACTCGTCCGCCGCGCCCTGGCCGCGGCGCTTGTTGCGCTGGCGGTTGCGGTTGGAGGCGGATGCCTGGTCCTGGTCGTCCTCGGCGGCCTGCTGCCCGCCCTGCGCGGCGGCCTGGCCGCCCTGGTTCTGGCCGTTCTGAGCCTGACCGTTCTGGGCCTGGCCGTTCTGAGCCTGGCCGCCCTGGCCGCGGTTGCGGCTGCGGCTGCGCGAGCGGCTGCGCGAGCGCGACGGAGTCTCGTCGCCACCCTCGGAGGCGGATGCCTCGCCCTCGGCCTGCTGCTCGCCCTCGGCCTGCTCGCCGTCGGTCTGCTCGCCCTCGGCCTGCTCTGCCTCGTCCTCCGCCTGAGCGGGTGCCTCGGCAGCGGCGTCGACCACAGGGGCCACTTCGGCCGGAGCCTCGGCGGGGGTCTCGGCCTCAGCGGCGGGGGCCTCGGCGTCGGGCTTGACGTCGGTGCTCTTGGCGCGGCGCGGGGCGCGCTTGCGCGGTGCGCGGGCGGGCGCCTCGGCCGCCTCCTCGGCGGCGGGTGCGGCCTCGGCTTCAGGCGCGGTCTCGGTCGGACCCTCGGCGGCGGCGGGAGGAGCATCCTGAACAGACGCCTCCTCGACAGGCGCCTCCTCGGCGGGGGCCTCCTCGGCGGGGGCCTCCTCGACGGGGGCCCCGGCGGCAGGCTCCTCGGCCGGTGCGACCTCTTCGGCCGGCGCCTCCTCGGCGGCCGGCTCGTCGGCGGGCTGGGGCTCGGCCGGCGCCTCGTCGGCGACGGCTTCTTCAGCGGCGGGCGCGTCCTGGACGGCCTCTGCCTCGGCGACCAGGTCGCCGTTCACCGGCGCCTCACCCTCGAGCGCTTCGGTGCGCTCCTGGGCTTCAGAGTCGACGGTGTGGATCTCGGAGATGGACTCCACGAGTTCTCCCTTGTGAAACGAATGGACATGCACGAACGCACAGTCACAGCGCGTGGCAGGATGCTGCCCGCGCTACCCCTGCGAACTGCTCAGATAACGAGTTCGAACGGGGCGGGGGGTGTGCCAGGGTTTCGCAGAATTGCGACGGAGGCCAGATTCACGTGCTTACGTGGAACCCTCCGCGTGCTCCTTCACTGTACCACCCTTGAAGTCGACGGCGAGCATGAGCGCCTCCCACGGGGTGTCGGCGACTTCCTGCGCGACACGCGCCGCCTCCAGGCGTCGACCCGGTCCGTCCGCGAGCACGAGCACGCTGGGACCGGCCCCCGAGACGACCGCCGCGAACCCGTGCTCGCGCAGCGCCCGCACGAGCTTGTCGGTGTCGGGCATCGCCTGCGCGCGGTAGTTCTGGTGGAGCTTGTCCTCCGTGGCCGCGAGCAGCAGCTCGGGGCTCTGCGTCAGCGCCGCGATGAGCAGCGCCGAACGCGAGACGTTGAAGACGGCGTCCTCGCGCGGCACCTGCAGCGGCTGGAGGCTGCGGGCGAGCTTCGTCGACATCGTGAACTCGGGCACGAACACGAGCGGCGAGACGCCGCGGTGCACGAGCAGCTTCTTGTGCTGCGGTCCGGTCTCGTCCATCCACGCGATCGTCAGGCCCCCGAACAGGGCGGGCGCGACGTTGTCGGGGTGGCCCTCCAGCTCCGTCGCGAGGCTCAGCAGCGTCTCGTCGCCGAGCACGACGTCACCCGCGAGGAGACCCTTGGCCGCGAGGAGTCCGGAGACGACGGCGGCGCCCGACGAGCCCATGCCCCGGCCGTGCGGGATGACGTTTCGGGCCTGCAGCCGAAGTCCCGGCATCCGTCGCCCCACGGCCTCGAAGGCGTACGCGATCGAGCGGACCACGAGGTTCGAGGCGTCGCGCGGGACGTCCTCGGAGCCCTGTCCGGTCACCTCGATCTCGAGGGCATCGTGGTCGAGCGCCGTCACGATGAGCTCGTCGTAGACGCTCAGCGCGAGTCCGAGCGTGTCGAAGCCGGGACCGAGGTTGGCGCTCGTCGCCGGCACGCGCACGACGACGGAACGCCCTGCGGGCACCGTCGACGCCGCGGCTGCACTCACGCGGTCGCCTCGACGCGGGCGAGGCTGAGAACGGAGGCCACTTCCGACGTCGACGCGTCGACGACGGTGGGCTCGACCTTGGAGCCGTCCGCGTTGCGGAGGGCCCACTGCGGGTCCTTCAGGCCGTGACCCGTGACGGTCAGCACGACGCGCGCGCCCTGCGGCACGACGCCGGCCTCGACGCGGTCGAGCAGACCCGCGACGCTGATCGCCGACGCCGGCTCGACGAAGATCCCGACCTCCCCCGCGAGGAGCTTCTGCGCCGCGAGGATGCGGTCGTCGTCGATGGCGCCGAAGTAGCCGTCGGTCGCCTCGCGCGCGTCCAGGGCGAGGTGCCACGACGCGGGATTGCCGATGCGGATCGCGCTCGCGACCGTCTCGGGGTTCTTCACGACCTCGCCGCGCACGAGCGGCGCGGAGCCCTCGGCCTGGAAGCCGAACATGCGCGGGACGCGCGTGGAGACGCCGGCCTCGGCCTCTTCCGTGTAGCCGCGCGTGTAGGCGGTGTAGTTGCCCGCGTTGCCGACGGGGATGAAGTGGAAGTCGGGCGCGTCGCCGAGCTGCTCGACGATCTCGTACGCCGCGGTCTTCTGGCCGTCGATGCGGTCGGGGTTGACCGAGTTGACCAGGTGCACGGGGTAGTGGTCGGCGAGCTCGCGGGCGATCTCGAGGCAGTCGTCGAAGTTGCCGCGGATCTGGATGAGGCGCCCGTTGTGCGCGACGGCCTGGCTCAGCTTGCCCATCGCGATCTTGCCCTCGGGCACGAGCACGGCCGCCGTGATGCCGGCGTGCGCCGCGTAGGCGGCCGCCGAGGCGGACGTGTTGCCCGTCGAGGCGCAGATGACGGCCTTCGCGCCGTGCTCGATCGCGCGCGAGACGGCGACCGTCATGCCGCGGTCCTTGAACGAGCCCGTGGGGTTCATGCCCTCGAACTTGACCCACACGTCGGCGCCCGTGCGCCGCGAGAGAGCCGGGGCGGGCAGGAGCGGCGTGCCGCCCTCGCCGAGGGTGACGACGGTCGAGGTGTCGGTGACGCCCAGTCGGTCGCCGTATTCGCGGAGGACTCCGCGCCAGACGTGTGCCATGTCAGTCTCCTTCCACGCGCAGGACCGAGACGACGCGCTCCACGACGCCGCTCGCGGCGAGGCGGTCGACCGTCTCGCTGAGGTCCTGCTCCAAAGCCTTATGGGTTCCGATGACCAGGCGGGCCACGCCGGGGTGGCCGTTTCCTTCCTGGATGACGGTCTGCTCGACGGTCGCGATCGAGACGCGCCCCTCGCTCAGGATGCCGGCGACCGTCGCCAGCACGCCGGGCCGGTCGTCGACCTCGAGCGTGATCTGGTAGCTCGTGATGACCCGGCCCACCTCGACGATCGGGAGGTTCGCCCGCGTCGATTCCCCGACGCCGACGCCGCCGGCGATGTGCCGGCGCGCGGCCGAGACGACGTCGCCGAGGACAGCCGAGGCCGTCTGCACGCCGCCGGCGCCTGCACCGTAGAACATGAGGTTGCCGGCCGCCTCCGCCTGCACGAACACGGCGTTGTTGGCACCGTGGACGCTCGCGAGGGGATGCTGGCGGCTGATGAGCGCCGGGTAGACCCGCACCGAGATCGACTCCGCGCCGGCTGCATCCGTCAGGCGCTCGCAGACCGCGAGGAGCTTGATGACGTAGCCCGCGTGGCGCGCGGCGTCCATCATCGCCTTGTCGATGCCCGTGATGCCCTCGCGGTGGACCGACTCGAGCGGCACGGTCGTGTGGAAGGCGAGGCTCGCGAGGATCGCGGCCTTCTGCGCTGCGTCGTAGCCCTCGACGTCGGCAGTGGGGTCGGCCTCGGCGTAGCCGAGGCGCTGGGCGTCGGCGAGGACGTCGGCGAGCTCGGCGCCCTCGGTGTCCATGCGGTCGAGGATGTAGTTCGTCGTCCCGTTGACGATGCCCATGATCCGCTGCACACGGTCGCCCGCGAGCGAGTCGCGCAGCGGGCGGATGATCGGGATGGCGCCTGCCGCGGCCGCCTCGTAGTACACCTGCGCGCCGACCTGGTCGGCCGCGTCGAAGATCTCGGGGCCGTGGGTCGCGAGCAGCGCCTTGTTCGCCGTGACGACGTCCGCGCCCGAGTTGATGGCCTGCAGGAGATAGGTGCGAGCCGGCTCGATGCCGCCCATGAGCTCGATGACGATGTCGGCGCCGACGATGAGCGGCTCGGCATCCGTCGTGAACAGCTCGCGGGGCAGGTCGACGTCGCGCGGGGCGTCGACGTCGCGCACGGCGATGCCCACCAGCTCGAGCGTCGCGCCGGCGCGATCGGCGAGCTCGGGGCCGTGGCGCTGGAGGAGCGAGGCGACCTGCGAGCCGACGGCGCCGGCTCCGAGCAGGGCGACGCGCAGGCGGCGGTAGTCGGTCACTTCGGCTCGCTCCGCTCGCTCAGTACAGGCATGGCTGTTCTTCCTTCCGTCAGGACGGTGAGACCTGCGTCGCGCGCGAGTAGGTCGTCGACCGTCTCGCCGCGCACGATCACGCGCGCCTCTCCTCCGCGCAGCGCCACGACGGGCGGGCGGGGGACGTGGTTGTAGTTGCTCGACAGCGACACGCAGTACGCGCCCGTCGCGGGCACGGCGAGCAGGTCGCCGGGCGCGACGTCGCCGGGCAGGTGCTCGGCGTCGACGACGATGTCGCCGGACTCGCAGTGCTTGCCGACGACCCGCACGAGCGCGGGCGCGGCGTCGCTCGTGCGCGAGGCGAGGCGGGCCGAGTACTGCGCGCCGTACAGCGCGGGGCGTGCGTTGTCGCTCATGCCGCCGTCGACGCTCACGTAGAGCCGGGTCAGCGTCTCGTCGACGCGGACGGGCTTGACGGTCCCGACCTCGTAGAGCGTGACGCCCGCCTGGCCGACGATCGCCCGGCCGGGCTCGAAGGCGAGGCTCGGGACCGGGATGCCGCGCACGGCGCACTCCTGCGCGACGGCGTCCGCGATTCCCGAGGCGAGCTCTTCGATCGGCGTCGGGTCGTCCTCGGCGCGGTAGGCGATGCCGAACCCGCCGCCGAGGTTGAGGACGGGGATGTCGCCGCCCGCCAGCAGCTCGGCGTGCAGCTCCACGACGCGCGCGGCCGATTCGCGGAAGCCCGCCGTGCCGAAGATCTGCGAGCCGATGTGACAGTGCAGGCCGACGAAGACGAGGCCGTCGATCTCGCGGATGCGCGCGACGGCGGCCGCGGCGTCCTCGAGTGCGAAGCCGAACTTCTGGTCCTCGTGGGCCGTCGCGAGGAAGTCGTGCGTCTCGGCGTGGACGCCGCTGTTGACGCGGAGGAGGACCGCCTGCGACGCATCGCGGCGCTCGACGATCGCGGCAAGGCGCTCGAGCTCGATGAGGCTGTCGATGACGATCGAGCCGACGCCGACCTCGACCGCGCGCTCGAGTTCGGCGACGCTCTTGTTGTTGCCGTGGAAGCCGAGGCGCGCGGGGTCGGCACCCGCTGCGAGCGCGACCGCGAGCTCGCCGCCGGTGCAGACGTCGACCGCGAGGCCCTCGTCGGTGACCCACCGCACGACCTCGGTCGAGAGGAACGCCTTGCCTGCGTAGTAGACGCGCGCCTGCGCGCCGTGGGCCCCGGCCGCGGAGCGGAACGCCTCGAGGGCCCGGCGGGCGTGGGCGCGCACCTCGTCCTCGTCGAGGACGTACAGCGGCGTGCCGAAGCGGTCGCGCAGTGTCGTGGCCTCGATGCCGCCGAGTCGCAGGACGCCCTGCTCGTCACGGTGGGCACCGGTCGGCCAGACGTTGACCGCGAGCGCGTTCGCGTCGGCGGGCTCGGGAGGGACGTCGGCTCGGCTCGACGGGGCGGCGGACACGGTGGGGACCAATCGGGTGGGGGCTTCGGCGCGACGCCGTCCGGTGCGGACCGGGCGGCGGATGCCGCGGCCGGTTGGACTCACGCGCCGGGCAGTCCTTGCAGTCTAGGGCACGGCGTATGCCGCTTCCGGCGTGCGTCGATCGCGGTCGTCGTCAGGCGCAGGTGCCGTTGGCCTGGAGCGCGGGATCGCTCATGATCGCCCCGTCGATGTCGACGTCGGCGATGAGCTCCTCCCCCTCCACCGACACGGACGCGAGGGTCATCCCCGCGGGGATGTACTCGGCGACGCACACGGTCCAGTCGCGCAGCACGACGTCGGCGACGCCGCCGAAGCGGTTGCGGAGGTCGTCGGCCGCGATGTCGGCGCCCGCGAGCTGGAAGCGCGCGGGCGTGAGGACCAGCTCGCCCTCCACGGCCGACGGGGTCAGGGCGACGCTCACGGGAATCGTGAGGCCGAAGACCGACAGCTCGGTCGACATCGTGACGTCGGGCTCGGCGAGGGCGACCGACTCCGTCGGGAACCCCTCGACGCCGGACAGGAGCGTCTGCAGCTGCTGCGTGTCCAGCCGGACGCTCGCGGCGGCGCTGTCGGCAGCAGCATCCCCACGGATCGCGATGCCCTGCGCGTGGACCGTCACGTCGCCCGTGAGCGAGCCGATCGTGACGTCCTGCGACGACACGGTGACATCGTCGAGCTCACCCACGACGAGCTGCGGGATGACGGTCCCTTCGACGGTGACATCGATGGGCTGATCGGCCGGAAGCGCGAGGTTCGTCACGATCTGCTCGCGGATCGTGCGCTCGACGAGTCCGCGCGCCACCCACTCGGCGATGAACCAGGCCGCCACGGCCAGGCCCACGACGATGACGGCCGAGATGATCCACGGCCATGCGCTGCGGCGCGACCGCGGTGCGGGCGCCGGCGCCCACTCGGGAAGCGGCTGAGTCGGGTGGGTGTCGCCGGCGCTCATCGTCACATCCGTTCGGGTGCCTGGACGCCGAGCAGGTCCAGGCCGTTGCGCAGCACCTGGCCCGTCGCGTCGTTGAGCCAGCGTCGCGTGCGGTGGACGGTCTCGACGGGGTCGTCGCCCTGCGGGATGACGCGGCAGTTGTCGTACCAGCGGTGGTAGAGCCCGGCGAGCTCCTCGAGGTAGCGCGCGACGCGGTGCGGCTCGCGCTGCTCTGCGGCGAAGGCCACGATGCGGGGGAACTCCTGCAGCGCGCCGAGGAGCGCCGACTCGGTCTCGTGGTCGAGCCGCTCGGGTGCGAACTCCGAGCGGTCGACACCGGATGTCTCGGCGTTGCGCGCGACGTTATGCGTGCGGGCGTGCGCGTACTGGACGTAGAAGACGGGGTTGTCGTTCGTGCGCTTGCGCAGGAGCTCGGGGTCGAGGGTGAGCGGCGAGTCGGCGGGATAACGTCCGAGCGAGTAGCGCAGCGCGTCGGTGCCGAGCCATTCGCGCAGGTCGTCCATCTCGATGATGTTGCCCGCGCGCTTGGACAGGCGCGCGCCGTTGACCGACACGAGCTGGCCGATGAGCACCTCGATGTCCTTCTCGGGGTCGTCGCCCGCGGCGCCGGCGAGCGCCTTCAGACGGTGCACGTACCCGTGGTGGTCGGCGCCCAGCAGATAGATCTTGTGCGCGAAGCCGCGATCTCCCTTGTTGAGGTAGTACGCGGCGTCCGCGGCGAAGTACGTGTACTCGCCGTTGGAACGGCGGATGACGCGGTCCTTGTCATCGCCGAAGTCGGTCGTGCGCACCCACACGGCGCCTTCTTCGTCGAACACATGGCCCTGCGCGCGCAGGCGGTCCACGGCTTCGTCGACGAGGCTCGGCTCGCCGTGCGAGCCCGGGGCGTGCAGGACCCGCTCGGAGAACCAGACGTCGAAGTGCACGTTGAACCGTTCGAGCGAGGACTGGAGCTCGGCGAGCTGGAACCCGTACGCGAGATCGCGCACCGCGACCAGCTGCTCGTCGGCGTCCAGCTCGAGCACATCCGGGCGCTTGGCGAGGACGCGGCGGGCGAGCTCCTCGATGTACGAGCCCGCGTAGCCGTCCTCAGGCGTGGGCTCGCCCTTGGCCGAGGCGAGCACCGAGCGGCCGAACCGCTCCATCTGCGCGCCCGCATCGTTGATGTAGAACTCGCGTGCCACGGTCGCGCCGCTGGCGAGGAGGAGCCGCGCGATCGAGTCGCCGAGAGCCGCCCAGCGGGTGTGGCCGATGTGGAGCGGGCCGGTCGGGTTGGCACTGACGAACTCGACGTTGATCGTGTTGCCGCGCTGGCTCTCGTTGGTCCCGAAGGCGGCGCCCGCGTCGACGATCGTCTTGGCGAGCGCGCCGGCGGCGGCGGCGTCGAGCCGGATGTTGATGAAGCCCGGCCCGGCGACCTCGACGCTCGCGACGCCGTCCGTCTCGGCGAGGCGCTCGGCGATCTCGGCAGCGAACTCCCGGGGGTTCGCGCCGACGACCTTCGCGAGCTTGAGAGCCGCGTTCGACGCCCAGTCCCCGTGCTCACGGCTCTTGGGGCGCTCGAGGGGGAAGTCGGACACCGTCAGTCCCTCGGCCGATCCAGGGCGTCGCGCCTCGGCGAGGGGGACGATGACGGCGAGGAGAGCAGCGGCAAGGGCATCCGGATTCATAGCCCGTCAAGTCTACGGTCGGCGCTCTCGCGCGCCCGCACGAGGCCTGGGCGTCCGCCGGGTGTTCGCCCAGCGAGCCGGGATGTCAGGAGAGCTGGATGAGCGAGAGGAAGTCGTCGGCGGCGGGATCGGATGCCTCGACCCAGGCCGGCTCGCGCACACCGTCGTCGTCCAGGCCGTCGCCGGTGACATCATCCGGGACGACCGAGGCGTCGACGTGCATGCGCTTGAGGCCCACGTGGCCGCCGTGGTAGCTGAGGAACGCGCAGTCGGCGGCATCCCGTCCCGTCGCGATCCGCACGAGCGAGCGGCGGTTGGCCAGACGCGTCGCGTCGATGACGTACCACGAGCCGTCGAGGTACGCCTCGGCGACGGCGTGGAAGTCCATGGGACGCAGCCCCGGCGCGAAGCACGCGGCGTAGCGGGCGGGCATGTCCATCGCGCGCAGCAGCGCGATGACGACGTGGGCGTAGTCGCGGCAGACGCCCTGACCCGTCATGAGGGTCGTGACGGCGCTGTCGGTGCCCTGGCTGAGGCCCGGTGTGTAGGTCGTGCTGCTGGAGACGAACTCGCTCACGGCCGCGATGAGGTCGTGACCCTGCAGGCCCTTGAACTGGCGGCGGGCCTGCGAGAACACCTCGTCGGACTGGCAGTAGCGGCTCGGGCGGAGGTAGCTGATGGCCTCCAGGTCGCTCGTCCGGCTCGCCGACATCTGTCCCTCGACGGTCGCTTCGTAGCGCACCTCGAGGCGCCCGGCCTCGCCGGTGAGGCGGTGCAGGCGGCTGCCGGACTGGTCGACGATCTCGGTCGGGGTGTACACGCGGTCGCCCTGGGTGAACGTCAGCTCCTCGCTCACGACGGGCACCTGCTGGGCCGCCGTGATCTGGAAGATGAGGTCGACGGAGGACCCCAGATCGAGGTCCAGTTGGGCGGTCACGACGCGTTGCACCGAAGTATCCTCGCATGCCGGATCGGGTGCTCTCTTCGGGTGTGCAGAGCGGATGCCGAGCACTGGCTGTGACCGCGCCCAGAGCCTCGCCTTCTCGACCCGGCGCCGACCCCCCGACCGGCTGTTCTCCCGCGGTTTCACGCGGATGCGGCGATCGGCTGATTCTGACGTACACTCGCGGCGTGAACCCTCGCGGACGCCCTTCTGCGCGGCGTCCGCGGTGGCTCCTGCTCGCCTCGCTGATCGCCGTCGCGCTCGTGTGCGCCGTCGCGGTCTGGCGTGCGTGGGCGACGCCCGCCGAACCCTCCGCCGCGCCGGTCGCGGTGGCGGAGGAGGAGTCGGTCGTCGTTCCGCCCGCACCCCTCGTCCTGCCCGACGATGCGAGGGTCCTCGTGTTCGGCGACTCCTGGACGTACGGCTCTGCGGCCGTCATCCCGACACGCGGTTTCGCCTACGTGCTCGGCGAGCTGCAGGGGTGGCAGACGATCGTCGACGGCATCCGCGGCAGCGGCTACCTCCGGCCCGGCATCGACGGCGGCAGCTATGGCGAGCGCATCGCGGGCCTCGACCCCCGGCTAGATCCGGATCTCGTCATCGTGGAAGGCTCGATCAACGACCGGTGGCTCTACACCGAGGGATACCGGGATGCTGTCGCCGCGGCGTGGGACGGGCTCGCGGCGCTGTACCCCGAGGCATCCTTCGTGATCCTCGGCCCGGCGCCGCAGGTGCTCCCCGTGCAGAAGCCGACGGCCCGGATGGACGCGGATCTCGCCGCGCTCGCGGCGGAGCGCGGCTGGTGGTACGTCTCGCCGATCGCCGACGAGTGGATCACGTCCGCCAACTACGGGACGGTCATCGACTCATCCGAGGTCGGCGGGGATCACCCCTCGACCGTGGGTCACGCCTACCTCGCAGGCCGCCTCGCCCAGGCGCTCGATGCGATGGCCGAGGCGAACGCCGTCACCGCCGACGGCGGCTGAGGCCCCGCCGGAACGATGAAAAGGGCCGCCCGACGGGCGACCCTTTCACGCATCGTGCCCCCGACAGGAATCGAACCTGCGACCTTTGGTACCGGAAACCAACGCTCTATCCCCTGAGCTACGGAGGCGTACCGATCGAGGGTATCACCGCGCCGAGGGTCCCTCTCACGCTGCGGAGGCACCACGGGCCTACTGGTCGTACTCCTCCGCGTAGGGCGCACCCTCCTCGGCCGGCGACGCGAAGGGGTGGAGGCGCCGGGTGAGATGGGTCAGGCGCTCGACCGTCTCGTCGTCGACGAGCTCTTCGCCGGACGTCTCGGTCTCGATCGCCACGATCTGGCTCGCCGGGCCGACGAGGAATGTCGCCGTGCGCCGGTGGCCGTCCCGAGTGACGACCGGGATCTCGACACTGCCCGCGGTTCCCGCATCGGCGAGCGCGGCGCTGTAATCGAGGAGAGCGGTGGTGATCGCGTCACCTGTCAGGAACTCGCTGCCCGCGTAAGCCAACACCTTCACCCTCCCTTGCTACCGCAGTCCACGGGTATCGCTCGCGGGGTTGCCAACAGGCGAAGCGGGCGCTAGACGGAGCGTCGCCGTCCATTTCCACTAGCGATCCGCACTCGTCATGGCAAGGGCCTGGAACCCCGGGCGGCCTCGGTCGAAGGTGGCACCAGGAGCACAGCATCCGATGTCCCGGGTGAGACGATCGCCCGCCGGCATCCCGTCGATCCAGACCACGAGGAGGCGCAGTGAACGCGCATCGGGAACCCCAAGGACGCACGGACCCGGAAGGCACGCCCAAGGCAGGCGGGCTGGGCCAGGACGGCACGATCCCCGACGATCCCGACGGCGTGGCCGCCGGCCACACGGGCGAGATGTCGACCTTCGAGCCGGAAGAGGACGAGGCCGTCGACGACAGGCCGTGACGGCGCCCTACTCGTGCCCGACGAGCTTGAGTCCGACGACGCAGCCGACGAGCCCGAGGATGAGGAGCAGGCGCACGATCGAGAACGGCTCCTCGCCGGTCAGCATGGCGCAGCCGACGGTGAGCGCCGCGCCGATGCCGACCCACACGGCGTAGGCCGTGCCGGTGGGGATGTCGCGCATCGACCATGCCAGGCCGCCCATGCTCGCAACGAGCGCGACGCCGAAGACGACGCTCGGCCACAGCTTGGTGAAGCCCTCGGACTTGCCGAGCGCGGTCGCCCAGACCGCCTCGAGGACGCCGGAGATGACGAGGATGACCCACGACACGTAACTCGCCTCCATGGCCAGTCTTGTCGCTCACCGGGTACTGATCCGTCGTCCGGGGATCCGGTCCGGGATCCGCCCCAGGCTAGCCGACGGCGCCGCTCGGACATGCACAGCACAAACAGGTCACCCCGGGGCCGAAGCCTCGGGGTGATCGTTTCGCAAACCTTGGTTTCTGTGATTCCGCCTGTCTTTCGATGGGCTACGTCTCCGTTTTCCGTCTGCAGATCCGACGATACTCCGGGCCGGTTCGCCGTCAAGAGGCCGCCGTGAAGTCGCTTCACCCTCAGCGTGAACGTGAGGGATCAGACGAGGAAGAGCCAGTCCAGCATCCCCGGATTGTGGGCGTGCACGAGGACCAGGAAGACGATCGCGTCGAAGAGCAGGTGCACAGTCACGACGTAGGCGAGGGACCGCGTCACCATGAAGATGAAGCCCTGCAGGAGCGCGAACGGGATCGTCAGGACCGGCCCCCACGCCTGGTACCCGAGCTCCCACAGGAACGAGACGAAGACGATCGTCTGCAGCACGTTGGACTGCCAGTCGGGGAAGTGCCGGCGCAGCAGCGCGAAGACCGTGCAGATGAAGAACAGCTCGTCCCAGATGCCGACCGCGCCGACCCCGACGAAGAGCCTCGCGATGAGCTCGGGGGTGTCCACGACCGGCCAGTTCAGGTAGACGCCGGACGTGATGAAGTAGAACGGCAGGATCAGCCATGCGAGGACCAGCACGCCCACGAGCCACGACCACTGGAAGACGGTCCACCGGCCGCCTCCGCGCCACGGAAACCGGATCGCGCGATCACGGTAGACGAACCTCGACACGACGTACGGCACGGCGACGGCGC
Organism: Microbacterium sp. NPDC019599; assembly: GCF_040632175.1. Classification (NCBI taxonomy): domain Bacteria; kingdom Bacillati; phylum Actinomycetota; class Actinomycetes; order Micrococcales; family Microbacteriaceae; genus Microbacterium; species Microbacterium sp. NPDC019599. The sequence goes on from NZ_JBEYBL010000006.1 coordinate 104,802, forward strand.
CCCCGAGAGCGAGGGCGAAGCGCAGGATCGCGAGGTTGTCGAGCTCGGCCTTGAGCGGGATCGCGCTGACGATCAGGAGGCCCACCGCGATGAGCGACAGGTCGCGCACAAGCCCGGGAGGGCGGCGGATGCCGTCCGCCGCTGCGGCCGCGCGCGTGACGGGCGCGAGAGCGCGGGGCGCGGCATCCCGTCTCTCCAGGACCCAGGCTCCCGCGAGCGCCGCCGCGAGGAGGACCCAGCCCAGCCACGGGATGCGCGCCACGAAGAAGGCGGGGGCGGCGAGGCACGCGAGGAGGGCCGGGATGAGCTCGAGCGACCACGCGGGGCGCGCGAGTGGAAGGGCGGAGTCGGCAGCCGGCACTCAGTCCCCCAGCGGGTGGGCGAGCTCGTCGCTGGGCATGCGGGCGATGCGCAGGACGAAGAAGGACAGCAGGAACGGGATGAGCCCGGCGGCGAGGAAGATGACGGGGATCGGGACGACCTCCGCGAGAGGACCCGCGAGCGCCATCGAGACCGGCATGAGGGCGAGCGAGACGAAGAAGTCCAGACTCGAGATCCGCCCGAGCATGTGGGTCGGGACGCGGCGCTGCAGCAGCGTCCCCCAGATGACGTTGCCGTAGCTGAACCCGAAGCCGACGGCGAAGACCGAGAGCACCATGAGCCAGTACAGGTCGGTGAAGCCCACGACGATGAACGGCAGGGTGCTCAGCCCCCACACCGAGATCATGACGGTCAGATAGCGACGCGGAAGGGGCAGAGACGACACGACGATCGACCCGAGCACACCCCCCAGTCCGTACGCGGCGAGCAGGAAGCCGAACCAGCGGGGATCCTCCCCGATGCGCTCGCGCGTGATGAACGGAAGGAGCACCTCCTCGGGGCCCATCCAGACGAGCACCCACACGGTCGCGTACAGGAGCGTCCACAGCAGCCACGGGGTCCGCACCGTGAAGGCGACGGCTTCGCGGAGGTCGTGGAAGACTCCGCGGGTCGTGGATGCCTCGTGGTCGGGCGGATCGTCGGTCGCGGGCTCGGGCCGCACGAACAGGAGCAGCACGAGCGCGAGCGCGTGCGCGCCGGCGATGACCCACGCCGCGTGGGCCGGTGCGACGACGGCCGCGACGACGAGGCCCGCGACGGCGGGTCCCGCCGCCTGCTGCAGCGCGGGACGGATCGCGCCTTCGAGCCCGTTCGCGGCGAGCAGCTGGGCGGGCGGCAGGATGCGCGGGAGGATCGCGCTGTACGCCGGGAAGAAGAAGCCGGCGCTGCCGCCGAGCAGGAACGCGGCGGCCGTGAGGTGCGGGATCGAGACCGGTCCGAGAATGCCGGCGACGGCGACCGAAGTGATCGCGACGAGGTTGACGAGCTCGACGACGCGGAGGATGAGCCGGCGCGAGACGCGGTCGGCGACGATCCCGCCCGGGATGGCGCAGGCGAGGAGCCCGATCGCGTTGGCCGCCGCGACGACCGACAGCTCGACCGGCCCGCCGCCGGAGTCGATGACGGTGTACACCATCACGACCGCCCACATGCCCGCACCGAAGATCGACAGCACGACGGCGGAGAACAGCATCCGGAAATCGCGGTGCGCGAGCGGGCGGACGAACCTCCAGCGATCGCGAGGGGCTCTGCGCCCGGCGGCTCGACCGTCCGTCTGGGCGCTCTCGTGAGCGGCGTCGAACGGATCGGCGGGATGCGTCACGCCCGGGCCTTCCTCCGGTACGCGAGGTCGCGGATGTCCCGGCCGGCGCGCGCGCCCTTGCGCTCGAACGCCGTCAGGACGCGGCCGTCGAAGCGCTCGGCCCACTCCCCCTCGAATGCGCGCTCGAACTCCGCGGCCCCGTCGAGCACGTCGCGCATCTGCAGCGCATAGTCCTCCCAGTCCGTCGCGAGGCGCAGCACGCCGCCGTCGCGCAGGGCCGACGCGGCATGCGCCGCGAAGCCCGGCGTCACGAGCCGGCGCTTCGTGTGCTTCTTCTTGTGCCACGGGTCGGGGAAGAAGACCCAGAGCTCGTCGGCGGATGCCGTCGGCAGGAGGTGCTGCAGCACTTCGGGTGCGTTGGCCTCGACGAGCCGCAGGTTGGTCGCCCCCGCCTTCTCGGCGTCGAGCATCGTGCGGGCCAGGCCCGCCTTGAACACCTCGATCGCGAGGAAGTCGCGTCGCGGCGCGGATGCCGCGGCATGGACGATCGCGTGCCCCTGGCCGGATCCGATCTCGACGACGAGCGGCGCCAGACGTCCCCACACGGCCGCCGGGTCGACGTGCGAACCCGGCAGGATGCTCGTGGCCGCGGCATCCCGCTGCACGGGGATCACGAACCGCGGCGCGAGCTCCGTCCAGGCGCGCTCCTGCGCGTCGGACATGCGGCCGCTGCGCCGCACGAACGATACGGGCCGCTCACGGAAGCGGGGCTCGACGGGGCTGTCGGCGTCGGGGTCGGACACCACTCCAGGCTAACCGGATGCCCGGCGCCGCTCCCCGCCTGTCGTCTCCTCGCGAGAACGCCCCAATGTCCTCGACACGCCGTCCGGAGAGGACACGAGCGCGTTCTCGCGAGGGGACGGGGTCAGTCATCCAGCGTGACGTAGTCGATGAGCTCCTCGACGCGGCCGAGGAACGAGGGCTCGAGATCGCGGTAGCTCGAGACACGACCGAGGATCCGCTGCCATGCGCGCGCGAGGTCGGCCTGGTCGCGGGCGGGCCAGCCGAGGGCGCGGCACACGCCGACCTTGAACTCGACCCCCCGGGGGACCTCGGGCCACGCCGCGATCCCGACGGCGCGCGGGGTCACGCACTGCCACACGTCGATGTAGGGGTGCCCGACGATCTTGACGTGCGCGCCGTGCGGGCCGCGCGCGATCGCGTCGGCGATGCGGGACTCCTTGGAGCCCGGTACGAGGTGGTCCACGAGCACGCCGTAGCGGCGATCCGCGGAGGGCGGCTCCTCGTCCAGCGCCGCGTCGAGGAGGTCGATGCCCTGCAGGTACTCCACGACGACGCCCTCGACGCGCAGATCGTCGCCCCACACCTTCTCGACGAGCTCGGCGTCGTGCCGGCCCTCGACCAGGATGCGGCTCGGACGCGCGACGCGCGCACGGGAGTCCGCGACGGCGAACGAGCCGGATGCCGTCCGCGCGGGCGTCGCAGGGGCGACGGCGGCAGGCGGCACGAGCACGACGTCCTCGCCGTCGACGAGGAATCCCGCGCCGAGCGGGAAGACTCGACGCCTGCCGTGCCGGTCCTCGAGCTCGACGGTGCCGGAGCGCACGCCCGTCACCGCGCCGCAGAATCCGTCCTCGGCGAGCTCGACGACGAGATCGCGCTCCGCCGGCACGCGCGGCAGCTCGCGCTGGAACTGCTTGCGCCACCCGGCGGCGAGCACATCCGTCCCGTATCGATCGTCCATGCCAGCCTCCCGGAGGGGCAAGCGTAGTCGCGCGCGGCGCGTGCGGCGGGCAGCGACCCGCACCTCCGGCGTCCCTTTCCCACCCCGCTGAAGCGTGAATAGACTCAGCGAGGGGGCGGCTTCCACGGCTCCCCGAGGGAGGGGAAGCGATGCGCGCGCGACGGACACTCGCGCTCACAGCGGCTCTCTCGCTGCTGCTGATCGGCGGAGCAGCCGCGGCCTCCGCGACCCCGCCGGTGGATCTCGGCGCGGGACACATCGTCGATCAGGCGGACGTGCTCTCCGGCGCCGACGAGACAGCCGCAGAGGAGCGGCTGCAGCAGCTGTCGGACGAGACGGATGCCGACCTCTGGGTCGTCTACGTCGACGACTTCACCGAACCGGCCTCCGCCGAGGAGTGGGCGAACCAGACGGCAGAGGACAACGGGCTCGGGCCGAACCAGTACCTCCTCGCCGTCGCCGTCGAGGGGCGCCAGTACTACCTGTCGGCCGACTCCTCCGGCCCGCTGAGCGAAGAGCAGATCGCGACGATCGAGCAGCAGCAGATCCAGCCGCGGCTCGCCGCGGAGGACTGGCTCGGCGCCGTCGACGCGGCCGCCGACGGCATCACGTCGGCGCTGAGCGGCGGCGCCGGAGGCGACGACGACGGCGGCGGGTCGGGAGGCGGCGGATTCGCCGGCATCCTCGTCTTCGTCCTCCTCGCGCTCGTCGCGGGGGCGATCATCTGGCTGCTCATCCGCCGTCGTCGCAAGAAGCAGGTCGGAACGGGCCAGGCCGGCGGGCCTGCAGCCGCCCCGCCCGTGCCCATCGAGGACCTCCAGCGCCAGGCATCCGCCGCCCTCGTCGAGACGGACGACGCCGTCAAGACGAGCGAGCAGGAGCTCGGCTTCGCGAAGGCCCAGTTCGGGGATGCCGCGACCGCCGAGTTCGAGCAGGTGCTCGCGAAGGCGAAGGAGGACCTCAACAAGGCCTTCATGCTCAAGCAGCAGCTCGACGACTCGACGCCCGACACCGAGGAGCAGGTGCGGGCCTGGAACACGCAGATCATCCGGCTGCTCGAGACCGCCAACCAGGAGCTCGACGACAAGGCGGAGGCGTTCGACGAGCTGCGAAAGCTCGAGCAGAACGCCCCCGAGGCCCTTGCGCGCGTCCAGGAGGAGCGGACCGCGGTCGCGGGCGCCCTGGATGCCTCGGCCCGCCGCCTCGCGGAGCTGTCGCAGTCGTACGCGCCCGAGGCGCTGTCGACCGTCGCCGACAATCCCGAGCAGGCGCAGGACCGCATCGACTTCGCCGACGCGCAGCTGAAGGCAGCCCAGACGGCCATCGGCGCCGGCGAAGGCGGCGAGGCGGCCGTCGGCATCCGCGCCGCCGAGGAGGCCGTCGCCCAGGCGAAGCTGCTCGAGGAGGCGATCGACAAGCTCGAGAAGGACCTCTCCGAGGCCGAGCAGCGCGCGGGGGCGATCGCCGCGGAGCTCGAGCAGGACATCGCCGCGGCATCCGCCCTCCCCGACTCCGACGGACGCGTCGCCGCCGTCGTCACGGCGACGCGGCAGCAGCTCGACGCGACCCGCGCCTTCCTCACCGGCACCCAGAAGCGCCCCATCGCGGCCCTCAAGACCCTCGAGACGGCGAACCAGCAGATCGACGCGGTCATCGCAGGTGTCCGGGATGCCGCGGCCAAGGCGCAGCGCGCGCAGCAGCTGCTCGGCCAGGTCATGCTTCAGGCGCGCGCGCAGGTGTCGGCGGCGGAGGACTACATCACGGCCCGTCGCGGCGCCGTCGGCGCGGAGGCGCGCACGCGGCTCGCAGAGGCAGGCGCCTCGATCGTTCAGGCCGAGCAGCTCGCGAGCGTCGACCCCGAGCGCGCCCTGCAGTACGCGCAGCGCGCCGACCAGCTCGCCGGGCAGGCGATCCAGTACGCGCAGGACGACGTCGGGTCGTTCGGCGGAGGCGGACTCGGCGGCGGAATGGGCGGCTCGGGCGGGGGCGGCGGTGGCGGGATGCTGGGCGCCGTCCTCGGCGGCATCGTGCTCAACTCCGTCCTGAGCGGCGGTCGCTCCTCCGGCGGAGGCCTGGGCGGGGCCCTCGGCGGGGCGATCGGCGGCGGCCTCGGGAGCATCCCGGGCGCGGGCGGGGGCGGCGGCTTCCGGCCCGGCAGCTTCGGCGGAGGCGGCACGCGCGGACGGCGCGGAGGCGGTCGCTTCTGACAGGGTCCCCACAGCGCCGCCCCGCGGCATCCCCCACTCTCTGACTCTTCGAAAGGAAGGAAACCCGATGGCAAAGCAGTCCATCTTCGGCCGCATCTCCACGCTCGTGCGAGCGAACATCAACGCGCTTCTGGACTCCGCTGAGGACCCCCAGAAGATGCTCGATCAGCTGGTGCGCGACTACACGAACAGCATCGCCGACGCCGAGGCGGCCATCGCCGAGACGATCGGCAACCTGCGCCTGCTCGAGCGCGACCACCAGGAGGACGTCCAGGCGGCCGCCGAATGGGGCAACAAGGCGCTCGCGGCCTCTCGCAAGGCCGACGAGCTGCGCGGCCAGGGCAACACCGCCGACGCCGACAAGTTCGACAACCTCGCCAAGATCGCGCTTCAGCGCCAGATCAGCGAGGAGAACCAGGCGTCGGCCGTCGAGCCCACGATCGCGGCGCAGACCGAGGTCGTCGCGAAGCTCAAGGACGGCCTGAACGGCATGAAGCAGAAGCTCGAGCAGCTGAAGTCCAAGCGCTCCGAGCTGCTCGCGCGCGCCAAGACCGCCGAGGCCCAGAACAAGGTCGCCGACGCCGTCAAGTCGATCGACGTCCTGGACCCGACGAGCGAGCTCGGCCGGTTCGAGGACAAGATCCGCCGGCAGGAGGCCCTCGCACAGGGCAAGCAGGAGCTCGCGGCGTCGAGCCTGGATGCCCAGTTCAACGCGCTCGAGGACGTGGGCGAGCTGACCGAGGTCGAGGCGCGCCTCGCGGCGCTGAAGTCCGGAGGCCAGCCCGCGCAGGCCGCCATCGACGCACCGAGCGCGCCCTACACGCCGTAGTCCGCTCGCATCGAGGAGGCGCCGCGACCTTCGGGCCGCGGCGCCTCTTCGTCGGCGCCGGATGGATGCCGCTCCCCTTCCCCTGCGGAATGATGGGCTCATGGCGCGATTCGTGATCGTCCCCCAATGGCAGGGCTCGCCCTCGGCGCGGGCGATGCAGCTCATCGACGGCGCACTGGCGATCGCGGGCGATCTGCCGCGCAACGCCTGCACGACCGTCGACGTCCCCCTCGAGGCGGGCGAGGCACTGGAGAGCGGTGTGCTCCGATACAGCTCCCTCATCCGCACGAGCGACGCCGTCGTCGGGCTGCTGTCGGGCATGGACGCGCCCGTCATCGTCGTGGGCGGCGACTGCGGCGTCGGCGTGGCGCCGATCGGCGTGGCCGCCGAGGATCACGATCGACTCGCCGTCGTCTGGTTCGACGCGCACCCCGACCTGCACACGATCGAGACGACGCACTCGGGGGCCTTCGGCGGGATGGCCCTGAGCGCCGTGCTCGGCGACGGACCCGACGGGCTGTCCCACGCGAAGGGCCTCATCCCCGGCGAGCGCATCGTGCTCGCCGGCGCCCGCGACTACGACGCCGAGGAGGAGGCACGGGTCGCGGAGACCGGCATCACGGCCATCGACATCTCCGAGCTCTCCGACCCCGGTCGCCTCGTCGAGGCCGTGGAGGCGACGGAGGCCACCGCGGTGTACATCCACGTCGACCTGGACGTGCTCGACCCGTCCGCGCTCACGGGAGTGACCTCTCCGACGCCGTTCGGCCTGACGGTCGCCGAGCTCGTCGCGGCGATCGGCGCCGTGCGCGGCGTCGCTCCGCTGGCCGGGGCGACGATCGCGGGCTTCGCGCCGAGCTCCCCTTCCGCGGCCGGCGACGATCTGGGCGCCATCCTGCGCATCGTGGGCTCGCTCGCGTGAGCCCCGTCCCCACGCCTCCGCCCGGATGGGAGCAGCGCGCGGAGCGCGCCCTCGAGGCGGGGCGCCGGTTCGACCGGTTCATCCCCGGGTTCCTCCTGGACTCCCCCATAAGCCGCCTCGGCTACGCGTACGGGACCGCGGTGGGCTTCCTCTGGGGCGGTCTGTGGAGCACGGGGCGGGTCGAGAAGCGCGACGGCCTCTGGATCTTCCGCGGCATGCCGTCCTGGACGTTCGCCCGTGGCGGGGTCTGCGTCGGCGGATGCTTCCTGACGGGCGACGGCGCCGTCGGCGAGCGGCTTATCGCGCACGAGGGGGTGCACAGCCGGCAGTGGCGCCGCTACGGCATGCTCATGCCGCTGCTGTATCTGCTCGCAGGCCGGGATCCTCTGCGCAACAGGTTCGAGATCGAGGCGGGCCTCGAGGACGGCAACTACGTGCCGCGGCGCCGCGTGAACCGCGGCCCCCGCCCTGGCTCGTCCCCGTGAGACCATCGCACCATGGGGCGTTCGTCTCCGTGGAACGCGCCTTTCAGGGCGCTGAGCGGCGCATTCGACGGAGACGAACCGTCTGGGCGGGCGCGCGGAGGCGTGACCCGGCTGCTGGTCGGAGCGTGCAGTGACGCGGCTCAGCGGGCGGTCGTCAGGCCGTACTGCTCGGGGGCGCTGATCTCACCGGGACGGATGCCGAGATTCTCGGTGAGGTGGTCGACGATGTCGGCCGTGCCGAGGTAGCCGCCCAGGAGGTGGATGCGCGTGTGGTCGTCGTCGCCGCAGAGCATCTCGTCGGCCCACGCCGTGACGGCGCGCGAGAGCGCCTGACCGGAGGCGCACGCGCGGCCCGTACCCGGATCGCCCGTCCGGCGGGAGCGGTCCAGCCACGTCACGACCATCCGGGCGGGAGCCGAGATCTCGGCCTGCCACGAGGCATCCGGGATCTCGATGAAGACGCGACCCGTCGAGCAGATCGGGAGAGTCGCCAGCAGTGTCTCCAGCTCGAGCAGCGACGTCTCGTCGGCCGTGATGAGGTGCTGCACGCGCGTGTGACGCGACGCGCGGCACGCGGCGGCGTTGTGCTCGGTGAGGTTGGTGACGGTCATCTCGAAGTCAGTATACCGCGAGGATAGGCTTGCCTAACCTCGGTATGAGCTGAACGTCACACAGCGTCACTCGTCGACGATGAGGACTGTGCGCAGCTCCGCGAGCTCGTCGTCCGAGAGCCCGTGCGCCCGCAGGTAGGCCGCCACCGAGCCGTACTGCTCGTCGAGGCGGGCGAGCAGGGCCGCCATGACGGGCGCGGGCGATCGGGTCGCGAGATCCTCGAGGTGGACGGCCTCCGGGTGCATCGCCCGGAGCCGCGCCACGACGTGCGCGTTGCGCCAGGCCGGCAGCAGGCCCTCCGTCCGGGCGTAGTCGGCGACGACGGCGTCCTCGTCGACACCCGCCGCCGCGAGCGCGAGCGCGACCGTCACCCCCGTCCGATCCTTGCCGACGGTGCAGTGGATGAGCACGGGCTGGTCCGCCAGGATGCCGCGCACGACGTCGATGACGCGATCCGCCGAGTCATCGACCAGCCGGCGGTACATCTCGTCGAGCGGGACGTCGTCGGAGAAGAAGGACTCGACGGAACCGAGGAACAGGGGCGCCCGCTGCGTCGTCACGACGAGATCGCCCAGCCGGCTCGGGGCGTACGAGACCTCGTCGTCGGCGCGCAGGTCGATGATGCGGCGCAGGCCCAGCCGGCCGAGCGCCGCGATGCCGTCGTCGTCGAGCCGCGCGAGGTTGCCCGAGCGGTAGAGGACGCCCGACCGCGTCCGGCCCGCGCCGGCCGGGAGGCCCCCGACGTCCCGCAGATTGACGGCGCCCGGGACGAGCTCGTCGCTCATGCCGGCGCGTGCGCGTGCAGGCGCGGCGGCACCGGGTAGCGTCCCGCGATCGCGACCCGGTTGAACGCGTTGATCGAGACGAGGAGCCAGCTCAGTGCGACGTACTCGTCCTCGCTGAGGACCCCGCCGACGTGGTCGTACACCTCGTCGGGCACTCCCCCGTCGTGGATGAACGTGAAGGCCTCCGCAAGCTCGAGACCGGCCTTCTCGCGCTCCGTGAACACGCCGGACTCGCGCCACGTCGGCAGCTGCGCGATGAGGTCGGCGTCCAGCCCCGCCTTGACGGCGCGGTCGACGTGGACGCGCACGCAGAACGCGCAGCCGTTGAGCTGGGACGCGTGGATCTGCACGAGCTCCTTGAACCGGTCGTCGATCCCCGCCTCGCGCGCGATCCGTCCCACGGTCTTGGAGAACGCGTCGAGCGTCGTGTATGCGTCGGGCGCCGAGCGGGAGAGGTGGACGCGGCGTTCTTCGCTCATGCCTTTCACCCTATGACGGGCAGGATGCCGGGTGCCCCGCGAGTCGGGGCAGAATGGCCCAGTGAGCGACCCCGCAGACGAGTTCTCGTTCCTCCCCGACCAGGCCGCGGATGCAGGCATCGACGGCCCCGTCCCCCACGGCGAGCGCCTCACCCTGGCGCTGCCGGACGGGCGCGTCCTGAGCTCTCTGCTCTATCGCCCGTCGACAGGCTCGGGAACCGAGGGCGGCGGCTCCGCGTCACCCGAGGTCACGTTCCTCCACGGCGCAGGGCTCAACGCCCACACGTGGGACACGACGATCCTGGCCCTGGGCCTGCCCGCGCTCGCGATCGATCTGCCCGGCCACGGCGACTCGTCGTGGCGCGAGGACTCCGCTTACACGGGCGGCATGCTCGCGCCGGACATCGTCGCGGGGATCGAGGCGTGGACGGACCGGCCGCAGGTGCTCGTCGGGCAGTCGCTCGGCGGGCTGACGGCGGCGGCGGTCGCAGCATCCCGTCCCGACCTCGTCCGTGAGGTCGTCGTCGTCGACATCACCCCCGGGATCGACCCGAACGGCGGGCCCTCCCAGCTGCGCGAGTTCTTCGCGGGGCCGACGGACTGGGGTTCGCGCGACGAGCTCGTCGAGCGGGCCCTCGCGTTCGGGCTCGGCGGATCCCCGACGGCGGCGGCGCGCGGCGTCTTCCACAACTCGCGCATCCGCCTCGACGGCCGCGTCGAGTGGAAGCACCACTTCGCGCATCTCGCGAACGCGATGGCCGCCTCGCCCGAGCTCGCCGCGGCGGCCGCATCGCAGCAGGACGCCCTGCGCTCCGTCCTGTCCGAGAGCGGCTGGACCGATCTCGCCGGCGTGCGCGTCCCGCTGACGCTCGTCCGCGGGACGCGCGGCTATGTGACGGAAGCGGATGCCGAGGCCTTTCGCGACCGCGTGCCGACAGCATCCGTCGTCGATGTGCCGTCGGGTCACAACGTGCAGGAAGAGCTCCCCGTGGCGCTCGGAGAACTCGTCCGGGAGCTCGCAGGGAAGGGTTAACGCTTCTGTTGCGTTGTGCGTAGCGCCGCCGAACAGCCCCTCGCGGGTTGCCTAGGCTGAGATACCGCACGAGAACGCCCCCGGGCTCAGCCCCCGAGGCGCACCTCCCCCTTCACCGGATGTCCACCCGAAAGGACGGCCATGCTTCGCCGCACCGCCCTCGCCGCCTCCGCGCTCCTGGCTGCCGGAGCCCTCCTGCTCACAGCGTGCACAGGGGGAGACGCCGAGTCGCCGACGACGACCGCGGCAGCCGATCCGGACGCCTCGGCGGTCATCCGGCTCGTGCTGGAACCCGGCAACCTCGACATCCGCCAGACGGCCGGGGCCGCGCTGGACCAGATCCTGGTCGACAACATCTATCAGGGGCTCGTAGCGCGCACGCCCGAGCAGGAGATCGTGCCGTCGCTCGCGACCGATTGGACGGTCTCGGAGGACGGCCTGACGTATGAGTTCACGCTCCGCGAGGGCGTGACGTTCCACGACGGGCAGGAGCTGACGCCCGAGGACGTCGTGTGGTCGCTCACGACCCGCAGGGACACGCCGGAGTGGCGCGACTCGGCGCGTCTGGCGAGCGTCGAGAAGATCGAGGCGGACGGCCAGACGATCACGCTCGAACTGTCCGAGCCGGACTCGACGCTCCTGTGGAACCTCACGGGACGCGCGGGGCTCGTCCTGAAGGAGGACGACGACGTCGACTACCAGACGGCCGCGAACGGCACGGGTCCGTTCATCCTGGATGACTGGCGCCAGGGCGACAGCATCACCTTCGTCCGCAATGACGAGTACTGGGGCGACAAGGCCCAGGTCGCCGAAGTCGTGTTCGACTACATCCCCGACAACCAGGCGGCTCTCAATGCGGCGCTCGCGGGCGAGGTCGACGTCGTGACCGGGTTCGACGCCAACCTGAAGGACCAGATCGAGGCGGACGGCGCGTACGAGCTCGCCCTGGGTCAGTCCACCGACAAGGGCACGCTCGCGTTCAACCAGAAGTCCGGGCCGCTGGCCGACCAGCGCGTGCGCCAGGCGATCCGCCAGGCGATCGACCACGACGCGTTCGTCGAGGCCGCCGCGTCGGGCGAGACGCTCTACGGCCCGATCCCCGAGCTCGACCCCGGCTACGAGGACCTCTCGGATGTCGCGCCCTACGACCCCGAGGCGGCCAAGGCGCTTCTCGCCGAGGCGGACGCCGAGGATCTCACGCTGACCCTCACGATCCCGAACTTCTACCAGACGACGATCGCGCAGATCCTCGTGTCGGACCTCAACGAGGTCGGCATCACGCTCGAGGTCGACTCCGTCGACTTCTCGACGTGGCTCAACGACGTCTACATCAACCAGGACTACGACCTGAGCTTCGTGCTGCACACCGAGGCGCACGACTTCGAGAACTGGGCCAACCCGGACTACTACTTCACCTACGACAACCCCGAGGTCCAGGACCTGTACGCCCAGTCGATCGCCGCGACCGACGAGGCCGAAGCGGCAGACCTGCTCGCGCAGGCCGCGCGCATCGTGTCGGAGGACGCGGCCGGGGACTGGCTCTTCAACGGGGCGTCGGTCGTGGCGGTCGGCACTAACATCACGGGTATGCCCTCGATCAACGTGAACGAGCGCCTCGACGTGTCGCAGTTGGCCAAGAGCAACGGGTGATCCGATACACGCTGACGAGGCTGGCCCTGCTCCTGCTCGGGCTCTTCGTCGCCAGCGTGCTCATCTTCCTGACGCTGCGCGTCCTCCCCGGTGACGTCGCGCAGCTCATCGCCGGCACGAACAGCACCCCCGAGCAGGTCGCCGCGATCCGGGAAGAGCTCGGGCTGGACGAGCCGCTCGTCGCGCAGTACGTCGACTGGATCGGCGGAGTGCTGCGCGGTGACCTCGGGACGTCGCTGCTGACGGGGACGAGCGTCACGGAGGAGCTGGTCGAGAAGGCGCAGGTGACGGTCCCGCTCGGGATCTTCGCGCTCACGATCGCGCTCGTCTTCAGCCTCCCCCTCGGCGTCCTGTCCGCCATGCGGCGGGGGCGCGCCTCGGGGACGTCGCTCAGCGTCGGAGCGCAGGCCGTCGCGGCGGTGCCGGTCGTGTGGGCCGGCATGATGCTCGTCGTCGTCTTCGCCGTCTGGCTCGGCTGGCTCCCCGCGCAGGGCTTCCCGCGCAGCGGCTGGTCCGACCCCGCCGCCGCCGTGCGCGCCCTCGTCCTCCCGGCCCTCACGATCGGCATCGTCGAGGGCGCCATGCTCCTGCGATTCGTCCGCAGCGCGACGCTGCAGGCCGTGGGGCAGGACTACGTGCGCACCGCGGCGGCGAAGGGCCTTACGCGCGACGCGGCGCTCATCCGGCACGGCCTGCCCGCCGTCGGACTCTCGGTCGTGACGGTGCTCGGCCTGCAGGTCGCCGGAATCATCGTGGGCGCCGTCGTCATCGAGCAGCTGTTCACGCTCCCCGGGATCGGACGGATGCTCGTCGCCGACGTCGGCGCGCGCGACCTGCCGAAGGTCCAGGGCGAGCTGCTGGCACTCACGGGCTTCGTCCTGATCGTCGGGTTCATCGTGGATCTCGTCCACCGCTCGCTCGATCCGCGCCAGCGGGAGGCGGCATGAGCGGCCCCGACTCCTCCGGCACGTTCCCGGATCGGCACGACCCGCCCCAGGATCCGCAACGCATGCCCCAGCCTGCGGGCATGTCCCGGAATTCGCCGCCTGCGACGCCGCTGAGCGGCCGAGTTCGGGACGCGGATGCTGTCCCCCCGGGCCGCAAGGAGCGCCGCCATGCCCGCAAGCGGGCGCGGTCGTCGTGGCTGCGCCGGCTGTGGAGCCTGTCGACGGGCCGTTTCGGCCTCATCGTGGTCGCGGTCGTCCTCGCGACGGCGCTCGTGTCGCTCTTCTGGACGCCGTTCGACCCGCAGCAGGTGGACATCTCCAATCGCTGGGCCCCGCCGAGCTGGCCTCACGTGCTCGGCACGGACGCGTCGGGCCGCGACATCCTGAGCCTGCTCATGGCGGGCGCGCGCACGACGGTCCTCGTCGCCGTCGGCGCCGGGCTCGTCGCGTCGGTCGTCGGCATCGCGCTCGCGGCGCTCGGCGCCCTCACCGCGCGGTGGGTGCGCGAATCCGTCGCGGTGTTCGTCGACATCCTCATCGCGTTCCCCGTCCTCATCATCGCCATGATGATCTCGGCCGTCTGGGGCGGGTCGCTCTGGGTCGTCATCTGGTCGGTCGGCATCGGCTTCGGCGTCAGCATCGCCCGCGTCACGAGGCCCGAGCTGCGGCGCGTGCTGCACAGCGAGTTCGTGCTCGCGGGACGCATGGCGGGCCTCACGCCGAGCCAGAACCTCGTGCGGCACCTGCTTCCGAACGTCGCGCCGGTCTTCATCGTGCAGCTGTCCTGGAGCATGGCCGTCGCCGTCCTCGCCGAGGCGGGCCTGTCGTACCTAGGCTTCGGCGCTCCCGTGACCGAGCCGTCGTGGGGCCTGCTCCTGGCCGAGCTGCAGCAGTTCATCACGGTCCACCCGCTGTCCGTCGTGTGGCCTGGCCTGGCCATCACATTCACGGTCCTCGGCCTCAACCTCCTCGGCGACGGCATCCGCGAGGCGACCGACCCGACCCTCACGCGCCGCGGCGGGGCCGCGCGGACGGCGCGCACCCACGTGCCGGAGGTCGTGTCATGACGCTCGAGGTGCGGGACCTCACGATCGACATCGGCGACCGTCGCGTCGTCGACGGCGTCTCGTTCGACGTCCCCGACGGGGCGCGCGTCGGCCTCATCGGAGAGTCCGGCTCGGGCAAGTCCCTCACGGCCCTCGCGATCCTCGGGCTCCTCCCCGACGGCGCCGTCGCGACCGGCTCCGTCCGCTGGAACGGCCGGGAGCTCCTCGGTCTGCCCGATCGCGAGCTCGCGGGCCTGCGCGGCGACGACATCGGCATCGTCTTCCAGGAGCCGCGTACGGCGCTCAACCCGATCCGCACGGTGGGCCGGCAGATCGCCGAGTCCGTGCGGATCCACCAGCGCGTGACCCGGGCGGAGGCCAAGGCGCGCGCCGTGGAGGAGGCGCGCCGTGTGGCACTCCCCGACCCCGAGCGCATCGTCTCGCGCTATCCGCACCAGCTGTCCGGCGGGCAGCGGCAGCGCGTCGCGATCGCGACGGCGCTCGCGTGCCGGCCCCGCCTGCTGATCGCCGACGAACCAACGACGGCGCTCGACGTCACGATCCAGGCCGAGATCCTCGACCTCCTCCTCTCACTCGTCGAGGACGACGGGATGTCGCTCGTCTTCATCACGCACGACCTCGCGGTGCTCTCGCGCATCGCGACGCACGGGATCGTCCTCGAGCACGGCCGCGTCGTCGAGGACGCCTCCGTCGCGACGCTGCTGACGGCGCCCGCCTCCGCCGTCACGCAGGAGCTCCTGCGCGACGCGACGGCGACACTGTGGCGGCCCGGGGGCCTCTCGTGACGGCGCCCGTGCTGCTGCGCGCGCGGGGCCTGACGCGACAGCATCCCATCCCCAAGGCCACGCTGTTCGAGCGCGCCCGGACG
This sequence comes from Microbacterium sp. NPDC019599, assembly GCF_040632175.1. Lineage (NCBI taxonomy): Bacteria > Bacillati > Actinomycetota > Actinomycetes > Micrococcales > Microbacteriaceae > Microbacterium > Microbacterium sp. NPDC019599. The sequence continues at coordinate 120,093 of NZ_JBEYBL010000006.1, forward strand.
ATGACGGCGCTGGAGGATGCCGACCTCGACGTGCGTGCCGGCTCGGCGGTCGGCATCATCGGCGAGTCCGGTTCGGGCAAGTCGACCCTCGTCCGGCTGCTCATGGCGCTGGACACCCCGACGGCCGGAACGATCGAATTCGCGGGGCGCGAAGTGGATGCCTCGGCCGGCGCGCGGGCGCTGCACTGGCTGCGCCGCGACACCGGCATGGTCTTCCAGGATCCCTACGCGTCGCTGGATCCGCGCATGAGCGTGGGGCGGATCGTGGCCGAGCCGCTGTGGGCGCTCGGGCTCGGCGGCGACGGCGAGCCCGGCGCGGAGGGACGCCGCGACCGCGTCCGCGAGGTGCTCGTCGACGTCGGGCTCGAGCCCGACATGGCCGACCGGTTCCCGCACGAGTTCTCCGGCGGTCAGCGCCAGCGCATCGCGATCGCGCGCGCCGTCGTCCACCGCCCGCGGCTGCTCGTCGGAGACGAGCCGATGTCGGCGCTGGACGTCACGGTGCGCGCGCAGATCCTCGAGCTGCTCGCCGAGCTGCGGCGCCGCGACGGGCTCACCCTCGTGCTCGTTTCGCACGACATCGGGGTCGTGCAGAACCTCTGCGACGAGGTCGTCGTGATGAAGGACGGCCGCATCGTCGAGGAGGGCCCGACCGAGAAGGTGCTGCTCGAGCCGCAGGTCGCCTACACGCGTCGGCTGCTCGCCTCGATCCCCGTCATCGACCCCGGCGCCGCGGCATCCTGATCCCTCTGCGATCCCATCGAGTCGCCAGGACACGCGGCCGCGGGATGCTGTCCGCGCGCGTGTCTCGGCGACTCGACGGCGCGTCCCTCGGCCGAGTGGCGTGGGGCGAAGGGATGTCGCGGGGCGCCGATAGCCTCGGAGCATGAGGCACGCGATCGTTCCGCCGTACCTGCTCGCCCGCATCGCCGCAGCCCGCGAGCCGCACCTGGCGCATGCCGCGGCGGCGGCACAGGCCACACTCGCCGCCCAGCGCGAGTACCGGCCCGAGCGCTCGCGCCTGCGCCTGTCGATCGACGAGGCCGGCTCGCTCGTGGCAGAGTCGGCGCCCGCGCCGGACCGCACGATCTACGACGCGCAGAACCGCGAGGTCCTGCCGGGCGTGCGGGTCCGCGGCGAGGACGACCCGGCGACGGGCGACACCGCCGTCGACGAGGCCTACGACGGGCTCGGCGCGACGTTCGACTTCTTCTGGGACGCCTACGGCCGCACCGGGATCGACGACCAGGGCGGCGCGCTGCTGGCCACCGTGCACTTCGGTCAGGACTACGACAACGCGTTCTGGAACGGCGAGCAGATGGTGTTCGGCGACGGCGACGGCGAGATCTTCACGGGCTTCACCGGCTCGCTCACGGTGATCGCGCACGAGCTCGCGCACGGCGTCACGGAGGCGTCCGGCGGCCTGGAGTACCAGAACCAGTCCGGGGCCCTCAACGAGTCGCTCTCGGACGTGTTCGGGGCCCTCACGGAGCAGCACTCGCTCGGCCACACGGCGGAGGAGGCGTCCTGGCTCATCGGCGCGGGCATCTTCACCGATGCCGTGCAAGGCGAGGCGCTGCGCTCCATGAAGGAGCCGGGCACGGCGTACGACGACGACGTCCTCGGCAAGGACCCGCAGCCGGCCCACATGCGCGACTACGTCAGGACGCAGAGCGACAACGGCGGAGTGCACATCAACTCCGGCATCCCGAACCGGGCCTTCGCCGTCACGGCGCTGACGCTCGGCGGGAACGCGTGGGAGCGCGCCGGGCTCATCTGGTACCGGACACTGACCTCGGGGAAGCTGTCGCGCACGACCAACTTCACCCGGTTCGCCGCCGCCACCGTGCAGGCCGCCGAGGCGGAGTACGGTGTGGAGTCGGAGGAGGTGGCCGCAGTCCGCGCCGGCTGGATCGACGTGGGCGTCATCGAGGATGGACCAGACGCGCAGCCCCGAGCCTGACGGACCCACCGAGAGCCCCGCACTCGTGGTGGCCGTGACCCGCACGGGCGGGTTCGCGGGCCTGACGCGCGTCTGGACGGCCGAGCCGCGCGAAGACGAGGCATCCACGTGGATCGCGCTCATCGGGCGATGTCCGTGGGACGAGACGCTCGACCTGGATCCGCAGGGCGCCGACCGGTTCCAGTGGAGCATCCGGGCGCGGTGCGGACCCGACGACGACCGCGAGGCCGAGCTTCCCGACCGGGCCGTCCAGGGCCCGTGGCGCGAACTCGTCGACGCCGTCCGCGACTGGGCGTCCGGGGGCGCGTCCTGACGTCAGGATCGGTCAGCGCCCGAAGAAGGCTGTTCCCATTCGACCGGCGCCGATCCAATTCGACCGGCACCGAGCAGCCCGGCGTCACGCTCGGTCAGCGCCCGAAGAAGGCTGTTCCCATCCGACCGGCGCCGAGCACCCTGACGTCACGCCCGGTCAGCGCCCGAAGAAGCTCTTCTTCTTCACCGGCTTGAGGTGCTTCTGCAGGTAGATCGTCCCGAGCCACCGGCCGAACTTGAAGCCGACCCGGCCCATGCGCCCGACCTCGACGAAGCCGAGCTTCTCGTGCAGGGCGACGGATGCCTCGGCCCCCTTGTCGCTGATGACGGCCACCATCTCGCGGATCCCGGCCTGCTCGCACGCCGTGATGAGGGCTTCCAGGAGCGCACGCCCGAGGCCCTTGCCCGCGGCCGCCTGCCCCAGGTAGATCGAGTTCTCGACCGAGTACCGGTAGGCGCTCTTCGTCGACATCGGCTGCACGAGGGCATATCCGAGGATCTGCCCCGTCGGCGACTCGGCGACGAGGAAGGGCATGTTGAGCTTGCGCAGGTGGGCGAGCTTCTCGCGCCACTGCTGGATCGACCACTTCTTCTCGTCGAACGTCACGACCGAGTTGGTGACGTAGTGGTTGTAGATCTCGCGGATGTCGGGGAGGTCGCGGTCCTCCACCGTCCGGATCGCGTACGTGAAGGGCCGCTCCGGCGCAGCGGGCCTGCGCAGATGCAGCGGAAGGCTCCGCCGCGTCTTCTCGTACTCCTCCTCCAGCATGCCGACAAGCCTACGCGGGCAGCATCCAGTCGACCGGGGCCGCCGCCTGGCGTGCGAGGAGGTCGTTGGCCCGCGAGAAGGGCCGCGACCCGAAGAAACCCCGGCTGGCCGACAGCGGTGACGGGTGCGGCGACTCGATGATGGGCGTCTCACCGAGGAGCGGCCGCAGGTTCGCGGCATCCCTCCCCCACAGGATCGCGACGAGCGGCTTGTCGCGGGCAGCGAGGGTGCGGATCGCGTGCTCGGTGACCTTCTCCCAGCCCCACCCGCGGTGCGACGCGGGTGCGCCCGGGGCGACGGTCAGCACCCTGTTGAGCAGCATGACGCCCTGATCGCTCCAGCCCGACAGATCCCCGTGCGCGGCGGGCGGGATGCCGAGATCCGCGCTGAGCTCCTGGTAGATGTTCGACAGGCTCCGCGGGAGGGGCCGGACGCCGCGGTCGACCGCGAACGAAAGCCCGATGGGATGCCCGGGTGTGGGGTAGGGGTCCTGTCCGACGATCAGCACCTTGACGTCGGAGAGCGGCCGCTGGAAGGCCCTCAGGACGCGGTCGCCGGCGGGGAGGTAGCGCCGGCCGGCGGCGACCTCGCCGCGCAGTCGCTCGCCGAGCGCTGCGATGTCGGCGCCGACGGGGTCGAGCGCGTCCGCCCAGCCCGGGTCGATGAACCCGGCGGACGCGAGCTCGGGAAGCGTCATCGCCATCGGATCAGGCCGAGCGCTCGGCCGCGGTGGCGTCCTCCTCGAGGACGGACCCCTTGAACGACCAGGGGAAGTCGATCCACAGGGACGTGGCCTTCCACGAATAGTCGGGGTCGATGATCGTGGTGGGCTTCGTGTAGATCGTCGCGGAGCGGACGTCGGCGCCGCGCTCGACGAGGAGCTTGACGGCGAGGTCGAGCGTGCGTCCGCTGTCGGCGACGTCGTCCACGAGGAGCACGCGGCGCCCGTCGAGATAGGTCATGTCGAGCTCGGGAGGGAGCACCTCCGGCGCATCGAGCACCGTGCCGATGCCCGTGTAGAACTCGACGTTGATCGCGCCGCAGTTCTTGATCCCGAGGCCGTACGCGATGGCTCCCGCGGGCAGCAGGCCGCCGCGCGCGATCGCCACGACGACGTCCGGCACGAAGGCGTCCGCGAGGATCGCCCTGGCAAGGTCGCGGGAGGCCTCACCGAAGCCGTCCCAGGTCAGCTGCTCGCGCTCGATGGCCGCATCAGTCACGCCCTCCAGCGTACGGCTCGGCTGCAGTTCGTCTCCGTCGAATGCGGCGCGGGATGCGGCGAAACCACGCGTTCGACGGAGACGAAGCGAGCCATCCGGTCAGTCGAGGCCGCGCGGGCGCAGGGGCCCGCGGGCGAGGAGGTGCTGCGCGGACTGCGCGACGGGGCGCATCGTGATCAGGTCGAGGTTGACGTGCCCCGGCGCGTTGAGCGCATAGGCGATGACGTCCGCGACATCCCCGGCTGTCAGCGGCGCCTCGACGTCCTGGTACACCTTCTCCGCCGCGATGCGGTCGCCGCCGAGGCGGTTGAGCGTGAACTCCGGCGTGTGCACCATCCCGGGCGCGACCTCGACGACGCGGATGGGCTCGCCGTTGAGCTCGAGGCGCAGAGCGTGCGCGAGCATCGACTCCGCGGCCTTCGCGGCGTTGTAGCCGCCTCCGCCGGGGTAGGCCGTCTGCGCCGCCGTCGAGGTGACGAAGAGCGTGTCGGCGTGCCCGTCGGATGCCGCGGCCCGGCGCAGCAGCGGGAGCAGCGCTGCGATGAGCCGCTGCGCGCTCAGCACGTTGACGTCGAACATCCACTGCCAGTCCGCGATGTCGCCGTCCTCGACGCGGTCGGTCCCGCGCGCGCCGCCGGCGACCTGCACGAGCGCATGGACTCCGCCCGTCTGGGCGAGCCACTCGGCCAGCGCATCGACGTCGGCCTGCTGCGTGAGGTCGGCCGCAAACGCCACGGCGCCCGTCTCGGCCTCGAGCGCCTGGAGCCGGTCCGCGCGTCGCGCGACGGCCACGACATCCCATCCCGTCGAGCGCAGGGCCCTCGCCGCAGCCTCGCCGATCCCCGAGCTCGCACCCGTCACCACTGCACGTCGTGTCATGCCTCCACGCTAGCCCGCGGCGGCGCCACGGTCGGTTACGTAACATTTCCCGCTCGTTGTCGACGGAAGTAGGGCACCCTACTCTCGGACGAGGCCGCGCAACCCGCCGCGCGCCGCCACGAACCCTGCAGGAGCAGTCATGTCCGCATCCGAGAACTGGCGTTTCGAGACCAAGCAGATCCACTCGGGTGCCCAGCCCGACCCGGTCACGAAGGCTCGCGCCACCCCGATCTACCAGACGACGTCGTACGTGTTCGACAACACCGACCACGCCGCGAACCTCTTCGCCCTCGCGGAGTTCGGCAACATCTACACGCGCATCATGAACCCGACGCAGGAAGTCGTCGAGCAGCGTCTCGCGGCTCTCGAGGGAGGCACGGGCGCCCTCCTCGTCGCGTCGGGCCAGGCCGCCGAGACGTTCGCCGTGCTCAACATCGCCGAGGCCGGCGACCACATCGTCTCGTCGAGCTCGATCTACGGCGGCACCTACAACCTCTTCAAGTACACGCTCGCCAAGCTCGGCATCGAGGTCACGTTCGTCGAGAACCAGGACGACCCCGAAGAGTGGCGCGCAGCCGTCCGGCCCAACACGAAGCTCTTCTTCGCCGAGACCATCGGCAACCCGAAGATCAACGTCCTCGACATCGCCACGGTGGCCGAGATCGCCCACGCTGCGGGGGTCCCGCTCATCGTCGACAACACGATCGCGACGCCCTACCTCATCCGCCCCTTCGAGCACGGCGCCGACATCGTGATCCACTCGGCGACGAAGTTCCTCGGCGGCCACGGCACGGTCATCGGCGGCGTGATCGTCGACGGCGGCACCTTCAAGTGGTCCGAGAAGGTCGACAAGTTCCCGGGGCTCACGGTGCCCGACCCCTCGTACCACGGTGCCTCGTACACGGCCGCGGTGGGCGACGGCCTCGCCTACATCATCAAGGCGCGCGTCCAGTTGCTGCGCGACCTCGGCGCGGCCATCTCGCCGCAGAGCGCGTGGCTGCTCATCCAGGGCCTCGAGACGCTCTCGCTGCGCATCGAGCGCCACGTGTCCAACGCACAGGAGATCGCCGAGTGGCTCGAGAACCACTCGGACGTCGCGTCCGTGAACTACTCGGGCCTGCCCACCTCGCCCTGGTACGCCGCCGCCAACACCTACGCCCCCAAGGGCGTCGGCGCCGTCCTGTCGTTCGAGCTCAAGGGCGGCGTCGAGGCCGGCCGCGAGTTCGTCAACAGCCTGACGCTGTTCAGCCACCTCGCAAACATCGGCGACGTGCGCTCGCTCGTCATCCACCCCGCCTCGACGACGCACTCGCAGCTCACGCCCGAGCAGCAGCTCACGACCGGTGTCACGCCCGGCCTCGTGCGCCTGTCGGTCGGTCTCGAGAACATCGACGACCTCAAGGCCGACCTCGAGCAGGCACTCGCGGCCGCGCGTCGCGTCTCGGAGGCGGCTCGCGCCTGACCTCCCGCTTTTGAGCTCGTCGACGGATGCCTCGGCCCACATGGGTCGGGGCATCCGTCGTCTCGCCGGCTCGAGGCCGCGCCACAGCGTCGCAGATCGCCACAACGTCACACAATCCGAGCCCGATCTCTGCGACATCGTGGTTATCTGCGACATTGCGGCGCAGCATCCGGGGTCGCGCGCGTGACGGGCCCGCGTGCCTGCCCGCGCCACAGCGCCGCAGATCGCCACACCGTCACACAATCCGAGCCCGATTCTTGCGACATTGCGGTTATCAGCGACATTGCGGCGCAGCATCCGGAGTCGCGCGCGTGACGGGCCCGCGTGCCTGCCCGCGCCACAGCGTCACGGATCGCCACAACGTCACACAATCCGAGCCCGATCCCTGCGACATCGTGGTTATCTGCGACATTGCGG
>NZ_JBEYBL010000006.1:127212-272582 GCF_040632175.1 Microbacterium sp. NPDC019599
GGCGCAGCATCCGGGATCGCGCGCGTGACGGGCCCGCGTGCCTGCCCGCGCCACAGCGCCGCAGATCGCCACAACGTCACACAATCCGAGCCCGATTCCTGCGACATTGCGGTTATCTGCGACATTGCGGCGCAGCATCCGGGATCGCGCGCGTGACGGGCCCGCGTGCCTGCCCGCGCCACAGCGCCGCAGATCGCCACAACGTCACACAATCCGAGCCCGATCCCTGCGACATTGCGGTTATCTGCGACATTGCGGCGCAGCATCCGGGGGTCGTGTGCGAAAGCGGATGCTGTGCGCCCACCGCGCGTCAGCCTTCGGCGTGGTCCTCCACGTCGTCGGCCCCGCCGAGGTCCTCGAGCAGATCCTCGCGCGAGAGGTGCTCGCCCGGGACGGGCGCGCGGAACGGCGGCGCGGGCGCCTCGGGGTCGAGCACGGCCCCGTCCGGGGCGTCGGCACTGGCGTCCTCGAGAAGGACGTCGACGTCGTGATCGAGGTCGTGCTCGGTGCCGGGCTTGGGCGCCGGCGACTCATGGGCGGGCATGAACGGCTCTGCGGTCGGCATGTCCGCATGATCGCATGCCTCGGTGACCGCGCGGGGGTGTAATACACCGCCCGATCCGATCCCGACCCGGGAGAATGGACCGATGGACTGGCAGACCTCCGAAGACACGGTGCCGTCGGCACCCGTGACGGAGGCCGATGCCCGGCTCCTGCTCGGGCGGCCACCCGCGACGGGCGCGTGGCGTGACGGCGACCCCGTGGGCGACCGGCACTTCGCGGCGTTCGGAGCGTTCCGCACCGAGGGCGGCCGCGAGCTGCCCGGCTACCGCCTCGCCTACGAGACGTGGGGCGAGCTCAACGCGGCCCGCGACAACGCGGTGCTCGTGCTGCACGCCCTCACCGGCGACAGCCACGTCCGCGGACCCGCCGGGCCGGGGCATCCCACCGCCGGATGGTGGAGCGACATCGTCGGCCCGGGCTCGCCGATCGACACGGACGACTGGTTCGTCGTGGCGCCGAACATGCTCGGCGGCTGCCAGGGCTCGACCGGGCCCGCGAGCATCGCGCCGGACGGCTACGAGTGGGCCTCCCGCTTCCCGTACCTGACGATCCGCGATCAGGTCGCAGCGCAGGTGCGCCTCGCCGACGCGCTCGGCATCGACACGTGGGCCGCCGTGCTCGGCGGCTCGATGGGCGGTATGCACGCACTCGAGTGGGCGGTCTCACTGCCCGAGCGCGTCTCGCGGGTGGGCATCCTGTCCGCCCCGCCCGTAAACACGGCGGACCAGATCGCCCTCAACTCCGTGCAGCTCGAGGCGATCTCGATCGACCCGCGGTTCCAGGGCGGTGAGTACTACGACGCCGACGCGGGCGACGGACCCCACCGGGGACTCGCCCTCGCCCGGCGCATGGCCCTGCTGAACTACCGCAGCCCCACCGAGCTCAATCAGCGCTTCCAGCGCTCCTGGCAGTCGGGCGTGAGCCCCCTCGGTCACGGCGGCCGCTTCGCCGTCGAGTCGTACCTCGACTTCCACGGCAACCGCTTCACGCGTCGCTTCGACGCCAACACCTACATCACGCTCGTCGAGGCGATGAACTCGCACGACGTCGGCCGCGATCGCGGCGGAATCGAGGACGCCCTGGCGCGCGTCACGGCGACCACCCTCGTGCTCGGCATCGACAGCGACCGGCTCTTCCCCGTCGAGGGTCAGCACCGCATCGCGCGCGGCATCCCGAACACGCTCGACGGCGACCGCGCGGTCGTGCTCACGAGCGACTTCGGCCACGACGGCTTCCTCATCGAGACGCACGCCGTCGGCGCGCATCTGCGCCGCCTGCTGGCCGCCTGAGTCAGCCGCTGCGCGTATAGACCCAGGGCAGGGAGCCGAGCTCCAGCCGGTGGCGGGCGGCGGCGGTGAGGGTCCCCACGCCCCCTCCAGGCAGAACTGACGCGTCGCCCGGAGCCTCCGGGCGCGTGGGCCCGGCCTCGTCCCCGACCTCCGCCTCGTATTCGGCGTCCTCCTGCCACAGCAGGAGGGGCCCCGAGGCGCCACGGCGGGCGACCGTCTCGAAGCGGCGGAATCCGGCGAGGCGCAGCATCCCGAGCACCGTCTCGACGTCCGGCTGGCCCGCGATGGAGTGGAGCGTGACCCACGTAGGCGGGTAGAGCGTGACCTCGCCGCGCGCGTGCCGCGCGAGGAGGTCCTCGGGCCGCACCCACTCCGCCGCGACGGCTTCGCCCGGGGACAGCACGAGCTCGGCGGCGTCCGCCTCGACGGCGAAGAACCACGTGCGGATCCGCAGCGGAAGGCCCGGCGGCGGATCCCAGCACGAGATCGTCTGGAGAATCCCGGGGTCGAGCTCGAGCCCCGTCTCCTCCCACGCCTCGCGCACGCCGGCGCGGCGCGCGGCATCCTCCTCCTCGCCGCCCGGCGCGCGATCGGCGTCGTCGAGCTTGCCTCCCGGGAAGACCCACGCCCCCGCGAACGAGCCGCGGTCCGGCCGCTCGATCAGGAGAGCCTCGGGCCCGCGCGGCCCGTCCCGCAGGACGACGACCGTCGCGGCGACAGGGATGCCGGGATCCGTGCCGTCGCCGGGCACTCGCGGCCTCGACTCGCCGACGACGTCGGCGAGGGCCCGGACGGCCCGGTCGGCGGGTGAAGCGCCCGGTGGTGGGGTCGGCTCTGTCACCCGCTCAGCCTACGTGGGGCCCGGCCGGGGTCCGGCAGCCGCCGGGGTACGGCATCCCGAACCGCCTGGGCGGCGCGGCGGCCGACGAGGGGAGGGCATCCGGCGCAGGGAGGACGGATGCAGCGACTCCGTCCTCCGCCGGTGTGTTCTCCTCCGCCCGCCGAGAGGAGCGGAGGATGCCGGGCTCCGTCCTCCGCCGGTGTGTTCTCCTCCGCCCGCCGGGAGGATCGGAGGATGCCGGGGCTCAATCCGGCAGGCCGTGGCTCAGGCCGGGACGGCGACCCGGCGCCGTGCGTCGACCGCGAAGCTCACGACGGCGAGCACGAGCCCGGAGAGGGCGAGCGCGACGCCGACCCACGCGGGGGCGGTGAAGCCCCACCCGATCGCGATCACGGTTCCGCCGAGGAAGGCCCCGAGGCTGTTGCCCATGTTGAGGGCCGAGTGGTTGAGGGCGGCCGCGATGGACTGGTTGTCCTCCGCGACGTCCATGAGCCGGGTCTGGATCGCGGGGCTGAGGCACGACGAGATGAAACCCGTCGCGAAGACGAAGACGGCCAGCGCCCAGACGCCCTGCGCCGACAGGGCGAGCAGGGTCTGCACGACGGCGAGCGCGACGAACCCGACGAGCATCGTGCGCTTGAGGTCGCGGTCGGCGACGACGCCGCCGACGAGGTTGCCGACCGTCATGCCGATGCCCATGACGACGAGCACGATCGGGACCGCCCACTGGGGCGAGCCGGCGACCTCGGTCACCATGGGCGCGACGTAGCTGTAGACGGCGAAGAAGCCGCCGAATCCGATCGCACCGACGGCGAGCGTGAGCCACACCTGTCCGATCCGGAACACCCCGAGCTCTGCGCGGAACGTGCGCGCCGCATCGCCTTCGTGCTCCGGGACGAAGAAGCCGATGCAGACGGTGGCCGCCGCGAAGATCGCCGCGACGACCATGAAGGCGGCGCGCCAGCCGACCTGCTGTCCGAGGTAGGTTCCGAGCGGCACGCCGACGACGTTCGCGATCGTGAGACCCGTGAGGACGAAGGCGACGCCCTTCGCGCGCCGGCCGGGCCCGAGGACGTCGGCCGCGACGAGCGCGCCGATGCCGAAGTACGCGCCGTGCGGGAGTCCGGCCAGGAAGCGGGATGCCGCCACGAGCTCGAAGCTCGGCAGGACGAACGTCAGCGCATTGAAGGCCGTGAGCGCCAGCGCGAGCCCGATCATGACCCGGTGCCGCGGATACTTCGCGACGGCCCCGGCGATCGTCGGAGCGCCGACGACCACGCCGAGCGCGTAGAGAGTGATGAGCCAGCCCGTCTGGGCGATCGCGGCCTCGGGGTCGGCGCTCGAGAGCGCGGGAAGCAGATCGCGCGCGATGTCGGGCAGCAGGCCCATGACGACGAACTCGGTCATGCCGATGCCGAAGCTGCCGACGGCGAGAGAGAGGAGCGCCCCCGTCGCCGCACCCCTCGAGAGAGTCGAGGAGGTCACGCGGTCATGCTAGCGGCTCGCACAGCATCCTGTCGAATCGATTCGAGGAGCGACTCCGGATGCTGCTCCCGCGGCCGGAGCGAGTCAGGCGCCGTCGTCGAGCGCGGCCTCGAGGCGCTCGATCTTGCCGTCGAGCTCACCCGTCCAGCCGGGGCGGATGTCGGCCTTCAGGACGAGCGAGACGCGCGACCCGAACGGCAGGACGGCTTCGGTGGCGCGCTTGACGACGTCGAAGACCTCGTCCCACTCCCCCTCGATCTCGGTGAACATCGACGTCGTGCGGGCAGGTAGGCCGCTCTCGCGCACGACGCGGACGGCCGCGGCGACGGCGTCGTGCACCGAGCCGTCGGCGTTGCCGGTGCCGCTCGGGGCGACGGAGAAGGCGACGAGCATGTGATCCTCCAGATCGGTCAGGCCAGGCGTGAGGGAAGTCCGGCGCGGTGGTGTTCGGGGACGCGGACGAGGCGCACGACGATCCAGACGAGCATTGCGGCGAGGACGGCGTTGCGCAGCGTCAGAACCGCCGCGGGCCACGCCTCGGCGCGCAGCAGACCCGCGTACATGCCCGGATAGACCCAGAACGTGAGCCCCGCCGCGACGAGGCCGAGGACAGCGGGCTTCCACCATCCGCGCCGGTCGATCACGAGGCCCACCACGATCGGCGCGACGATCCAGGTGAGGTACTGCGGCGAGCCGACCTTGTTGAAGACGATGAACGCGAGCACGAGCCCGAGCGCGAGATTCGGGTAGAGCGATGCGAACGTCGCGCCGCGCCAGGCCTTGTACGCGCCGAGCGCCGCGACTGCCGTGACCGCGACGACGAGCACGGGTGTCATGAGGGCGATGAGCGGGTCCACCTCGGGACCCGTGACCTGGAAGGTCAGAAGGTCCTGGTCGTAGTAGATGAACGATCCCTGGATGCCCGCGACGGCGCGCCACAGGTAGAACGCACTGACCGGCGCCTCGAGCTGCAGCCCGCGATCGGCCTGGTCGGTCACGAAGCCGAACAGGTTGGCCGCCCCGCCCGCAACGATCACGACGGCGATGATCGCAGCGGAGAGGACGGCGGCTCCGCCCAGGACCGCGAGCCGCCGGCGCACGGCGATGAGGGCTGCGGCCAGGAGCGCCGCGGGCCACACCTTGATCCAGGTCGCCGCGCCGAGGAGGACCGATCCGAGCCAGGGCCGGCCGACGAACCACAGGCTCCCGGCGAGCGCGAGCGGGACGGTGATCCCGTCGAGCCGATACATCCCGACGGGCCCGAGGGCCGCGATGAAGACGAGCCAGTACCAGCCGCCGATCCACCGTCCCGTCGACCGCGCGCGCCCGATGAGCATCGCGAAGGCGAGGGCGTCGCAGAGGGTCACGAGGATCGCCCACGCGACGAGGTAGCCGGAGATCCACGCGAACGCGTGCGCGAGCACCATGGGCAGCAGCGCCAGCTGCGGATACACCCACGGCTCGGTGATTCCGACGATCCCGCGACCTTCGAGAGCCTGCGTCGACCAGGGCTCGTAGACGTTGGTGACGTCGCCCATCGGCTGGTTCGGCAGGACGAAGCCGAGCACTGCGACCCCGACATGGACGACGGCGAACGCGATCCACAGCACCGCCCGCCTCGACACCTCCCCATCCTAGAAGGCGGGCTCGCGAGGCCCCCGAACCCGGGCGCCCGCGGGCTCGAGCCGCGGGTCGCGCGACTCGGTTGTCGCGGTTCCACGCGGAGCACCGTCATCGCGTGGATCCGCGACAGCCGAACGACCCGCGGCATCCGCCCGACGACGGCGCACGGTGGGACGGGTCGGGATGCTCCTCCCCGCGCGTCAGAGCAGCTCGGCGACAGCGCGGGGCAGGGCCTCCGCGACGTCCAGCGCCGTCAATGGCCCGCCCGCCGGCCCCAGGTCATCGACGACGAGGTGGGCGGCCCGCCCATGCAGCCACGCGCCCGAGGCGGCGAGATCGGCGAGCATCTCGGCATCCGGATCCCCGTCGGTCGCTGCGGCCGCCACGAGCGCGCCGATGACTCCGCCCAGCACGTCGCCCGTCCCTGCCGTCGCGAGCCACGGCGTGCCGGCGTCGACGGTGCGGACCGGGCCCGACGGCGCCGCGACGATCGTCAGGTGCCCCTTGAGGAGCACGGTCGCGCCGAGGGCTGCGGCCGTCTCGGCGACGGCCGCAGCGCGGGCCTCGTCGCCGCCTGCAGGCTCGTCGAGCCCGAGCGCCTCGCGCAGCCGCGCGTGCTCCCGATCGTGCGGCGTGACCACGAGCGGCGCCGTCGCGTCGGTCACGAGATCGAGCGCGCCCGCGTCGACGACGACGGGGACGTCGCCGGACAGGATGCCGCGCAGCGCATACGTCTCGTCGCCGGTGCGGGACGCGGCATCCGTTCCCGAGCCGATGAGCCACGCCTGAACGCGCCCGTCGACCGTGACGGTCTCGGGGCGGCGCTGCAGCACGAGATCGCGCGCCGCGCCGACGTACCGGACCATGCCGACGCCCGTGCGCCACGCCGCTTCGACGCCCAGGACGGCGGCGCCGGGGTACTGGGCCGACCCGGTTCGGACACCGAGCACACCGCGGGAATACTTGTCGTCGGCGGCGGTTGGCCTTCGGAGGAGTCCTGCGACATCGGAGCCCGTCCACGATCCGCCCATGGCCACACACTACGCCGGAGAGCATGTATGACGACGACCCTGTTCACCCCCTTCACGATCCGCGGGGTCACCGCGCGCAACCGCCTCTGGGTCGCCCCGATGTGCCAGTACAGCGCGGTGGCGGGCGTGCCGCAGGAGTGGCACCACACCCACCTCGCGCAGTTCGCGTCAGGCGGGGCGGGCATCGTGATGGCCGAGGCGACGGCCGTCGTCCCTGAGGGGCGGATCTCGCCGGAGGACACCGGGATCTGGAACGACGAGCAGCGCGACGCCTGGGCGCCGATCGCCGCCGCGATCCGCGCGCGGGGCTCCGTGCCCGCCATCCAGCTCGCCCACGCGGGCCGGAAGGCCTCGACCTGGTCGCCGTTCGCGGGCGAGCGGGGCAGCGTCCCCGTCGACGAGGGCGGCTGGCCGACGGTCGCGCCGTCCGCCGTCGCATTCGACGGCTACGCCGAGCCCGCGGCCCTCGACCTCGCCGGCATCGACGCGATCGTCGACGCCTTCGCCGCGGCCGCGCTCAGGTCCCTCGACGCGGGATTCGAGATCCTCGAGATCCACGCGGCGCACGGCTATCTGCTCCACGAGTTCCTCTCGCCCCTGGCCAACCACCGGACGGACGAGTACGGCGGCTCGCTGGAGAACCGCGCGCGCCTGCTGCTGCGCGTCGTCGACGCGGTCCGGGATGCTGCTCCCGACGTGCCGCTGTTCATCCGCTTCTCGGCGACCGACTGGGCCGACGGCGGACTGACCGTCGAGGAGACCGCGACGGTCGCGCGGTGGACGGCGGATCGCGGTGTCGACTTCTTCGACATCTCCAGCGGCGGCCTCGTCGCGCACCAGCGGATCGTCCCTGCGCCGGGTTACCAGGTCGGCCTCGCCCACCACGTCCGCGAGCACGCCGGCGTTCCCGTGAGCGCCGTCGGCCTCATCGACACGGGCCGCCACGCCGAGGACGTCCTGCGCCGCGGCGAGGCCGACGCCGTCATGTCGGCCCGCGAGTGGCTGCGCGACCCGCACTTCGCCCTCCGCGCGGCGGGCGAGCTCGGCGCCGACATCGACTACTGGCCGAAGCAGTACGTCCGGGCGCGCCGCCGCCACTGACAGGGGACGGATGCCGCGGCTCGCGCCGCCGGTTCACCAGAACTTCTGGTGAACCGACGCCGAAACGCCAGAACTTCCGGCCTCTCGGCGCGCCGAGCCGGGCGTCAGCCCGCCCAGCGGCGACGGCGCGTCGCGTCCTGGATCTCGCCCACGAGCTCCTCGATGATGTCCTCGAGGAAGAGCACCGCCGTCGTCTCACCCTGCTCGTTGCGCACCTGGGCGAGGTGGCGTCCGGCACGGCGCATGAGCGCGAGCGCGTCCTCGAGGTCGGTCGTCTCGAGCACCGGCACCATGTGGTGGATGCGCTTGCGCGGGAGGGTCCGCGACACCTCCCCCGCCCCTTCTGCGCGGGATGCGGCATCCGGTCCCTCGGCCGCCCGAAGGACGTCCTTGAGGTGCACGTACCCGATCGGCGCGCCCTCGTCGTCGACGATGACGTAGCGCGAGAAGCCGTGCTTGGCGACGGCCCCCTCGATCTCGTCTGCCGTCGTCTCGGCGGGGAGCGTCACGATGTCGCCGAGCGGCACCGCGATGTCCTTCGCCTTCTTGTCGGTGAACTCGACGGCGGCCGCCACCGTGCCGGCCATGTCGTCCAGGACGCCCTCGATGCGCGACTGGTTGACGATCGTCGCGACCTCGTCGAGCGTGAAGGTCGAGGCGGCCTCGTCCTTCGGCTCGACGCGGAAGAGCCGCAGGACGCTGTTGGCTGCCCAGTTGAGCGACACGATCACGGGGTGGAAGATCTTCGACACCCACACGAGCGGTGTCGCGAGCATCAGGACGGCACGGTCGGGAACCGAGAACGCGAGGTTCTTCGGCACCATCTCGCCGAAGACTACGTGCAGGTACGACACGAGGACGAGCGCGACGATGAACGCGATGACGTCGACGGCCGCCTCTCCGAGGCCCGTGAGCCCCAACGGCACCGCGAGCAGGTGGTGGATCGCCGGCTCCGAGACGTTGAGGATCAGCAGCGAGCAGATCGTGATGCCGAGCTGCGACGTCGCGAGCATGAGCGTCGCGTGCTCCATCGCGAAGAGGGCAGTCTTGGCCGAGCGCGACCCGCGCTCCGCCAGCGGCTCGATCTGCGAGCGACGTGCCGAGATGACGGCGAACTCCGCGCCGACGAAGAAGGCGTTCGCGACGAGCAGCACGAACAGCCAGGCGATTCCGGCCCAGTCGCTCATCGCTCGCCCCCTTCCTCGTCAGAGGAGTGGGGCATCGGCTTGGGCGTGAACCTCACTCGATCCACGCGCCGGCCGTCCATGCGCTGCACCGCGAGGGTCCCGTCCTCGACCTGGACAGCATCCCCGACCGTCGGTATCCGCTCGAGCTCGCTCATGAGGAAGCCGCCGACGGTGTCGTAGACCTCACCCTCCGGCACGCGGATGCCCGTGCGGTCGAGCAGCTCGTCGGGCCGCAGCTCGCCGGGGAACACGACGCCCTCGGCCTCGCGCACGATGCCCGCGCGGCGGCGGTCGTGCTCGTCGAGCACTTCGCCGACGATCTCCTCGACGAGGTCCTCGAGCGTCACGACGCCCGCTGTGCCGCCGTACTCGTCGACCACGATCGCCATCTGATAGCCGCGGGCCCGCAGCTCCGAGACGAGCGCGTCGAGGTGGACCGCCTCGGGGATCCGCAGCGGCTCGGTCGCCAATGCCGCGACCGGCACGTCGGGGCGCCGCTCGCGCGGGACGGCGACGGCGGCCTTGAGGTGCACGATGCCGACGATGTCGTCCATCGAGTCGTCGTAGACGGGGAAGCGGCTGTGGCCCGTGCGGCGCGCGAGCTGGATCGCATCCTCGGCCGAGTCCCCCGCCGCAAGGGCATGGATGCTGGGACGCGGCGTCATGACGTCGGCCGCCGAGAGCCGGGCGAAGGTGAGACTGCGGTCGAGGAGGGATGCCGTGTCCTCCTCGAGGACGCCCGCGCTCGCGCTGCGCCGGACGAGGCTGGAGAGCTCCTCGGCGGTCCGGGCGCCCGAGAGCTCCTCCTTCGGCTCGATGCCCACTGCGCGCAGCACGCCGTTGGCGCTGCCGTTGAGCACGACGATCGCCGGCCGGAACACGGTCGTGAAGCCGACCTGGAACGGCATGACGAGCTTGGCGGTCTGCCGCGGGAGCGCGAGGGCGAAGTTCTTCGGCACAAGCTCGCCGAGGATCATCGAGAGGATCGTCGCGACCGACACGCCGACGAAGACGGCGATCGGCGAGACGAGGCCCGACGGCACGCCCCATGCGGTGAGCACCGGCGCGAGCAGGCTCGAGATCGCAGGCTCCATCGTGTAACCGGTGAGCAGTGTCGTGAGCGTGATGCCCAGCTGCGCGCTCGATAGGTGCGTGGAGGTGATCTTCAGCGCGCTGATCGTCAGTGAGAGGCGGGATTCACCCCGCTCGCGGCGCGCTTCGAGGTCGGCGCGATCGAGATTGACGAGGGCGAACTCGCTCGCGACGAAGAGTCCGGTCCCTACTGTGAGCAGGAGCCCCACGCCCAACATGACGTACTCCATCACGCATCACCCCCCATCGTGGTGGGTGCGGGTCGGTGGGGCGATCGTCTGTGACTAGGAGGGTCGTCCATCGTGCGCCACAGTCTACGGCAGTGCCGCGGACGGCGTCCGGGTGGTGCGCATCCGGATGCCGCGCACTCCCTTGACGCGGGCCATGCCTGGGGCCACGATGAGCGCGTCACTGCTCGCCGAGGAGGTCCCGCCGTGAACGCATCGACCGGAATGCCCAGGACCCGCAGGCGCGTCGGGATCGCCGCCGCAGTCGCGGTGGTGATCGCCCTCGCAGCGCCCCTCAGCGCGGCGGCCGCCGGCAAGGACGGGGTCGGCGACCCGTACTTCCCCGATGACGGCAACCCCGGGTACGACGTGAGGCACTACGGGCTCGACGTCTCGTACGATCCCGCCACCGACAATCTCGTGGGCACGGCCGTCATCACGGCGACGGCATCGAAGAGCCTCTCGTCGTTCAACCTCGACCTCGATGGACTCGATGTTTCCAGCGTCAGGGTGAATGCGCGGACGGCGAGCTACGAACGCTCGGGCGGTGAGCTCATCGTCACGCCCTCCTCGAAGCTCAAGAAGGGCCTGCCCTTCGTCACGATCGTCCGGTATTCGGGTGTCCCGGAATCGCTCGAGGGGGCGGGGTTCCTCGCGACGGATGACGGGGTCCTCGTGGCCGGACAGCCTCACGTCGCCTCTTCGTGGTTCCCCGTCAACGACCACCCGTCCGACAAGGCGCTCTATACGATCCGCATCACGGTGCCGCAGGGTCTCCAAGCGATCTCGAACGGCCGGCTGATCTCGCAGCGGGATCAGGGCGGCGACTCCATCTGGCTGTGGAATGTGGATGAGCCGATGGCGAGCTATCTCGCGACGATCGACATCGGCGAGTTCGACGTCGACGCCTACACGGAGGACGGCATCGCGTACTGGGATGCCCTCGACCCCGACCTCTTCGCGCTGCCGATCGTGCCGCGCACGGGCACATCGTTCGCGTACTCCGGCTCGTCGGAGCTCGCGTACAGCCGATTGCAGCGGACGATCCAGGTGGACGCGGCATCCCCTGAGCTGTCGTTCTGGGTCGACCGCGACACGGAAGCGGACTGGGACTTCGCGTTCGTGGAGATCGCCCCCACTGGCACCGACGACTGGACGACCATCGGGGACACGGGCGGCATCCTCTCGCAGTACACGGGCTTCTCTGCACCGGGGTTCACGGCTGCCTGCGACGTCCTCGCGGTACTGCACCCGTTCCTCGCCCACTACCTCTCGCACGACGGCGACGGCGCGTGCCTCCCCGTTGGATCGACCGGCCAATGGTGGGCGGCGACGGGCGCGAGCGACGGGTGGGAGCAGTGGGCCTTCGATCTGTCCGCCTATGCCGGCCAGCAGGTCGACGTCGCGATCTCCTACGTCACGGACGACGTCTTCTCCTTCGATGGAGTCGCGGTCGAAGACGTCGTCGCTCCGGGCGGTGACGGGACGACCTCGTTCGAGGACGACGGCGACTCGCTCGACGGGTGGACGGTGCCGGGCGCACCCGACGGCAGCCCGGGCAACGAGACCGACTGGATGGCGACGAGCGTGAGTCCGCCGCCCATCGGCGTCGACATCGCGGCGTCCTTCGCGCGGCAGCCCGAGATCATCGCAGCGCTCGAAAGCTGGTTCGGCGACTACCCGTTCGACGAGGCGGGCGGCATCGTCGACGACCTGGAGGGTCTCGGTTTCGCCCTCGAGACCCAGACGCGCCCGGTGTACTCGAAGGACTTCTGGTCCGATGGGCAGAACGACGGGGTCGTCGTGCACGAGCTCGCGCACCAGTGGTTCGGCGACAGTGTCCCCCTGGACCGGTGGGCCGACATCTGGCTCAACGAAGGGTTCGCCACGTACGCCGAGTGGCTGTGGAGCGAGTACGACGGCGGGCCGGCCCCGCAGGACTACTTCGAGGCCTACTACAACGGCATCCCGGACGACGATCCGTTCTGGAGCGTCGTGATCGGAGACCCCGGCCCCGATCTCCTGTTCGACGGGGCCGTATACGACCGCGGTGCGATGACGTTGCAAGCACTGCGCAACACGATCGGCGATGACGCGTTCTTCGAGCTGCTGCCCCGATGGCACGACTCGCACGAGAAGGGCAACGCGACCACCAAGGAGTTCATCGCGCTGGCCGAGGAGGTGTCCGGCATGAAGCTCGGGAAGCTCTTCGACGCGTGGCTGTACACGGGCGAGCGTCCCGCGGAGGTGCCGAACACAGACGTGCAGAGGTTCGGCGCTGGGGGCGCACCGAAGGTCACTCTTCCGCGGGAGCTGCGCGAGTACTGAGCGCCGCGACCGAGGAGGTTGACGGATGCCGGGACCCCCGGCAACCGGATTCTCACCAGCTGACCGGCAGCGCCTTGCCCTCTTCGTAGCCGGCCGCCGACTGCAGGCCCACGCGCGCGCGGTCGTGGAACTCCGCGACCGTCGCGGCGCCCGCGTACGTGAACGAGGACCGCACGCCCGAGGTGATCATGTCGAGCAGGTCCTCCAGCCCCGGGCGGAGCGGGTCGAGGTAGATCTTGGACGACGAGATGCCTTCCGCGAACAGCTCCTTGCGGGCGAGCTCGTACGGGTCGAGCCGTCCGAATCGCTCGTGCACGGCCTTGGTCGACGCCATGCCCCACGACTCCTTGTATGACCGACCGGCTGCATCGACCTGAAGCTCGCCGGGCGCCTCGATCGTGCCCGCGAACCACGAGCCGATCATGACGGATGCCGCTCCCGCCGCGAGCGCGAGCGCGACGTCGCGGGGGTAGCGGACGCCGCCGTCGGCCCACACATGGGCGCCCATGACGTGCGCCGCCTCGGCGGTCTCGAGGACGGCGGAGAACTGCGGACGCCCGACGGCGGTCATCATGCGGGTCGTGCACATGGCGCCGGGGCCCACGCCGACCTTCAGGATGTCGGCGCCCGCCGTCACGAGGTCGTGCACGCCCTCGGCCGAGACGATGTTGCCTGCCGCGATCGGGATGCCGAGGTCCAGGCCCGCGACGACGCGCAGGGCGGCCAGCATCCCCTCCTGGTGACCGTGGGCGGTGTCGACGACGAGGACGTCGACACCGGCGGCCGCGAGCGCCTGCGCCTTGCCCGCGACGTCGCCGTTGATGCCGACCGCGGCCGCGACCGTCAGGCGACCGTCGCGATCGACGGCGGGCCGGTAGATGTTGGACCGCAGGGCGCTGCGCCGCGAGAGGGTTCCGACCAGGTGGCCGTGCCGCAGCACGCACACGGTCTCGGCCTCGGCCCCGACGATGAGGTCGAAGGCGTGCCGCGGGCTCTCGACGTCGTCGGCGTCGATCGAGGCCGCGTGGCCGCGCGCGAGGTCGCCGAGCCGCGCGTCCGGGAGCGCCGTGCCGAGGCGCTTGGCCGGGACGATGCCGAGGATGTCGTCGACGTGCAGCCCGTCATGGCCTGCCGCCGGCGCCACGACGATGCCGTGGCCGTCGGTCGCCGGCAGGAGTCGTGCGGCGTCGGCGACGGTCGCCTCGGGCGGGAGCACGAGCGGCGTGTCCCACACGACGGGCTGGGCCTTGACCCAGCGGATCGCGGCATCCAGCTCCTGCAGGGGCATGTCCTGCGGGAGGACGCCGAGCCCTCCGCGGCGCGCGAGCGTGGACGCGAGGCGCGCGCCGGTCACGGAGTTCATGTTCGCCGAGACGATGGGAAGCGTCGCAGGCGTGCCGTCGCCGGGTGCGAGATCGACGTCGAGGCGGCTCGTGACCGCAGACCTTCGCGGCACGAGGAAGACGTCAGAGTAGGTCAGATCGACGTCGGGCCGCTCACCGTAGAACTCCACGCATCAAGGTTAGTGATTCTTGCCTGTGCGAATAATGATGCCGATTCATGCATGCTGCGGCCTTCCGAGCCCGGGAACGGCACGGAAGACTGGGTTAGGCTTAACAGTCGTGCATGTGGGAGGCATCCTGCCCCGCATGTCCAGCAGATCTTCACCGATGAAAGCAGGCGATCCAGCGTGTCGAGCCAGGTGACAGGCGTCGGGGTTTCGAGCGAAGGCGAGTTCGGAGCCAACGAATGGCTTGTCGAGGAACTGTACGAGCAGTTCACAGTCGACCGGAACTCCGTGGACAAGGCATGGTGGCCGATCCTCGAGTCCTACCACCCCGTGGATGCGCCGGCGCAGCCCGCCGCACCCGCCGTGCCGACGCAGCCGGTGTCGGAGGCGGCGGCACCCGCTGCCGCCCCGGCGACCGAGCCTCGGCCCGTCACGGCGCCGATCCCGGTGATCGGCGCGCAGCCGGTCGCGCGGACGACGGCCAAGCCCGCTGCGATGCAGCCGATCCCGGCTCAGGCTCCCGCTGCGATCCCGTCGACGGGTGAGGCGTCCAGCGAGGAGGACCAGGTCACGGTCCTGCGCGGGATGCCGAAGACGCTCGCCGCGAACATGGACGAGTCGCTCACGGTTCCGACCGCGACGAGCGTGCGGACCGTGCCGGCCAAGCTCATGATCGACAACCGGATCGTGATCAACAACCACATGGCCCGCACGCGCGGCGGCAAGGTGAGCTTCACGCACCTCATCGGATGGGCGATCATCCGGGCGATCCAGGAGTTCCCGAGCCAGAACGTCTTCTACGCCGAGGTCGACGGCAAGCCGTCGGTCGTCGCGCCCGCGCATGTCAACCTCGGCATCGCGATCGACCTGCCCAAGCCGGACGGCACGCGCTCGCTGCTGGTCCCGAGCATCAAGCGGGCCGAGATGCTGACGTTCGGCGAGTACCTGGCCTCGTACGAGGACCTCATCACGCGCGCCCGCGGCGGCAAGCTCACGGCGGCGGACTTCCAGGGCACCACGATCTCGCTGACCAACCCGGGCGGCATCGGCACGGTCCACTCCGTCCCGCGTCTCATGAAGGGGCAGGGATGCATCGTCGGTGCGGGCGCCCTCGAGTACCCGGCCGAGTTCCAGGGCGCGAGCGAGAAGACGCTCGTCGAGCTGGGCATCGGCAAGACGATCACCCTCACGAGCACCTACGACCACCGCGTGATCCAGGGCGCGGGCTCGGGCGAGTTCCTCAAGAAGGTCCACGAGCTGCTCATCGGGCAGCGCGACTTCTACGAGGACATCTTCGCGGCGCTGCGCATCCCGTACGCGCCGATCCACTGGGCCAGCGACATCAACGTCGACCTCGCCGAGCGCGTCGACAAGACCGCCCGCGTCCAGGAGCTCATCAACGCGTTCCGCGTCCGCGGCCACCTCATGGCCGACATCGACCCGCTCGAGTACGTGCAGCGACTGCACCCCGACCTCGAGATCGAGAACCACGGCCTGACGTTCTGGGACCTCGACCGCGAGTTCGTCACGGGCGGCTTCGGCGGCAAGCGCCTCATGAAGCTGCGGGACATCCTCGGCGTCCTGCGCGACTCGTACTGCCGCACGATCGGCATCGAGTACATGCACATCCAGGATCCCGCGCAGCGCGCGTGGTTCCAGGAGCACGTCGAGATCAAGTACCAGAAGCCCGGTCACGACGAGCAGCTGCGCATCCTGTCCAAGCTCAACCAGGCCGAGGCGTTCGAGACGTTCCTGCAGACGAAGTACGTCGGCCAGAAGCGCTTCAGCCTCGAAGGCGGCGAGGCGCTCATCCCGCTGCTGGACGAGATCCTGCAGGGCGCCGCGCAGGCGGGTCTGGACGGAGCCGCGATCGGCATGGCCCACCGCGGACGCCTCAACGTCCTGACGAACATCGCCGGCAAGACGTACGGCCAGGTGTTCCGCGAGTTCGAGGGCGCCGTCCACGTGGGCAGCAAGAGCGGATCGGGCGACGTCAAGTACCACCTCGGCACCGAGGGGACGTTCGTGGACGACCGCGGCGAGGAGCTGCCCGTCCTGCTGGCGGCCAACCCGTCGCACCTCGAGACTGTCGACGGCGTGCTGGAGGGCATCGTCCGCGCCAAGCAGGACCGCAAGCCCGTCGGCACCTTCACGTGGCTGCCCATCCTCGTGCACGGCGACGCCGCGTTCGCGGGACAGGGCGTCGTCGTCGAGACGCTGCAGATGTCGCAGCTGCGCGGCTACCGCACGGGCGGCACGATCCACGTCGTCGTCAACAACCAGGTCGGCTTCACGACGATCCCCGTCGACGGCCGCTCATCGGTCTACGCGACCGACGTCGCCAAGACGATCCAGGCGCCGATCTTCCACGTCAACGGCGACGACCCGGAAGCCGTCGTGCGCGTCGCGCAGGTCGCCTTCGCCTACCGCGAGCAGTTCCACCGCGACGTCGTGATCGACGTCGTCTGCTACCGCCGCCGCGGCCACAACGAGGGCGACGACCCGTCGATGACGCAGCCGCTCATGACGAACCTCATCGAGGCGAAGCGCTCGGTGCGGCGCCTCTACACCGAGGCTCTCGTCGGCCGCGGCGACATCACCGAGGAGGAGTACGAGAAGGCCAAGCTCGACTTCCAGAACGGCCTCGAGATCGCCTTCGCCGAGACGCACGCCGCCGAGACCGGCGCCCACTCGGTCGTGACCCCGACGCAGGAGGCCGAGACGCCCGCGCACGGCGTACCCGAGTCGACGGCCGTGTCGACCGAGGTCGTCCACCTCATCGGCGACGCGTTCGTCAACAAGCCCGACGACTTCACCGTCCACCCCAAACTCCAGCAGCTGCTCGACAAGCGCAACGACATGAGCCGCAACGGCGGCATCGACTGGGGCTTCGGCGAGCTGCTCGCGTTCGGCTCGCTCCTTCTCGAGGGCACCAACGTCCGTCTCGCCGGCCAGGACTCGCGCCGCGGCACCTTCGTGCAGCGCCACGCGGTCCTGCACGACCGGTCCAACGGCCAGGAGTGGATCCCGCTCTCCAATCTCTCGGAGAGCCAGGCGCGCTTCTGGGTGTACGACTCGCTGCTGAGCGAGTACGCCGCGATGGCGTTCGAGTACGGCTACTCGGTCGAGCGTCCCGACTCGCTCGTGCTCTGGGAGGCGCAGTTCGGCGACTTCGCCAACGGCGCGCAGTCGGTCATCGACGAGTACATCTCTGCCGCCGACCAGAAGTGGGGCCAGCAGTCGAGCGTCGTGCTGCTGCTCCCCCACGGGTATGAGGGCCAGGGACCGGACCACTCTTCTGCCCGGATCGAGCGCTACCTCCAGATGTGCGCGCAGGACAACATGACGGTCGCGCGTCCTTCGACGCCGGCGTCGTACTTCCACCTGCTGCGCCGCCAGGCGTATGCCCGCCCGCGCCGCCCGCTCATCGTCTTCACGCCGAAGGCCATGCTGCGCCTCCGTGGTGCGACCAGCGCGGTGGAGGACTTCACGAACGGCACGTTCCAGCCCGTCCTGGACGACGCTCGCGGCCTGGACAAGTCGGCCGTCAAGCGCGTGCTGCTGCACGCCGGCAAGATCCACTGGGATCTGCGCGCGGAGCTGGAGAAGAACCCGAACCCCGAGATCGCGCTCGTGCGCCTCGAGCAGTTCTACCCGGCGCCCGTCGACGAGCTCAACGCCGTCATCGACGCGTACCCGAACGCCCAGCTCTACTGGGTGCAGGACGAGCCCGAGAACCAGGGCGCCTGGCCGTTCATCTCCCTCGAGGTCGTCAAGCACCTCCACGGGCGCACGATCCGGCGCATCTCGCGCAACTCGGCCGCATCACCGGCGACCGGCTCGCCGAAGGTCCACGCCGTCGAGCACGCCAAGCTCATGCAGAAGGCGCTGACTCTGTAGTCGCCGACTGCGTCGCCGCGGGCCGCGTCCGGATCTCCGGGCGCGGCCCGCGGCGTTCCAGCTGTCCGCGGCGGCGGCGGACGAGCGTCACGACGACGGCCGCGGCGGCGAGCAGGACGGCAGGGAGAAGCGATCCGAGCGCGAGGACCAGCATCCCGCCGCAGAGCACGGCCGCGACCAGCGCAAGCCACCAGCCGAACGTGCGGCGCTCGAGCAGCCGCACGGCGGCGACCATGCCGAGCGTGTAGATCGCGACCATGCTGCTCGTGTGGACGAGGATGAACGGCGTCAGGTCCAGTCCCGAGACGACCATCAGTGCGAAGTAGCCGAGTGCGACGACGCCCGTGAGGGCCAGCGCGCGGCGCGCAACGCCGCCGGACTCGACCCCCTTGGAGAACCAGCGCGGCAGGTCGCGATTCGAGGCGAGCGACGCCCCGAGCTTCGCGAAGGCCGCGAGGTACGCGTTCATGACGCCGAGGGCGACGATGGCTGCGATGATTCCGACGGCGGGCGCGCCGAAGCCGGGAGAGCCGAGGCGCGCGAGCTCGAGGAGCGGCACCTGACCCTCGCCCGCGGCCGTGCCGAGCGCGCCGACCGTCACGATCTGCAGCACGAGGTAGCACGCGCCTGTCACGACGAGCGCGATGGCGGTCGCGAGCGGGATGGCGCGGCGCGGATCGCGGAACTCCCCCGAGATGTGCGTTCCGACCTCCCAGCCGGCGAAGGCCCACACGAAGAGGCTGATCGCCGTGCCCACGCCGGCCCAGCCGTGCGGCAGGAACGGCGTGAAGCTCGCGGGCTCGACAGCGGGCGCCGCGAGCGCGACGACGCCCACGACGACCGCGAGGAGGAGCGCCGTCAGGACGAACTGCACGCCGCCCGCCACGCGCACGCCGAAGGCGTTCGAGACGAACGGCGGCACGAAGATCGCCGCCGCGATGACCGGCACGAGGGCGTGGTCGATTCCCGCGACGGCGGTCACGTACTCGGCGCCGAGCACCGCGACCACGGGTGCACCCGCGCACACGCCGAACATGAACCAGTACCCCGTCATGCGGGCGGCGGTGTCGCCGAGCGCTCGCCGCACGTAGCTCGCGACCCCGCCGGGGTCCGGGTAGCGGGCCGCGAGCACGGCGAAGGTGCCGGCGAGCGGGACCGACAGGACGATGACGGCGACGACCGCGACGATGCTCGCGGGCCCCGCGACCGCTGCGGCCAGTCCCGGCAGCACGAGCAGCCCCGTCCCGAGGACGGAGGCGATGTAGAGAGCGGTGCCCTGGACGAGCCCGAGTCGGCCGTGGCCCGCGGCCGGCGAGGTCGATGTCACCCGTCCAGTCTGGTCCGGGCCGCCGACCCCTGCGCGTGTCCGCCCGCCTTCGAGCACAGGATTCCTGCCAACCTGGTCCGCCGTCGCGTCGAGGTCCACCGCGAGAACGCGTCCACGTCCTCAACACGCCGGGCGCAGAGGTCACGAGCGCGTTCTCGCGAGGGGAGGTCGACCGGGGAGGCGCGGGGAGCGGGATGCCGTCCGGCAGGCGTCAGGCCGGGTCGACGCCGGCGCGCTCGAAGGCCGCGACCGCGGCATCCGTCGACTGTGCGCGGTCGGCCGCGACGAGCCCGAGCCGCGTGCGGCGGTCGAGCACGTCGTCGAGCGTGAGGGCGCCCTCGACCGCGACCGCCCACTGCAGCTCCTGAGCCGTCACGCCGCGCGCCGCGCCGGGCCCATCGGGCAGGCCCGCCGCGAACGGCGCCTCGGCCCCGTACCGGCGCACGAGCCGCGCGGGCGCGGCGATCTCGTGCAGCCGATGCCGGGGCCACGCCCCGACGAGCGGCAGCGAGCGCGTGACGGCGGGGCGCGCGGCGGGCAGGACGCGGCGACGCACGGCCTCGTCGACGCCGTCCTGCGCCATGCGGCGGTAGGTCGTGAGCTTGCCGCCCACGACGCTCAGGACGCCGTCGTCCGACTCGAGGATCGCGTGCTTGCGGGAGAGGTCGCTCGTCTGGTCCTCGTCGTGCGCCGAGGTCAGGAGCGGCCGCAGCCCCGCGAAGGTGCCGATGACGTCGTCCCGCGTGAGCGGCCGCTCGAGCACCGAGCCGACGACGTCGAGGAGCATGTCGATCTCGGCGTCGGTCGCCTCCGGCACGTCGGGCAGGGGCCCGTCCGCCGGGACGTCCGTGAGCCCGATGTACGTCCTGCCGTGCTGCGTCGGCAGCGTGAAGACGAAGCGGCTGCGCGAGCCCGGCACGGGCACGGTGAGCGAGACGTCGGATCCGCCCAGGCGCGCCGTGTCGACGATGAGGTGCGTGCCGCGGCTCGGCCGCAGGCGGATGCCGGCGTCGAGCTCGGCGGCCCACACCCCCGCGGCGCTCACGACGGCGCGGGCGCCCACCGTGAGCTCGGCGCCCGTCAGGGTGTCGCGCAGGCGCGCCGAGTCCCCCGTCGCCTCGAGCGCCTCGACGCGCGTCAGGACGGATGCCCCGTACCCGGCGGCCGTGCGCGCGACGGCGACGACGAGCCGCGCGTCGTCGAGGAGCTGCCCGTCCCAGCCCCGCATCGCGCCCCGCAGGTCGTCCGCCCGCACGCCGGGTGCGAGGCGGAGGGTCTCGCCCGGCCCGATCGGACCCGGCGAGCGCAGCACGGCGTCGGGCGTGCCGACGAAGCGCCGCAGCCCGTCGCCCATGCCGTACCCGGCGCCGATGAGGGCGCCCTGCGACATGTGGTCCGGCGCGTAGAGCGGCAGCACCTGCGCGACGGCCCGCGTGAGGTGCGGCGCGATGCGCGTCATGAGCAGGTGACGCTCCGCCGCGCTCTCGTGCGCGATCCCGAACTGGCCCGAGGCGAGGTAGCGCAGGCCGCCGTGGACGAGCTTCGAGCTCCAGCGGCTCGTGCCGTGCGCGAGGTCGTGCCGCTCGACGAGCACCGTGCGCAGGCCGCGACTGGCGGCATCCAACGCGATCCCCGCGCCCGTGATGCCCCCGCCGATCACGAGGACGTCGACGAAGGGCTCGTCGCCGAGGCGCTCGAGCTCCCTCCGCCGCCGCGCTGCGTCGAGCGCGGACGGGAACGGGGTCCTCCCCGCGATGCGTGCCGTCACCGTGCACCTCCGAGGTACCCCGTGAGTGCCGCACGCAGCTCCTCGGCCCACTCGTCGCCGCCGAGCCACTCCGCGACGAGCGGCGCCGACTGCACGGCCGACTGCACGATGAGCAGCACCATGGCGGCCAGGGTGCCCGGATCGCCCGCGCGGATGAACCCGTCGTCCTGCCCCCGCGCGATGCGCGCGGCGAGATCGGCGTGCATCGCCCGCTGGCTCGTGCCCAGCCGCGTCAGGACGTACCGGCCGAACAGCTCGGGGTCGGTGGTCCGCAGCCGGTCGAGGAGCGGCATCCGCCGCAGGACGTCGGCGGTCGCCACAAGGAGTGCCGCGAAGGCGTCCAGGTCGTCGGCCGGGGCCCCCGACGCCGGCATGGCCGAGAGCACCTCGCGCGTGACCAGCGCGGCGAACACGGACTGCGCGTCCGGCCAGTAGCGGTAGAGCGTCTGACGCGAGACGCCCGCTCGCCGGGCGATGTCGGATGCAGTCGTCCGGCGGATGCCGTGCGCCAGCAGCTCCGCGAGCGCGGCGTCCAGCAGCAGCGCCTCCGTCTCGGGCGTCCGCGAGGATCTCGCGTCGGTCGGCTCCAGTGCCATGTGACAACCATACAGAATGTGTCATACTGTCGCCCATGTCATCGACGACCCCGCCTCTCGCGGTCCCGTCGCCCGCCGGCCGATCCGACTGGGACGCGTGGGGCGACGAGCCCGCACGGCTTCCCGCAGGCGCCCGCGCGATCGTCGCGGCGGTCCTCCCCGGCAAGGCGCACCCCGTCCCCCGGCGCGAGCGCCCGACCCTGACGCCATCCCGGCTCGGGGACGGCGACCTCGCCGCGCTGACGGCGATCGCTCCCGCGACGACCGAAGACGGCATCCGGATGCTGCACCTCGGCGGGAAGAGCACACCGGACCTCCTCGCCCGCCGCCTGGGCGACCCGCAGCCCGCGCCGGACGCCGTCGTCTCGCCTGCGACGCACGACGACGTCCTCGCCGTCCTCCGGCTGTGCGCCGACCGCGGCATCGCCGTCGTGCCCTTCGGCGGCGGCACGAGCGTCGTCGGCGGCGTGGATCCGCTGCGCGGCCGGCACGGCGCGGTCATCGCGCTCGACCTCTCGCGGACGGCCGCGCTCCTCGCGCTCGACGAGGTCTCGCTCCTCGCGACTCTCGGCGCCGGGACGACGGGGCCGCAGGCGGAGGAGCTGCTGAACGCACGCGGCTACACGCTGGGGCACTTCCCGCAGAGCTTCCGGTACGCCTCGATCGGCGGTTTCGCCGCGACGCGCTCGAGCGGTCAGGCATCCCGCGGCTACGGCCGGTTCGACGACCTCGTGCACGCCCTGCGGGTCGCGACGCCCGCGGGCGACCTCCGCCTCGGCCGGGCGCCCGCGAGCGCCGCCGGGCCCGACCTCCGGCAGCTGTTCCTCGGCTCAGAGGGCGCGTTCGGGGTGCTGACCGAAGTGACGGTCCGCGTCCGCCCCATCCCCGCCGAAACGGCGTACGGCGCGTGGACGTTCCCCGACTTCGAGTCGGGCGCCGCCGCGTTCCGCGAGGCGACGCAGCGCGGGATCCGCCCGACCGTCCTGCGGCTGAGCGACGAATCGGAGACGCGCGTCAACGCGGCCCTCGGCGGGCACCTCACACGCATGCGCGGCGCCCTCGCCGTCGCGACGTTCGAAGGGGCGACGGAGGCGGAGGCCCACTCAGCGCGCGCCGCGCTCGACGCGGTCTTCACGAACCACGGCGCGAAGTCCCGCGGCGAGGACCCGGCCCGCTCGTGGGAGCGCGGCCGCTTCGCGTCGCCCGCGCTGCGCGACACGCTGCTCGACATGGGCGTCCTCGCCGAGACGCTCGAGACGGCGACGACGTGGGCGCAGCTCGCGGAGCTCAAGGGCGCCGTCACCGACGCCCTCACCGAGGCGCTCGCAGCCGAGGGCACGAAGCCCATCGTCATGTGCCACATCTCGCACGTGTATCCCGCGGGCGCCTCGCTGTACTTCACGGTCGTCGCGGCGCTCACGACGGAACCGGGTGCGCAATGGCAGCGGGCGAAGGATGCCGCATCCCGCGCGATCGGAGCCGCGGACGGCACGATCAGCCATCACCACGCCGTGGGGCGCGATCACCGCCCGTACCTCGAGGACGAGATCGGGCCCCT
Source organism: Microbacterium sp. NPDC019599 (assembly GCF_040632175.1). NCBI lineage: Bacteria > Bacillati > Actinomycetota > Actinomycetes > Micrococcales > Microbacteriaceae > Microbacterium > Microbacterium sp. NPDC019599. The sequence continues at coordinate 150,640 of NZ_JBEYBL010000006.1, forward strand.
CGGCGTCGCGGTGCTCCGCGCCGTCAAGGACACGCTCGACCCGACCGGGATCATGAACCCCGGGGTCCTCGTGGCACCGGCCGCGGACTCGTGAACATCGCGCTGCTCACCAACCCCGCGGCACGCTCGGGCGCCCACGCGGGGGCCGCCTCACGCGCCGCCGAGCGGCTGCGCGCCCACGGGATCCAGACCACGATCGTCAGCGGCGGGAGTGCGGCAGAGTCCAGCGCGCTGCTGCGCACGGCCGTCGAGCTCGGGACGGATGCTGTCGTCGTGGCAGGCGGCGACGGCACTGTGAGCCTCGCCGTACAGGAGCTCGCCGGGACCGGCGTTCCGCTCGGAATCGTCCCCTCCGGGACAGGCAACGACTTCGCGGGGTCGCTCGGACTGCGCGACCTCGACGTCGACGCGGCCGCCGACCTCGTCATCGCGGGGTCGACGCGGACCGTCGACCTCGCGCTCATCACGCGCGCCGACGGCTCGACGCGGCACTTCGCGTCGGTGCTCGCGAGCGGGTTCGACTCGAAGGTCAACGACCGCGCCAACGCCATGACCTGGCCGCGCGGGGGCTCGCGCTACACGATCGCGATCCTGCTGGAATTCCTGCGCCTGCGCGCCATGCCGTTCGATCTGGAGCTCGAGCTCGCCGACGGTGCGACCGAGCGCATCGACGGACAGCTCCTGATGTCGACCGTCGGGAACACGCGCATGTACGGCGGCGGCATCCCGATCTGTCCGGATGCCAATCCGTCGGACGGCCTGCTCGATGTGACGCTCGTGCGCCCCGCGGGCCGCGTGCAGCTGCTGCGGATACTCCTGCGCGCCTACAAGGGCACGCACACGAGCTTCGACGAGGTGTCGACCTACCGTGCCAGGCGGGTGCGTCTCGCCTCGCCGGGGGTGACGGCGTACGCCGACGGAGACCCGGTTGGCACGCTGCCGCTCACGATCGATGTCGTCCCAGGCGCGCTCGAGGTGTTCGCACCGCCGGCCTGACGGCCGCGGCTCAGTGCGTCGCCTGCACCTCGCGGATGCGGGTGAGGACGAGGTCGCGCAGCTCCTCGGGCGCGGACTCCTTGCACGCCCGGGCGACGACATCGGTCAGGGTGCGGGCGACGAGGGCCTCGTCGCTGCACTCGGCGCAGTTGGCCAGGTGCTCGGCGATGTCGGAGTGCTGCGTCTTGCACACTTCGTGCCGCAGGTACTCCTCGAGATCGCGCCGCGCCTTCTCACAGCCGCAGTCGGTCATGTCGTGCTCCTCGATGCGGCGGTCTTCCCGCCGCGCTCCTTGGCGGGCGCGGTGTCGATGCCGCGCTCCTTCGCGTAATCGGCGAGCAGCTCACGAAGCATGCGCCTGCCACGGTGCAGGCGGCTCATGACGGTGCCGATGGGGGTTTTCATGATGTCGGCGATCTCCTGGTAGGCGAATCCCTCGACGTCCGCGAGGTACACCGCCAGCCGGAAGTCCTCCGGGATGGACTGCAGCGCATCCTTCACGACGGATGCCGGCATCCGGTCGATCGCCTCCGCTTCAGCCGACCGCGTGCTCGTCGCCGTCGTGGACTCGGCGCCGCCGAGCTGCCAGTCCTCGAGGTCGTCGATCGTGCCCTGGTACGGCTCGCGCTGCTTCTTGCGGTAGGTGTTGATGTACGCGTTCGTGAGAATGCGGTACAGCCACGCCTTGAGGTTCGTCCCCTGCGTGAACGTCGCCCACGAGGCGAACGCCTTCACGAACGTCTCCTGCACGAGATCCGCCGCATCCGCGGGATTGCGCGTCATGCGCATCGCCGCGGCGTACAGCTGGTCCATGAAGGGAAGCGCCTGCTCCTCGAACTGAGTGCGTGCGTCGGTCGCGGCCGGGGCCTGATCGTTCATCACGCGCCAGTCTATGCCGGGGTCCTGAAGGGCCTCCGGTGCACCGATGACGGCACGATCGAGCGTGGCGAACATGTGCTCCTCTGGGGGTTTCGACGAGGGGTTTCAGTAGGGTAGGAACCGATGACAGGCGACATGTATTCCCCCGTCCCCCAGCGCCGTGCGCGCGGCGCGTGGAGCGCCCCTGCCGCGAGCGGTCCGCTCAACGCCACCGTGACGGTGCCCGGATCGAAGTCGCTCACGAACCGCGAGCTGATCCTGGCCGCCCTCGCCGAGACGCCGAGCCGCATCGCGGCGCCGCTGCACTCGGACGACTCGGCGCGCATGATCGAGGCGCTCCAGTCGCTAGGCGTCGCGATCACCCCCGACGAGGGACCGGGCCTCTTCGGCCCCGACCTCCTCGTGACCCCCCGCTGGCCGCTGCGCGGCGGCGGCACGGTCGACTGCGGCCAGGCCGGCACGGTCATGCGGTTCGTGGCGGCGCTCGCGGGCTTCGCCGACGGCGAGGTCACGCTCACGGCCCATGAGACCGCCCTGCATCGCCCCATGGGCGCCATGATCAAGGCGCTCCGAGACGTCGGCGTCGACATCGACGACGGCGGGCACTGGGCCCTGCCCTTCTCGGTGCGCGGCCATGGCCACGTGCGCGGCGGCGAGGTCGTCATCGACGCGAGCGCGTCGAGCCAGTTCGTGTCGGGGCTCCTGCTCGCCGCCCCCCGCTTCGACGTCGGCCTGCACCTCATCCACCACGGCGAGCGCCTGCCGAGCATGCCGCACATCGACATGACCGTCGAGGCGCTCTCGCACCGCGGCGTCCACGTCGAGCGCCCGACGGCGGGCGAATGGGTCGTCCCGGCAGGCCCCCTGCGCGGGAAGGACATCGCGATCGAGCCCGACCTCTCCAACGCCGCGCCGTTCCTGGCAGCCGCGATGGTCGCGGGCGGCTCCGTCTCGGTGACCGGCTGGCCGGCGCACTCGACGCAGCCGGGCGCGATGCTCGGCGACATCCTGTCGCTCATGGGCGCGCGCGTCGTCCGCCGCGGCGGCGCCCTCACCGTGACCGCCGGCGCCAACGGCATCCAGGGCGTCGACCTCGACCTCTCGGCGGCCGGCGAGCTCACGCCGACGATCGTGGGCCTCGCGGCCTTCGCCGAGAGCCCCACGACGCTCTACGGCATCGGGCACATCCGCGGCCACGAGACCGACCGCATCGCGGCGCTCGTGAGCGAGCTGCGCGCGCTCGGCGGCGAGGCGGAGGAGCTGCCCGACGGCATCCGCATCATCCCGCGGCCGCTGCAGGGCGGACGCTGGCGCGCTCACCACGACCACCGCCTCGCGACGACGGGCGCCCTCGTGGGCCTGGCCGTGCCCGGGGTCGAGATCGACGACATCGGCACGACCGCCAAGACGATGCCCGAGTTCCCCGAGCTGTGGCAGCGCATGCTCGAAGGCGGATCGGATGACGCGGCCCCGCGCTCGGAGGCGCTGCAGGCATCGTGAGCTGGCTGGACGACTCCGACGACGACGAACCCGAGTTCGACGAAGCCGACGTCCGGGTCCGTCCCAATCCGAAGGCCAACCGCCCGCGCACGAAACGGCGTCCCGCCCACACGGACGCCGAGATCGCGCGCGTCCTCGGCGTCGACCGCGGCCGCTATGCCGTGCTGATCGACGAGGACGCCCCCGACGAGCACGAGGCCGTCGCGATGCGCGCGCGCGAACTGCGCAAGCAGCCGATCGTGACGGGCGACCTCGCCCGCGTCGTGGGCGACACGTCGGGCGACGAGGGCACCCTCGGCCGCATCGTCGGGATCGAGCCGCGCACGTCGCTCCTGCGCCGCAGCGCCGACGACACCGATCAGGTCGAGCGCGTCATCGTCGCCAACGCCGACCAGATGCTCGTCGTGGTGGCCGCGGCCGACCCCGAGCCGCGCCCCCGCCTCGTCGACCGCTATCTCGTCGCGGCGCTGGATGCCGGCATCCGTCCCCTCCTCGTCGTGACCAAGACCGACCTCGCCGACCCGGCCGCCTTCCTCGCGCACTTCGACGGACTCGACCTCGAGGTCTTCACGAGCGCCCGTGGAGAGATGCCCGTCGACGCGATCGGCGCGGCGCTCGTCGGCCACTCGACGGTGTTCGTCGGGCACTCGGGGGTCGGCAAGTCGACGCTCGTGAATGCCCTGGTGCCGTCCGCACAGCGCGCGACGGGACATGTCAACGTCGTGACGGGACGCGGGCGCCACACGTCGAGCTCGACGGTGTCGCTGCGGTACCGCGGCCCGGGCGGGAGCGGCTGGGTCATCGACACACCGGGCGTCCGGTCGTTCGGCCTGGGTCACGTCGACCCCGCGAACATCCTGCGCGCCTTCACGGAGCTCGCCGAGATCGCCGAGGACTGCCCGCGCGGCTGCACGCACCTTCCGGACGCGCCGGACTGCGCCATGATCGAGGCGCTCGAGGAGGGCCGGCTCGGCCCGCGCGGCGCGGCGCGGCTGGACTCGCTGCAGCGCCTGCTGGAGACCTTCGCCGACAAGTCCTGACGCCTAGGCTGGAGGGATGACCTCCGCGCGCCTCGAACCCGGTCGCCTCGCGCCCGCCTTCACGCTCCTCGATCAGGACGAGCGGCCCGTGACGCTGAGGGACCTGCGCGGAGGGCCGGTCATCCTCTTCTTCTACCCCGAGGCCATGACGCCGGGGTGCACGAAGGAGGCCTGCGACTTCCGCGACAGCCTCGCTCCCCTCCAGGCCGCCGGGTACACGGTGCTCGGGATCTCGCGCGACCTCCCCGAGAAGCTCGTGCGGTTCCGCGAGCGCGACGGCCTCACGTACGACCTGCTGAGCGACCCCGACCACAAGGTGCACGCGAAGTACGGCACGTGGGGCGACAAGATGAACTACGGCAAGGTCATCAAGGGCGTCATCCGCTCGACCTTCGTCATCGACGCGAAGGGCCGCATCCAGCACGCGCTCTACAACGTGCGCGCGACGGGGCACGTCGGTCGCCTGCGCACGCTGCTCAAGGTCGGCTGACGCGCGTCAGGAGCGGTCGGATGCCTCGTCCGAGGCATCCCGTGCGCCGCGGCGTGCAGACACCACCAGCAGCACGAGCCCGATGATCGCGGGCACAGCGATCGCGACGGCCGTCAGGGGGTGCGCATAGGCACCCGTCGCGGCGCCGAGGGCGACCGCGAGGATCAGCAGCTGCGCGACGATGCCTCCGGAACGGCCCCAGGACCGCCCGCGCCAGACCGCCGCACCGAACGCGACGAGCGCGACGGCGCCGACCGCGGTCAGGACCATGAGCGCGATCGCGCTCTCGATCGAGCCTGTGTCGCCCGTGACGAGGGCGACCAGCTGCCACGCGACGATCGCGAAGAGCGCGAACCCCTCGAGTACCAGGAGAGCAGCCGCAGCGCGGGCAGGGGTGGTTGTTCGCATGCTTCGACGGTTCCTCGTTCGGGCGGCGTCGGCTTGTACGGATCCTCCATGCCATAGAGGGAATACTCAGCCACTTCAACAGAATCCGGACGCCCGACCCTTGATCGGAAGCGCCCCGTCATGGGATCATAGGTGAAGCCGTGTGCTCCCACAGCGACGTGGGGCGAGCATCTGCTCGCATCTCCCACAGGGTATCGGACCCGAATCCGGGCTCTGGACCAGACCCGACACTTCCCGTCACAAGGAGCACAACCATGGATTGGCGCGACAAAGCCGCCTGCCTCACCGTCGACCCCGAGCTGTTCTTCCCCGTGGGGAACACCGGACCGGCCGTCGACCAGATCGAGAAGGCCAAGGGCGTCTGCGCACGCTGCACCGTGACCGAGATCTGCCTCCAGTACGCCCTCGAGACCGGTCAGGACTCGGGCGTGTGGGGCGGCCTCTCCGAGGACGAGCGCCGCGCCCTCAAGCGCCGCGCCGCGCGCGCCCGCCGCGCCTCCTGACGCGACTTCGCGCCTCCTGACGACAAGGGACGGGATGCCTCGACTCGAGGCATCCCGTCCCTTCTGTCCGGCCGCGTCAGGCCGCGCCGCGCTCGATGTAGCGCAGCGGGATGTCGATCGTGACCTCCGTGCCGCTGCCCATGATCGTGTGCCAGTCGATCGTGCCGCCGAGCTCGCCCTGGATGAGCGTGCGCACGATCTGCGTGCCCAGGCCGCGCCCGACCTGACCCTCGGGCAGGCCGGAGCCCGTGTCGCGCACGCGCACCTCGAGGCTGTCGGTGCCGCGCTCGGCGATGACCTCGACGTCGCCTTCCTGACCTGCGAGCCCGTGCTCGACGGCGTTGGTGACGAGCTCGGTGAGAGCGAGCGCGAGGGGGGTCGCGTACTCGCTCGGCAGCGTGCCGAAGCGCCCCGTCGTCCGGGTGCGGGCGCGCGTGTTCGGCGCGGCGGCGACCTCGGCGACGAGCTTGAGGGCGCGGTTGAAGACGTCGTCGAAGTCGACGTTCTGCGCGAGACCCTCCGAGAGGGTGTCGTGCACGACGGCGATGGCCGAGACGCGTCGCATCGCCTGCGTGAGTGCGTCGCGGGCCTCGTCTGTGTGCGAGCGTCGAGCCTGGATGCGCAGCAGCGACGCGACGGTCTGCAGGTTGTTCTTGACGCGGTGGTGGATCTCGCGGATCGTCGCGTCCTTCGTGATGAGCTCCTGCTCCTGATGCCGGATCTCGGTGACGTCGCGGCACAGGACGATCGCCCCGATGCGCGTGCCGCGGTCGCGAAGGGGGATCGTCCGGAGGCTCACCGTGACACCACGGGACTCGAGGTCGGCGCGCCACGGTGCGCGGCCGGTCACGACGACGGGGAGCGACTCGTCGAACTGGCGCTTGGTGGGCAGGATGCTCGTCACCACCTGCACGAGCGACTCGCCCTCGAGCTCGTCGTCGAACCCGAGCCGGTTGAAGGCCGAGAGCGCGTTGGGGCTTGCGAACGTCGTGACGCCGTCGACATCGAGCCGGATCAGGCCGTCCGACGCACGCGGCGCGCCGCGGCGCGGCGAGGTCGGGGCCGTGAGGTCGGGGAAGTCGCCGGACGCGATCATCCCGAACAGCTCGTCGGCGCAGTCGTTGAAGGTGATCTGCTGGCGTGACGGCGTCCGCGCTTCGCCGAGGTTCGTGTGGCGAGTGAGGACGCCGATCGGCCGGGGCTGCTCCCCTTTGCCGGCGCGCACGATGGGGACGGCGCGCACGCGCGTCGGGGTCTCCTCGAACCAGTCGGGCGAAGCCGAGTCGATGATGCGGCCCGTCTGGAAGGCGTCGCGCACCTGCGTGCGCCACTGCGGCCGCACGCGGTCGGACACGATGTCGCGATAGAAGAGGGTCGCCGCGCCGCTCGGCCGAGTGTGCGCGACGGCGATGAACGAGTCATCCCCCGTCGGCACCCAGATCACGATGTCGGCGAACGCCAGATCGGCCAGGAGCTGCCCGTCGCCGGCCAGCCGATGCAGCCACTCGACGTCGGCTTCGCTGGATCGGCCTTGGGCATAGACAAGATCGCTGAGGGTCGACACGGACTCAGCCTAGGGCCGACCCGATGCGTCTTCCTGGGCGACCGCCGCACGCGGCTGCGGGCACGGGGCGCCGGCCTTTGTCGCGCCGCCGCGCACGCGGAGATCAGGCGGCTTCGCGAGCGGCCCGCCGGTCCCGACGGCCTCTCCGCGCGTCGCGGGCGGAGCCTCGAAACGCGTGGACCCGTCCGCCGCGCGGGGCCGGCGCCGCGAGCCCGGGCGCCGGGGCGATCGCCTCGCCGACGAAGCGGCGCACCGCGACCGTGAACGGCGACTTGGGGGCGACCTCGGCGATGGGGCGGGAGGCGAGGATCGCGGCATCCGCAGACCTCGCGTCGGTGGGCAGGAACCAGAGATCCGCGACGCCGCCGAAGCGGTCGAGCGTCCGGCGGACCTGGCCGCGCGCGTCGATGCCGAGCGTTCCCGGGCGCAGCCGGTTTGCGACGACCGCGACGGGCGTCGAGCCGATGACGGCGCGCAGCTCGGCATGGGCGCGGAGGAACCGCGAAACGCCGATCGGATCGGCGGCGGCGACCGCGACGACGAGGTCGGCGCTCTCGAGGGTCGCGAGGGTCGCGGCGTTGCGCCGCGGGCCGTCGAGGTCGCTCACGATCTCCTCGTCGCGCTCGAGCGGCGCGGCCACATCGACGACCGTGTAGTCGGCCCACTCGCGGCAGACCGCGAGGGCGCCGGCGACGCGCGCGGCGCTGAGCTCCGGCCAGCGCGACGGCCGGTTGAGACCCGTCAGGACGTCGACCCCCGTGCGGCCGAGCGGCGTCGAGATCCGTGCGAGCTCCCGCGCATCCAGCGTGCCCAGCTGCGCCGAGCGGCACGCCGCGGCGAAACCCGGCCCCTCGTCGGCCAGGCCCAGCTGGAGCGCGATGGAGGGTGCGTGCGTGTCGGCGTCGACGAGCGCCGCTCGCCGTCCGCCCCGCGCGAGCTCGACGGCCAGTTCGATCGCGACGGTCGTGCGCCCGGGAGCGCCTGCGGGACCCCACACGGCGACGACGCGGGGATGGCGCGGCGACGGCTCCTCCGTCGCCGCCGCCGGTGGCGTCGTGAGCTCGCCCACGAGTCGCCACGGCTCGACGTCGATCGGCAGCGCGGCCGAGAGCCCGAACGCCGCGACCAGAGCGGCGGCGGCATCGTCCTCCACGAGGGGCACGATCCGCACGCCGGCACGGTCGCACATCGACACCGCCTGGGCGGTCAGCGTTGTCCGGTCCGCCTGCAGGATGACCGTCTCGGCGGCGGCGAGGGCGTGGAGTGTCCGCTCGGCCTCCAGCCCGCGCTCCTGGTCGGCGGCGACGGCGGCGAGGGCCGCGGCGGGGATCGCCGTGACGACGGTGAGCCCTTCGCGCTCGATGCCCGCCGTCAGCGCCGTCGCCCGCGGTTCGTCGACGGCGACGAGGATCGTCATCGCGCGGCTCCTGCCGTCGGCACGACCGACAGCGCCGATTCGTCGGCCATCGCCTCGAGGACTGCCGCGACGTCGGCCCGCGGGATCACGAGCTCGAGGGAGGCGGCTCCTCCGCCGATCATGGAGTCGTCGCTCGTCACGGCCACGACGGTGGCATCGGCGACGAGGATCCTCGGAACGTCGTAACCCCCATGCTCCAGGAGCGGCGCCTCCCAGACCTCCACGACCGATCCGGCCGCGACCGAGGACGGCACCTCGACGGCGCTGTGCACGACGACGGTCGTCGTCGCGGCGGTCGACGCGGCATCCACGGCGCTCTGCGGCACGAGCTCGCCCTCAGCGACCGTCCGGGTGGCGACGAGCCCTTCATCGAGCGCCTCCGCGGTGAGATACGCCTCTCCGACCTGCCCGAGCGCGACCTCCACGAGCCGCACGTCGTCGGCCGCGACGGCGTCGCCCGGGACGATCGTGCGCGTCGCCGCGAAGACCGGCACGGACTGCCGCGCCGCCGACACGACGAACCACACGCCGGCGATGGATGCCGCGATGAGGAGGATGCCGAGGAAGAACCGCGCATCGCCCCAGAAGGCGCGCGGGCGAGGTCGCGCGGAGTCTAGTGCCGTCATGCCATACATGGTCGCTCAGGCGTCACCACGGCCCTCCCGATTATCCACAAGCTCCCCCAGGCGACCCGGGCTGTCCGGTTGCGGGAGGATAATCGGACCATGCCCGACAGCCCGGCTTCCGCCCTGCGCCAGCTTTCACCGGCGGAGGCAGCCGAGCTGCTCGGAGTGTCCGTGGACGAGGTCATGGCGCTCGTCGACGCGGCGCAGCTGAGGGGCATCCGGGTCGGCTCTCCCGCGCGCTGGCGCATCGAGGCCGCCTCGCTCGAGCAGTACATCGCGGACCGCGCCGAGGAGGCCCGCCGCATGGCGCTGTGGCGCCAGGCGAATGAGGCGAGCTTCCCCGAGCTGTGGGGGACCGGCCCCGTGCGGCACGGCGACTGACCGCGGGCTGTCCGGCTCACCGACCGCCCGAGTCGGCGCTCAGAGCGTCCGCGCGCCCGGCTCGAGCCGGATCCACAGGATCGCCTCGAACGGCACGATGCGATGACCGCTCACGTCGCCCGCGCGACGCGGCGCGCCGGGATCGTGCAGCGCGAGGTCGAGGTGGTCGACGCCCGCGCGGTCGACCGTCCCGGAGAGCACCCGTCCGCTCGACAGGTGGATCGTGACGCCGACGCGCCGACGGACGAGGTCGCGCACGGCGAAGCCGAGCGTCATGCGCTCGCGCAGCGGCGACGGGGCGACCGCCCGCGCGCTGCGCAGGAGATCGGGATGCGGCATCCCGATGCTCACGATCGCGGAGAGCGGCACGAGCACGGCACCCGCCCGGCTCTCGGCAGGATCGAGCGCCGTCCAGTCCGCGCCGACGCCGGTGACGCGGCCGACCAGGACCGTGCCGTCGCGGAGCTCGAACGCGGGCGACGCCTCCGCGCCGGGCTCAGAAAGGACCGTGAGGCGGTCGCGCAGCGGCACGCGCGAGAGGCGGAGCCGCTCCGCTTCGCTGTCGAGCACGGCGCGCTCCGCCTCCCATTCGGAGGCGAGCTGCTCCTCGAGATCGTCGAAGAACCGGTCCCAGCGCACCCAGCGAGGCTAGGGCACGGCCTCGACACCGCCACGGAGTTATCCACAGGCCCGTTGCTGGATTCTTCCTTCGAATTATGAGTGTGTTCTAATTTCCAGATCGTTCCCCCGACGAGATAGGCCACTGATGGCAACGATGCCTGCGGTCCACCCGCGCCGCTTCACCGACGACGCGTATGAGGACTACTTCGCTCCCCAGCGCACCCCTTCCGCGCAGCTGCCCGAACCCGAGCCGTTCCTGCGCAACCTGACGATCGGCGTCCTCGAGGTCTTCTCAGGCGTCCGCGAGGTCGAACAGCTCGCTCGGTGGGTCACCGAGGATGCGTTCCGCAAGCTCGTGGTCCGGTCCAACCTCGCGGCCCGCGCACGCAGCGCCCGCGGCGTGCCCGCCAAGCGCCCTGTGCACTCGATCCTCTCCGTGCACCATTCGGCACCCGCCGAGGGTGTCGTGGAGGCCGTCGTCATCGTGGCCGGCCCCGCGCGCACACGCGCCGTCGCCATGCGCCTCGAAGGCATGGACGGCCGCTGGCGCGCGACCTCGCTCGCGCTCCTCTGACCGGCGACGGACTGCCCCAGCGTCGTGGCAGCCCGCTCGCCTGCCTAGTCGGAGTCCGCGTCGATCAGCTCGAGCAGCGCTTTGAGCGCGTCGCGGATCTCGGTGTGGTCGTACTGACCGGCACGGCTCTCACCGGCGATGACGCCGCCGCGATGCACGCGTCGGAAGTCTCCGAATGGGAACGAGTACGCGCCCTTCGTCTCCCGGTCCTCGCTCTTGTCGACGCCGAGGTGCCAGTGGGAGTACTCGGTCCAGCCCTCCCGCTCGATGAAGGCGTTCTCCTCGTCGGGAGTCGGCGCAGCCTCCGACCAGTCATCGCGCTCATCGCGCACGACGTCGCCCCCGCGGACGAGGGCCCTCGCGTTGCGCAGCGCAGGTTCGTTCAATTCGATCGCCATGCGGCGAGGCTAGGAGCCCCTGCCAAGACGGCCGAGGGGCTTGACGGATGCCGCGCCGCGGGGCACGTCCCGCATCACTGCCGGTAGGACGACAGGAAGTTCCCGAGCCGCTCGATCGCCTCCGTCAGCACGCGCGCTTCGGGGAGCGTCACGATCCGGACGTGGTCGGGCGTCGGCCAGTTGAAGCCGGTGCCCGGCACGAGGAGGACGTGCTCCGACATGAGGAAGTCGAGCACGAGCTTCTGGTCGTCGCGGATCTCGTGGACCTCAGGGTCGAAGCGCGGGAACGCGTACAGCGCGCCCTGCGGCTTGAAGCACGAGACGCCGGGGATCGCCTCGAGGCCCTCCCAGGCGGCATCCCGCTGCTCGTGGAGCCGCCCCGTCGGCGCGATGAGCGCGTCGATCGACTGCACGCCCGAGAGCGCCGCCTGGACGGCGTGCTGCGCGGGGACGTTGGGGCACAGTCGCGTCGACGCCAGGAGGGTGATGCCTTCGATGAACCCCGAGGCGTGCCTGGTGGGACCCGTGATGACGAGCCAGCCCGAACGGTAGCCGGCGACGCGATACGTCTTGGAGAGGCCGTTGAACGTGAGGCACAGGAGGTCGGGGGCGACCGTCGCCATGGGGATGTGCTCGACCTCGTCGAAGAGGATCCGGTCGTAGATCTCGTCGGCGAGGATGAGGAGCGAGTTCTCGCGCGCGATCTCGGCGAGGCCCTCGAGGACCTCCCGCGAGTAGACGGCGCCCGTCGGGTTGTTCGGGTTGATGACGACGATGGCCTTCGTGCGCGGCGTCACCTTGGAGCGGATGTCCTCGAGGTCGGGCTGCCAGTCGTCGTTCCCGTCGCACACGTAATGGACGGGCGTACCCCCGCCGAGGCTCGTCATGGCCGTCCACAGCGGATAGTCCGGGGCGGGGATGAGGACTTCGTCGCCCTCGTCGAGGAGCGCCTGCATCGTCATCGTGATGAGCTCGGAGACCCCGTTGCCGAGGTAGACGTGGTCGGGGTCGACCTTGGGGAAGCCGGGCACCTGCTCGTAGCGGTACACGACGGCGCGTCGAGCCGAGGCGATGCCGCGGCTGTCGCTGTAGCCGTGCGCGTACGGCATGGCCTCGATCATGTCGCGGACGATCTGGAACGGCGCCTCGAACCCGAAGACCGCCGGGTTCCCCGTGTTGAGCTTGAGGATCGTGTGACCCTCGGACTCCAGCCGGTCCGCCTCGACGAGTGCCTGACCGCGGATCTCGTAGAGGACGTTCTTCAGCTTGCTCGACTGATCGAGCGTTCGGAGGTTCGCGGTCGTGCTCATCGGATCAGAATAGCCGGGGCGCGTCCGAGCCAATCGCCCACGGGTGGCCCCGGACGGCCGCCCAGCGAGCCATCGAGACGAAACGCCCGAGCTCCATAACGGAGGCTCGGGCGTTTCGTCGTGGTGCTTTCGCTCCTCCGCTCAACGAGCGGGATTGCAGGGTTTCGATACGCGCCGCTTCGCGGGGCTACTCAACCTGACCCGTGACGCGTCAACGCGTGCTTCGCTCGCATTGACCCGTCACGCGTCACTTGTTCTTCTCGGCGGCGCGGCGCTGTGCGCGGTTCAGGGGAGCCGACTGACCTGCGGGGGGAGCAGCATCCGTCTTCTGCCCGAAGGCTCCGCGGGGCGCTTCCGCCTGCCGCGTGGGCTGTGCGGCGGGCGCCGCCTGCCCGGGATCGGATGCCGCGGCTGCGGCGGCCGCCTGGCGCAGGCGCGTCGTCTCCGACTGCTGCACCTGACCGCGCTCGTTGCGCACCTCGACCTCGCCGGCGTCGTTCGCGGCGGAGTACTGGAGGCGCTGGCCTTCGATCGGCTGGGCGCCCAGGCCCTTCGCGTCGACCTCGGCGGCCTCGCCGTCGGCGCGACGGACCTCGACCTCGAGGTTGTAGAGGTAGCCGACCGACTCCTCCTTGATCTGCCCCATCATCGCCTGGAACATCTGATACCCCTCGCGCTGGTACTCGATGAGCGGGTCGCGCTGGGCCATGGCACGCAGGCCGATGCCGTCCTTGAGGTAGTCCATCTCGTAGAGGTGGTCGCGCCAGCGGCGGTCGAGCACCTGGAGCACGACGCGGCGCTCGAGCTCGCGCGTCGCGGGGGTGCCGAGCGTCTCCTCGCGCTTGCCGTACGCGATGCGGGCGTCCGACAGCAGCTCGCGCTTGAGGCCGTCTGCCGTGATGCGGCCCTTCGTGCCGGCCTCGGCGACGACCTCGTCGATCGTGACGGAGACGGGGTAGAGGGTCTTGAGCTCGGTCCAGAGGGCGTCGAAGTCCCAGCTCTCGGTGTGGCCCGTCGCCGTGTGGTCCTCGACGACGGCCTCGATCGCGTCCTCGATGAAGTGCTGCACGCGGTCGGCGATGTCGTCGCCCTGCAGCATGTGCCGGCGGTCGGAGTAGATCGCCTCGCGCTGGCGGTTGAGGACGTCGTCGTACTTGAGGACGTTCTTGCGGATCTCGGCGTTGCGCGCCTCGACCTGCGACTGCGCGCTCTTGATGGCGCGCGAGACCATCGACGACTCGATCGCGACGTCGTCCGGGAAGTTCGTGCGCGCGAGGATCGCCTCGGCCGCGCCGGACTGGAACAGGCGCATGAGGTCGTCGGTCAGCGACAAGTAGAAGCGGCTCTCGCCGGGGTCGCCCTGACGGCCCGAGCGGCCGCGCAGCTGGTTGTCGATGCGACGCGACTCGTGGCGCTCCGTGCCGAGGACGTACAGGCCGCCGGCCTCGACGACCGTGGCGCCCTCCTTCGCGACGTAGTCGCGCGTGGACTCGTACACGGCATCCCATTCGGCCTCGTACTCGTCGGGCGTCTCGACGGGGTCGAGGCCCTTGGCCTTCATCTCCTGCACAGCGAGGAACTCGGCGTTGCCGCCGAGCATGATGTCGGTGCCTCGACCGGCCATGTTCGTCGCGACCGTGACGGCGCCCAGGCGTCCGGCGCGGGCGACGATCTCGGCCTCGCGAGCGTGGTTCTTCGCGTTGAGGACCTCGTGCTTGATGCCCTTCTTGGCGAGCAGGCGCGACAGGTACTCGCTCTTCTCGACGCTCACCGTGCCGACGAGGACGGGCTGTCCCGTCGCGTGGCGCTTGGCGATGTCCTCGACGACCTGGACGAACTTCGCCTGCTCGTTCTTGTAGACGAGGTCCGGCTGGTCCTTGCGGATCATCGGCTTGTTGGTCGGGATCGGGACGACGCCGAGCTCGTACGTCGACATGAACTCGGCCGCCTCGGTCTCGGCGGTGCCCGTCATGCCCGAGAGCTTGTCGTAGAGGCGGAAGTAGTTCTGCAGCGTGACGGTCGCGAGGGTCTGGTTCTCAGCCTTGACCGGCACGGCCTCCTTGGCCTCGATCGCCTGGTGGATGCCCTCGTTGTAGCGGCGCCCGACGAGGATGCGGCCGGTGTGCTCATCGACGATCATGACCTCGTCGTTCATGACGACGTAGTCCGTGTCGCGCTTGAACAGCGCGAGCGCCTTGATCGAGTTGTTGAGGAACGAGATGAGCGGCGTGTTCGCGGACTCGTACAGGTTGTCGATGCCGAGGTAGTCCTCGACCTTCTCGATGCCGGGCTCGAGCACGCCGATCGTGCGCTTCTTCTCGTCGACCTCGTAGTCGACGCCGACCTCGAGCGTCCGCGCGATCTTCGCGAACTCCATGAACCACCGGTTCGCCTCGCCAGACGACGGGCCCGAGATGATGAGCGGCGTGCGGGCCTCGTCGATGAGGATCGAGTCGACCTCGTCGACGATCGCGAAGAAGTGACCCCGCTGGACGAGGTCCTCCTTGCGCCACGCCATGTTGTCGCGCAGGTAGTCGAAGCCGAACTCGTTGTTCGTGCCGTACGTGATGTCGGCGTTGTACTGCTCGCGGCGCACGGCGGGCGTCTGGCCGGCGACGATGGTGCCCGTCGTCATGCCGAGGGTGCGGTAGATGCGCCCCATGAGGTCGGCCTGGTACGACGCGAGGAAGTCGTTGACCGTGATGACGTGGACGCCCTTGCCCGCGATCGCGTTGAGGTACGCGGGCAGCGTCGCGACGAGCGTCTTGCCCTCACCCGTGCGCATCTCGGCGATGTTGCCGAGGTGCAGGGCCGCGCCGCCCATGATCTGGACGTCGTAGTGCCGCTGTCCGAGCGTGCGCTTGGCGGCCTCGCGGACGGCTGCGAAGGCCTCGGGCATGAGCTGGTCGAGAGTCGCGCCGGCCTCATACCGTGCACGCAGCTCGGCGGTCTCGCCGCGCAGCTCCTCGTCGGTCAGGTGCGCGTAGTCCTCTTCGAGGGCATTGACGGCCTTCACGACCTGCTGAAGGCGGCGGAGGATGCGTCCCTCGCCGGCACGAAGCAGTTTCTCGAGAGGATTGGCCACGGAGTGTCTCCATCTGTCGGTTTCGGTGCAGAACGGCACCGATGCAGCCCGGCGCCCCAGCGCGCAGGCATACCCGCCCATGTTACCCGTCCGTGACCTTGAAACGGGCTGGGGATGCCACGGCTCTCGGCGCGCTCGCAGGGATCCCCGGGCTGACGGCGAGGCATCCACTCCCCTGTCGACGGGTCTGCCTAGGGTCGAACTGCATACCGGGTATGCAGAAGGAGACGACCATGGCGGTGCGCCAGAGCCTGCTCGCGATCCTCGACCGGGGCCCGTGCTACGGCTATCAGCTGCGAGCGGAGTTCGAGCGCCGGACCGGCGGGACGTGGGCCCTCAACGTCGGGCAGATCTACAACACTCTCGACCGGCTCGAGCGGGACGGGTTCGCGGCCAAGGGCGATCAGGACGAGCATGGGCACGTCTACTGGGAGATCACGGATGCCGGACGCGCCGAGGTGCGGCGCTGGCTCCGCTCGCCCGTCCAGCGCCCCGCGGCAGCCCGCGACGAGCTCGCGGTGAAGCTCGCGGTCGCGGCGACCCTCCCCGGCGTTGACGCCCGAGGCCTCGTGGCCGCCGAGCGCGAGGCATCCGCCGCCCGCCTGGAGGCGCTGACGCGCAGCGCCGCCGACCCGGAGGCGTCGAGCGCGCAGGGCATGGCCCGCGCCCTCGTCCTGGATGCGCTCGTGTGCGCCGCTGAGGCGGAGCTCCGCTGGCTCGACCGCACAGCCGACCGCCTCGCACAGCATCCCGCCGACTCCCTCGCCCTCGAACTGTCGGACGAGCGCCCCAAGCGCGGACGGCCCGTGCGCGCCGCGGCGACCGCGGCCTGATCAGGCGGTCGACGCGGGGAACGCCTTCACGGCGGTGCTGAGGTCGTCGAAGACCGCCTCGTCCGGGAAGCGTCCGCGAAGGCCGTAGCGCTGCAGGCTCGCCAGGATGTCGGGCTCGGGCCGCGCCAGGACGAGCTTGGTCCCCCGGGCGTCGAGCCAGTCGAGGAGACCGGCGAGGTTCTGGGCCGCCGAATAGTCGATGTCGGAGATGCCGGCGCTGTCGAGGATGAGCCAGCGGACCTTGTCAGGGGCTGCCTGGACGAGCGTCTGCACCTCGTCGACGAAGCGGGAGGCGTTGGCGTAGAAGAGGTCGGCGTCGTAGCGGAAGACGATGAGCCCGGGCTCGGACTGCAGGCCCGCCGCCGCGGAGTCGTACGTGTAGCCGGTCTTCGCCCGCACGCCCAGCACGAAGTCCCGCGCGCGGTACTGGCGCTCGATGACGTCCAGCAGCGACAGCACGATCGCGAGGATGACGCCCTGCCCGACTCCCACGATGAACACCGTGAGAGCCGTGGCCGCCGCGATGAAGAACTCGCGCCGGCGCTCGCGGGAGACGCGGACGAGGCCTTTGACGTCGATGAGCTCGAGTCCGATCACGAACACGACACCGCCGAGGACCGCCTTGGGGAGGTCGGTCAGCAGCCCCGTCAGGAACAGCAGGACGATGAGCACGACGACCACGACGACGAGGTTGGCCACCTGCGTTCGCCCCTTCTGGCCGTCGAGGATCTGCGTCTTGGTGGGCGAGCCGTTGACGACGAAGGTTCCGCTCAGACCGGCCGCGAGGTTCGCGGCGGACAGACCCACGATGTCGCGGTTCACGTCGGCGCGGTCGCCGTGCTTCATCGCGAAACCGCGGGAGGTCGCGGCGCTCTGCGCGATGATGATGATGAAGCACGCGAACGCGGTCGAGACGACGGCGGGGATGTCGGACCACGAGATGCCCGTCGGGAATCCGATCGGCGGCAGCCCGCCCTGGATCGCGCCGACGACTTCGACGCCGTAGCTCGGAGCGTCCGTGAAGGTCGCGAGTGCGAGCAGGCCCACGACCGCGACGATCGCCCCCGGCACCTTCGGCAGCAGGTACTTGAAGCCCAGGATGATCCCGATCGTCGCGGCGCCGTACGCGATGGTCGGCCACGACACCTCGCCGAGCGACGTCATCCAGGCCCACTGCTGCTGGAACCAGTTGCCCGAGCCCTTCGGCACGCCGAGCAGGTCGGGGATCTGGCCCGTCGCGACCTGGATGCCGACGCCGGTCAGGAAGCCGATGAGGACGGATGCCGAGAGGAAGTCGCCGATGAACCCGAGGCGCAGCACCCGCGCGATGATGAGCAGCACGCCGCACACGAGCGCCGTGAGACCGCACAGCGCGACCCACTGCGGCGACCCGGGCGTGAGCCCCGGGATGCCGGCGGCGATGAGGCCGCCCGCCAGGATCGCCGCCGTCGCCGAATCGCCGCCCACCACGAGGAGCTTCGAGGCTCCGAGGAGGGCGAAGGCCAGCAGGGGCAGGAGGATCGTGTAGAGGCCCGTCACGATGGGCGTCTGCGCGATCGACGTGTACCCCATGACCTCGGGGATCGCCACCGCCGCGAGCGTCACGCCCGCGATGACGTCTCGTCCGAGCCAGGACGCCTGGTAGCCCCGCAGCGAGACGGGCACGAGTGCTTTCGGGAAGGGCATGACGCCTCCGTTCACGGGGCGCGGCGCACGGCTCGCCCGCAGGCGGCCTCGTGGACGAGGGGCTCGCCGCCGTCCGCACCCCGCGACGGGCGACGATGGCTCATTCTGTTGCATCGTGCGCACCGGCCGCCAGAGGCGCGCTCTGGGAGGACTCCCGGCCGGGCCGTCGCGCCGAATCATAGGATCGATCCATGGCCGGATTCTGGGGAAAGAGAAAGCGCGACCGCGACAAGCTCGAGGCGCAGGACGCGGACCTCGCCCGCCGCGCGCGCGCAGCGCTCGTGGCGGCGGACGAGCGCATCCGGGTCACGACCGACGAGCTCGTCTTCGCCGACGCCGAGCTCGGGCCCGATGCCACGAAGGACCTCCGCGAAGCGCTCGACGCCGTGCGCCAGCATCTCGGCGAGGCGTTCCAGCTCCACCAGCTCAACCACGACGAGATCCCCGACACGGCGGAGGAGCTGCGCACCCGCAACGCCCGCATCGTGCAGCTGTGCGAGTGGGCCGAGGATCTGCTCGACGACCGCACGGAGTCGCTCGCGGAGCGCATCGCGCGCGCTCGGCGGGCGCCCGAGATCGTCGCCGGGGTGCGGGCGGATGCTGTGCGCCAGCGCGCCCTCCTCCCCCAAGCGCGCGAGACCCTGGGCCGCCTGAGCGCGCGCTACTCGGCCGAGGCGCTGCGTCAGATCGACGCGAACCCCGCCGAGGCCGAGCAGCTCATCGGATTCGCCGAGCACAGCGCCGCGGTCTCGGAGCGCCGCCGCGATGCGGGCCAGCGCGAGCAGGCGAACCTCGCCCTCGAAGCCGCGACGGAGGCCGTGCGCCGTGCCGGGACGCTCATCGAGGCCGTCGAGACGTTCGAGGTCGAGGCGCTGCGCGCCGAGTCGACGCTCGCGGCCGTCGTCGAGGACTCGCGGGGCGATCTCGTCGCCGCGCGCCAGGCGCCTCAGGCGCCCGCCGTCCTCACCGCGGCACGCGAGCTCGAGGCCGCTCTCGTGGCGCTGCCGGCCGCGGGCGTCAACACCGACCCGTTCTCGCTCCTGACACGCCTGCGCGAGGCGAATGCGGGACTGGATGCCGCGATCGCCGCCGCCCGTGAGCGCGAGGCGCACCCCGTCCCCGACTTCGCGCACGTGCGCCACGCCATCGACGACGCCGACAGGCAGCTCGCCGTCGCGCGCGACGTCATCGCGGGGCACCGCGGCTGGATCGGCGCCGACGCGCGCACGCGGCTCGCGGAGGCCGAGCGCATCCGGATCGACCTCGACCGCTTCCTCGGCACGTCCGCAGCCGCCGCGACCGGCATCCCCGAGGAGCAGCGCGAGCAGGCGCTCGCGATCGCGCGCCGCGCGGCGTTCCTCGCGAGCGAGGGGCTGCAGCTGGCCCAGCGCGACATCGAGGCGTATCGCCCGCAGGGCTGGGGCGATCCGAACACCGGGTCGTGGGGTCAGGGCCAGAGCGGCTGGGGCGGTCGCGGACGCGGCAGCGGCGCGGGCGACCTCATGGGCGGCATCATGGGCGGTCTCGTGATCGGCAGCATCCTGGACGGCATCTTCGACTGACGTCTATGCCGCCGCCCACCCGGCAGCGGCCTTCGGGACAAGAAGAGACGGGATGCCGCGAGCGCGGCATCCCGTCTCTTCTTCGTGGTCTGCTACGAAGCCAGCTCGGCGGGCGCCGCCTGCGTCGTCAGCGCGATGACGCCGTAGTCCCAGCCCTTGCGTCGGTAGACGACGCTCGGGTGGTCGCTGCGGGCGTCGATGAAGAGGAAGAAGTCGTGTCCGACGAGCTCCATGCGGTCGACGGCCTCCTCGACCGTCATCCACTCCGCGTCGAAGCTCTTCTGGCGGATGACGACGGGCGTGTACGCCTCGTCCTCCGCCTCGCCGTTGATGACGGGGATCGCGCCGGTCGCGACGGACCGGATCACCTCCAGCGAAGCGGGCTGGAGATCGATGCCCTGGATGGCGCCGCTCTCCTTCTCGAACTTCGCACCCCGCGGGTGGTTGCGCGAGTCGACGCGCTTGTCCTTCGCGCGGCGCAGCTGCTCGCACAGCTTGTCGACCGCGAGGTCGAGGGCGGCGAACTTGTCGCCGTCGGTGGCCTCGGCCCGCACGACGGGCCCCTTGCCGGTGAGCGTCAGCTCGACCGTGTCGTCTTCGACGCGCCCGTTGTGATAGGCGCGATGGGTGACCTTGACGTCGACACGCTGGGCGCGCGGCGCGAGGTGTTCGATCCGGAGGGCCTTCTCCTCGAGGACGCTGCGGAAGCGATCAGTGATCCCCACTCCCACGCCGACGATGCTGGTTTCCATCCTTGACCTCCTTGTTCCGGTCCTCCCGGTCAAGGGCGGACCTTCAGTCGCCTTGTCCAACCAAAGGTAGCCCCGCCCCTCCGACATGTCACGTGTGTGTCGCCATGATTATTCGATGACTTCCGCGCTTGGGCGTTGCGGCGACGGTGGCGCACCCCACGACGTCGACGCCGGCGCGCCGAAGGACCTGCACGGCCTCGACGAGGGTCGCGCCCGTCGTCACGACGTCGTCCACGACGACCGCCCGGAGGGGTTGCGCTGACAGGCTGCGGACGCGGTACGCGCCCTCGACATTGCGACGCCGGCCGTCGCGGTCCAGACCCCGCTGATCCGCCGTCCGGCGGGCCGGCACGAGGAGGCGCGCGACGCGGAGTCCCGCCCGGGCCGCGATGAGATCGGGCGCGCGGAAGCCCCGCCGGCGGAATGCGGCACGCGACGTCGGCACGGGCACCGCGACGACGGGCGCGCCGGCCGAGGCCGCACGGACGGCTGCCGCGAGCGCGGGCCCCAGCTCGCGAGCCAGACCCGTCCGCCCCTCCTCCTTCAGCGCGCGGATGGCGCGGGCCGGGACGCCGTCGAACGCGAGCCCGCTCCAGATCGTCACTCCGTCGACGACCCGCGACTGCGGCGAAGGACGGAGGCGGTCGCGGCAAAGCTCGCACAGGACGGTGTCGGGCTCATCGCACCCGGCGCAGTCGACGGGGAGCAGCAGGGCGAGGGCGTCGGCGAGGGCTGTGCGGACATCGGCGAGAAGTGCGGGCATGCCCCACTCTCCCTCGCGGGGCGCGGCCGGAGGCCTGACAGGCGCGAGGCTGTGCAGCGACGCCGTGCCGGCCGCGCCGTGGAGGAAGGGATGCCACGGGAGCGGCATCCCTCGTTCTAGAGGCGATCCGACCTCACTGGGGCGACCCCTGCTGCGTCGCGAGGACGAGGATGCCGGACGCCATCTGCGGCCAGGTGGCGCCCCGCTTGGCGTAGAGACGGCCGTCGGCGTCCTTGACCCGGACCGCGCCTTGCGCGCCCGCGAGCTGGACCGAGGATGCGGGGGCCGCCGTCGCCACGGCCGGGCCGCCCACGAGGAACTCGATCATCTCGGCGTCGCTGCCGGTTCCGTCGAGCACGCCGACCGTGACGTCGTCGAGCCACCCGATCGCCGTGCCGGGACTGTCGAGGTTCGCCAGCACGAGCGAGGGCTCGCCCAGTGCAGAAGGGACGCCCTCGGTGTCCCGCACGACGCCGGAGACCCATACTGATGTGCGCCCGCCGGACACGAGGATCGCGGCCAGCCGCGAGCCGTCGCGCGAGATCGACATGGCGGTCACCTGCGACGCCTCCGGCCAGGCGCCGTCGATCGGGAACTCCTCGCTGCCGGCCGCGAAGGCCGACAGGGCGCTGGGCCGGTCGCGCGGGACGCTCCAGCTGTAGCCGGACGGATCGACCGTCGGGTCGATGAGCCCCTGGCGCTGGTCGAACTCGAGGACGTCGCCGCCGGCTTCGACGCGCGCGACCGATCCGCCCACGAGCCTCACCGCGGCGAAGTCGCGGTCGGGAGAGACCTGGATGGCGACGGGGTCGGTCCCCTCGATCGCCTCCGAAAGCCCTTCGATCGGCTCGAGCTGGTCGCCGCTGAGGAACCCGAAGCCTTCCTCGGTGAGGACCAGCGGGAGCGAGTTGACGCGGGTCGACCGGGTGGAGGCCGGCTCGACGTCCAGCGGCGTCGTTCCGGCCGACATCTCGACGGCGGTGACCCCCACCGACCGCAGGCTCGCCGTGAGCTGCGCCTGCATGCGCGACAGCGTGTCGGGGCTCAGCTCGATCGCGGCGCTGTCGAGCACGACCTGGGCGACGCCCTCGTCGACCGGCACCGACGGGCGCATCGAGACCGAGTCGGGGAACGCCGAGCCGACGGATGCCGCGAGCCACGGTGCACGGGGCCCGTCGACGAGCGCGTCCGCGACGTAGGTCGCGGCGTTGATCGCCGGGAACCACCGGACGTCGGGGACGAGGAACTCCCACGTCGCGTCGAAGTACATGAGCGAGGCGCGGCGGAAGACGGTCGAGAACTGCGACGTGTCCAGGACGAGCCCGTCCGGCGCCTCGGTGATACGCCACTCGCCATCGCTCTGCAGCGCGAGCCGGAACGGCAGCGGCGTGGACTGCTCCTCCGAGGGCGCGTAGGCGCCGATGTCGTCGATGTTCGCCACGGGGGCGACCGTCAGCACGACCTCGTCCTCGGCGGGAGTCGAGAAGACGCGGTCGCCGGGTCGGTCGATCGTCACTCCGGCCCGCGGGTCCCACGGCGTGTCGGGTGCGAGGTACTCCTTCGCGACGGACCACGTGCCGTCCACGCCCGGTCCCGTGCCGGCGCGGATGAAGCCGTCGACGATCTCCTCGGGGCTCATCCCGGGCTGCGGGCTGTCGGGCTTGAAGGCGAAGTCGGGGCTTCCGGCCTCGGCATCCGCGGGCAGTCCCGGCGTGACGGGACCGGCTGTCGGCAGCCCGGCGCAGCCCGCGAGCAGCAGAGCGCCCGCGACGAGCGCGGCGACGATCCCCCGACGGCGGCTCACGACGCACCTCCCTGTGCTGCGGCGTCCGGGAGTGGGATCGGCTGCGTCCGGCCGAGCTCGTCCGGCGACTCATCGGTGGGCTCGAGGCGGATCGGCGAGGGGGTCGCGAGCCGGCCGCCGCTGCGCGGCAGGGTCAGCACGAAGTTGGAGCCGCGACCGAGCTCGGACCACACGGCGAGCTCGCCGCCGTGCAGCCGCGCGTCCCCCAGCGCGATCGAGAGGCCGAGCCCCGTGCCGCCGATCGTGCGTGTGCGGGAGGGGTCGGCGCGCCAGAACCTGTCGAAGACGTGCTCGACCTCGCCCGGCCGCATGCCCAGGCCGAAGTCGCGCACGCCGAGCGCCACCGCCTGCTGATCGCTGTCGACGGTCACGACGATCGGGCGCCCTTCGCCGTGCTCGATGGCGTTGCCGAGCAGATTGCGGACGATGCGCCGGATTCGCCGCGGGTCCATGTCGACGGGCGTGTAGCCGCCGGGCGCGACGAGGCGCACATCCGTCCCGTGCTGCTCCGCCAGCTGGTGCATGGAAGCGATGACGTCCTCCGCGAGATGCGCGAGGCTCGTCGCCTCGAGCTCGAGCTGGACCGAGCCGGCGTCGTAGCGGCTGATCTCGAGCAGGTCCGTCAGGAGCGTCTCGAACCGCTGGACCTGCGCGTTGAGGAGCTCCGCGGCGCGCGCCGTCGCGGGGTCGAACTCGTCGCGCTGGTCGTTGATCATGTCGGCCGCGAGGCGGATCGTCGTGAGCGGCGTCCGCAGCTCGTGCGAGACGTCCGACACGAATCGCTGCTGGACCAGCGAGAGCTCCGCGAGCTCCTTGATCTGCGACTCGATGCTGTCGGCCATGGCGTTGAAGGAGCGCCCGAGCGTCGCGAGCTCGTCCTCGCCGTGGACGGGGAGGCGCACCGTGAGCTCGCCCGCCGCGAGCCTCTCGCTCGTCTCGGCCGCCTCGCTGATGGGCGTCGTGACGGAGCGCAGGACGAACCAGGCGATGCCGCCGATGAGGAGGATCAGCCCGATCCCGACGACCCACAGGATGCCCTGGATGAAGCCGAGCGTCTGCGCGGCGCTGCCGAGGTCGTACTCGAAGTACAGCTCGTAGGCGCCCACTTCGGGCAGCACGAGCTGCTGGCCCACGAGGATGCCCGGCATCGTGCCGCCGTTCGGCGCGGGCAGCGCGACGGACTGCCACCACTGCGGCTCGGCATTGGACTGCACGGCCGCGCGCATCCCGTCCGTGATGAGCGACTCGTCGAAGCCGCCGACCGTGAAGTCCTGCGGCGCCTGGGTCGCGGCCCGGTCGACGCGGAACGCGGCGATCATGTCCGTCGAGGACTGCTGGATCAGGATCGCGCGCACGCTGTTCATGAGGCTCTGCAGCTGCACGCTGTCGCCGCTCTGCACGGCGGCGTTGTCGAGGGTCTCCTGCGCCGCGGTCGTCGCGCGGCGCGCGTCGCCGAGCACCTGCTCCTTGCGCGAGACGAACAGGTCGTTCTGGATGACCAGAGCCATCCAGACGCACGCGATCAGGACCGCGACGGCGGTGAGCCCGAGCGTCACGAGGACGATGCGGAAGCGCAGCGACCTCCGCCACAGCCGGGTCAGGTCGTCGGGCCAGCCGCGCCACTCACGCCAGCTGCCGAACGCCCGTCCTGTCGGCGTGACGGTCGCGGTGCGCGCCGTCGTCACGGACGCCTCACACCACCGCGCCGGCCCGGTAGCCCACTCCGCGGACCGTCGTGACGATCTTGGGGTTGTCGGGGTCGAGCTCGACCTTGGCCCGCAGGCGCTGCACGTGCACGTTCACGAGCCGCGTGTCGGCCTTGTAGTGGTAGCCCCAGACCTGCTCGAGGAGCATCTCGCGGGAGTAGACCTGCTGCGGCTTGGACGCGAGGGCGACGAGGAGCTCGAACTCGAGGGGCGTGAGCGCGATCGGGTCGTCGCCGCGGCGCACCTCGTGCGCGGCGACGTCGACCGTCAGGTCGCCGATGCGCAGCGTGTCGTTGGCGGGCTGGGAGGCCGGCCGCAGACGCGTGCGGATGCGGGCCACAAGCTCCTTCGGATTGAAGGGCTTCACGATGTAGTCGTCGGCGCCGGACTCGAGCCCCTTCACGACGTCCGCCGTGTCGGTGCGGGCCGTGAGCATGATGATCGGGATGCCGCTCTCCTCGCGGATCCGCGTAC
Organism: Microbacterium sp. NPDC019599; assembly: GCF_040632175.1. NCBI lineage: Bacteria > Bacillati > Actinomycetota > Actinomycetes > Micrococcales > Microbacteriaceae > Microbacterium > Microbacterium sp. NPDC019599. The sequence continues at coordinate 176,012 of NZ_JBEYBL010000006.1, forward strand.
ACACCTCGATGCCGTCGATGCCCGGAAGCATGAGGTCCAGCAGCACGAGGTCCGGCCGTTCCGCGCGCCACGCGTCGACGGCCTTCGCGCCGTCGGCGCAGAAGGCGGTCTCGAAGCCCTCCGTGCGCAGCACGATGCCGATCATCTCGGCGAGAGCGGTGTCGTCATCGACCACCAGGATGCGGGAAGTCATCGCGCGTTGTCGTCCTTACGTCCGGCCCCGGACGCCGCGGCCGCCGGCCGCCGCCTTCCCCGAGGCGCACTGCCGACAGACTAGTCGACACTCCCTGGGCAGAGCGCTGAAGCCGCCTGGGGAGCCGCCGAACGCGCCGTGCCGTGTGTGACACGATAGGGATCTGCCGAACGCCTGCCGTGGGGCGCGGGTCGAGGGCATGAGGAGGAGCTGTGACCGCGTATCCGGCCTGGACACCGGCGTCCCGCCCGGGGATCATCCCGCTGCACCCGCTGACGTTCGGGACGATCCTGGGCCGGTCGTTCGCGGCGCTGCGGCAGAACCCGCGTGTCCTGCTGGGATTCGCACTCTGCGTGCAGTCGCTCGCCTACGTCGTCATGATCGTCGCCCTCGGCGGCATCGCGTGGGCGTCGTTCTCGCGGCTGGGGACGCTCCAGCCCGGAACCGACGATTACCAGGCGATCCTGGCCGGCTCGATCGCGATCACCGCCGTCGCGGGCATCGTGCTGGGAATCGCTGCGATGGCGTTGAGCGTCATCGTCCAGGGCGTCGTCGTCGCCGAGGTCGCCCACGCGGCGGTCGCCGAGAAGCTCACGCTCCGCGCGCTGTGGCAGCAGATCAAGCCCGTCGCCTGGCGACTCATCGGCTATTCGCTGCTCCTCATCGCCGTCATGATCGTCGGCTTCGCCGTCGTCGGCGTCGCGATCTTCGGACTCGGGGTCAGCGCGCCTCCCGCCGCCGTCGCCGTCGCCGTCCTCGCCTTCCTCGCCGCGATCCCCCTCGTGCTGTGGATCTCGGTCAAGCTCGTCGCCGTGCCCTCGGCGATCATCCTCGAGAGGGCGCGGATCGGCGACGCGATCGCGCGGTCCTGGCGGCTCACGCGCGGGCGGTTCTGGTCGACGCTCGGCATCCTGGTCCTGCTGAACCTCATCTTCAGCGGCATCGCACAGGTCGTGAGCCTGCCGTTCTCGTTCGTCTCGGCGGGACTGACGACCGTCATCGCCCCCACGGGCGATCCGAACGTCTCGAGCCTCATCGCACTCGTCATCTCGGCACTGCTCACGCAGGCCGTGGTGCTGCTCATCCAAGCCGTCGCGAGCGTCGTGCAGGCGACGGCCGCGGCGCTCATCTACATCGACTGCCGCATGCGCCACGAGGGGCTCGACCTCGATCTCCTCGCATATGTCGAACGGCGGGATGCCGGCATCACGCCTCTCCCGGACCCCTACCTCGAGCACATCGGCCGCGAGATCGCACCGCGCGGCGCCTATCCCCAGCCCTACCCCGCCCCCGGATATCCGTACGGGCAGGCACGCGCCTATGCCGGCGCCTACCCGGGCGGACCTGGCGCGTACGCGCAGGGCTCGCCGTACGGGCAGGCACCGGCGCACGTTCAGAACCCCGGGTACGGACAGGCACCGGCCCATGGGCAGGCGCCGGCGTACGCCGCCGGCCCGGCATACGGGCAGAACGAGCCTTCGTACGACCAGCCCACCCAGACGCCGGCCTACGCGGAGGCCGCGCCCGCCTACCCGGCGGCTCCCGCGCACCCGTCGGCATCCCCCACCCCCGAAGCCGCCCCGCCGGCCGAGGAGCCCGCCGCCCCGAAGGGCTGGACGGCTCCCGGGCAGCCCGCCGACGGGACGGACCGCGAGTCGCCGTGGGCTTGACCGCCGTCGTGCAGGCGGCTCTCGCCGCCGCGCCGCCGCTCACGCCGGACGGCGACGAAGCGCGCGAGTGGGCGGAGCGCGAGCTGTCCAAGCCCGTCTACGCCGAGGCCGAGCCGACGCTCTTCGACCGCATCGCGCGCACGATCGGCGACTTCATCGCGAGCCTGTTCGACACCGAGCTCGAGGGGCCGTGGGCCCCGACCCTCGCCGTCATCGCCGCCGTCGTCGTGGTCGTGCTCATCGTGGCTGCGTTCCTCGTGTGGGGCATGCCCCGCGCGACGAGGCGCTCGCGGGTCGCGGTCGCGGAGCTCTTCGGCGAGGCCGAGTCGCGCGCCGCCTCCGAGCTGCGCGCCGCCGCGGCCAAGCACGCGTCGCTACAGGAGTGGGATGCCGCGATCGTCCTCAGGTTCCGGGCGCTCGCCCGCGGACTCGCCGAGCGGGGCGTCGTCGAGACGCCGCCCGGAGCGACGGTCCACGGCTTCGCGCGACGCGCGGCGCGCGCCTTCCCCGCGCACGCCGACGCCCTCGAGCATGCGGCGGGCGCGTTCGACGACGTGCGGTACCTCCGACGTCCCGGGACGGCCGAGCTCTACCGGCGGGTTGCGGACGTCGACGACGCCGTCGCCGCCGCTCGGCCGCTCGTCCTCGCGGAGGCGGCGCGGTGACGGCGCAGGACGTGCGGGAGGCGGCATCCGTCCCCACCTCCGCGGACGGACGGACACGGGGGCGCCGGATCGGCGTGTGGATCGCGATCGCCGTCGTGCTGCTCGCGGTCGGCGGGGTGGGCGCCGTGCTCGCAAGCCTCTCGCAGTGGGCCGATCGGGGTGCGCTCGATCCCGACTCGCCGGCGCCCGGGGGCGCGCTCGCGCTCGCCGAGATCCTGCGGGACAACGGCGTCGAGGTCCTCGTCGTGCGCGATCGGGACGCGGCGCGCGACGCGCTCACCCCCGACGCGACGCTCGTGCTGCCGGACATGCCCGCCCTGTCCGACGCGGCGGTGACGACCCTCACGGACACCGCCGCCGAGGTCGTCCTCATCGAGCCCCGCGCCCGGACGCTGCGCCTGCTGCTGGACGGCTCGGTCCCCGCCGGCTTCGCGGCGGACATCGCCGTCGACCCGGACTGCGACCTCGCCGAGGCGCACCGCGCGGGTGCCATAGCCCCCGGCGCCGTGTACGACCCGGGTGCCGGCGTCCTCGCCTGCTACCCCTCCGCCGACTCCTACGGCCTGCTCGTCGCAGAGGACGGCGACCACCGCGTGAGCGCCGTCGACGGCCGTACCCTGTTCGCCAACGAGTCGCTCGCCGAGGGCGGCAACGCGGCCCTCGGCGTCAACCTCATGGGACGGCATCCGCTCGTCGTCTGGTACGTCCCGGGCCTCGGCGAGTCCGATCTCGCCGGCAGCCCGACCCTCGCCGACCTCACGCCGCCCTGGGTGAGCCCCGTCATCGTCGTCCTGCTCGTCGCGGGCATCGCGGCCGGAGTGTGGCAGGGTCGGCGGTTCGGTCCCCTCGTCGCCGAGCGACTGCCCGTCACGGTCCGCGCCTCGGAGACGACGGAGGGCCGCGCCCGCCTCTACGCTCGCTCGCGCGACGCCCTGCACGCCGCCGACCAGCTGCGGATGTCGGCGCTCGGCCGGGTCGGCCGCGTGTTGGGGCTCGGCCCCGCCGCGAGCGCCTACGAGATCGCGGACGCCGCCGCCGACCGCCTCGGCTGGGACCGCCGCGCGGTCCGCGGCATCCTCATCGACGATCTCCCCCCGAACGACGCCGAACTCGTCGCGCTGCGCGACCGGCTCCGCCATCTCGAGGAGGCGGTACGCCAGGCCGTCCGCCCGGAAAGGAACACCCCATGACCGACCCGACGCCCGGCGCCGCGGCATCCCCCTCCCCCGACCAGCTGCGCGACGCCATGACCCGCGTCCGCAGCGAGGTGGGCAAGGCAGTCGTCGGTCAGGACGGCACCGTGACGGGGCTGCTCATCGCACTGCTGTCGCGCGGGCACGTGCTGCTCGAGGGCGTGCCCGGGGTTGCGAAGACGCTCCTGGTGCGCGCCTTCTCGACGGCGCTCGGCCTCGACACGAAGCGCATCCAGTTCACGCCCGACCTCATGCCCGGCGACGTGTCGGGATCGCTCGTCTACGACGCGAAGACGGGCGAGTTCGAGTTCCGCGAGGGTCCGGTCTTCACGAACATCGTGCTGGCCGACGAGATCAACCGCACTCCTCCCAAGACGCAGGCGGCCCTCCTCGAGGCGATGGAGGAGCGCCAGGTCTCGACCGACGGCGTGACGCGGGCGCTGCCCGACCCGTTCCTCGTCGCAGCGACGCAGAACCCCATCGAGCACGAGGGCACCTATACGCTCCCCGAGGCGCAGCTCGACCGCTTCCTGCTCAAGCTCATCGTCGACATCCCGCCTCGGGATGCCGAGCTCGCGGTGCTGCGCCGCCACGCGAGCGGATTCGACCCGCGGGATCTGGCCGGGGCGGGCCTCGCGCAGGTCGTGACGGCCGACGAGATCCGCGCGGCGCAGCGGGCCGCGGCATCCGTCACGGTCGCGGACGACGTGCTCGGCTACGTCGTGGACCTCGCGCAGGCGACGCGGCGCAGCCCCTCGGTGCAGCTGGGCGTGAGCCCCCGCGCTGCCACGGCCCTCCTCGCGGCGAGCAAGGCGTGGGCGTGGCTCGGCGGCTACCCGGCCATCACGCCCGACCACGTGCAGACGATGCTCGTGCCGACGTGGCGCCACCGCATCCGGCTGCGCGCAGACGCCGAGCTCGAGGGCGTCTCGGTCGACGCCGTGCTCGGCTCGGTACTGCAGCAGACCCGCGTCCCGATCTGACGCGAGCCGGATCAATGCGAGCGAAGCCCGCGTTGATGCGGCTCGGGTCAGGTTGAGCAGCCTCGCGAAGCGACGCGTATCGAAACCTTCCCGAACCAACGAAGAGACCCCGCCATGTACGTGACCGGCCGCCTTCCGCTCCTCGTCGCCCTCGGCGTCGTGCCTGTCGTGCTGCTCTCGCTCGCGGGCGTCGACGCGTGGGCCGCGGCGGCGGCCTGGATCGCGCTGTGCGCCCTGGCGGCGGGAGGGGATGCCGCGGCCGCACCGTCGCCGCGCGGCATCCGCGTCGAACGGCGCGTGCCGGGCCGCGTCCTCCTCGGCCAGCGCGTGGAGACCGAGCTCGTGCTGCGCAGCGTCGTCGCGCGACGGATCCGCGGACGCGTGCGCGACGCGTGGCAGCCGACGGCCGGGGCGCCCGCCGACCGGTTTGCACTCGACCTCCCCGGCGGCGAGGGCCGCCGGCTCGTCGTGCCGCTGCTGCCCCGAAGGCGCGGAGAGCTGCGCTCGGAGTTCGTCGTCGTCCGCTCGGACGGACCGCTGCGCCTCGCGGGCCGGCAGGCGCGGCTGGACGCCCCGGGCGCGATCCGGGTCCTCCCGCCCTTCACGGCGCGCCGCCACCTGCCCTCGCGCCTGGCTCGGCTGCGCGAGCTGGACGGATCGACGAGCGTCCAGGTGCGCGGGCAGGGAACCGAGTTCGACAGCCTTCGCGAGTACGTCCGCGGTGACGACGTCCGCTCGATCGACTGGCGCGCGACGGCACGCGCCGGCACGACGATGCTGCGCACGTGGCGTCCCGAGCGCGATCGCCATGTCGTGATCGTGATCGACACGGGCCGCACGGCCGCCGCCCGAGTCGGAGACGGCGTGCGCCTCGACGCCGCGATGGAGGCGGCACTCCTGCTCGCCGCCCTCGCATCCCGCGCGGGCGACCACACGCACCTCCTGATGTTCGACCGCGTCATCCGCGCGCGCGTCACGCGCGTCGACGGCCCCGCGCTGCTGCCGAGCCTCGTGGACGCGATGGCGCCCGTCGAACCGCAGCTCATCGACACGGATTGGGATGCCGCGTTCGCCCAGGTGCGCTCCCTCACGTCCCGCCCCTCGCTCGTCGTGCTGCTGACGGCGCAGGACGCGCCCGACGCGGCGCGCGGCTTCCTCGGATCGCTGCCGGCTCTCGCCCATCGCGCGCATGTCCTGGTCGGCACCGTCACGGACGCTCCGCTGGAGTCCGAGCCGCGGCCCGATGCCGCCGACGTGTATCGCGAGGCCGCCGCGGCGCGCACGGAGCGGGATGCAGCCGCCGTCGCCGCCGCGATCGGGCGCGCCGGGGCTGAGGCGATCGCCGACACCCCCGACGCGCTCCCGCCCCGGATCGCGGACCGCTACCTCGCGCTCAAGGCCGCAGGACGGCTCTGAGGCTTCGACGCGCCGTCGTGCAATGCGCGGACACTCCGCGACTGCTCCCTCGCGGTCGGATACGGGCGCCGGTAGCCTCGCGACGAGGAAAGGAGCACGTCATGTCGGACAACACCTCGCCCCCGAGCACCTCCAACAAGCTCGTCGCGGAGGCGCTCGGAACGTTCCTGCTCGTCTTCGGCGGCGTCGGCACCGCGCTGTTCGCGGCCAACTTCCCCGCGGACGCCGCAGACAACCCGCTCGGCGTCGGCTTCGTCGGCGTCGCGCTCGCCTTCGGCCTCACGGTCGTCGCAGGCGCCTACGCGTGGGGCCCCATCTCGGGCGGTCACTTCAATCCCGCCATCACACTCGGGCTGGCAGCATCCGGTCGCTTCGAATGGCGCAACGCGACCGGCTACATCGTCGCGCAGATCCTCGGCGGCGCACTGGCGACGACCTTCATCGTCCTCATCGGGCTCTTCGGCCCCGAGGGCTGGCTCCAGAACGCGCAGGACAGCGGCTTCGCCTCCAACGGGTACGGCACCGGCAGCTTCGGCTCGCCCGGCGGCTTCGGCCTCGGCGCCGCGATCGTCGCGGAGGTCCTCCTCACGGCGTTCTTCGTGCTCGTCATCCTCGGCGTCACCAGCTCCTCGCGGGGCACGGCGGCGCTCGCGCCGCTCGCGATCGGCTTGACGCTGACGCTCATCCACCTCATCTCGATTCCGATCGACAACACGTCGGTCAACCCCGCGCGCTCGATCGCGACGGCCATCTACGGCGGCCCCGACGCCCTGCTGCAGCTCTGGGTCTTCATCGTCTTCCCGATCGTGGGCGGCCTCCTCGCAGGAGTCCTGCACCGAGCTCTCTTCGAGCCCAAGGGTGCCCTGCCGCCGGCGAAGGCCGAGGCTCGCGTGAAGTAGGCGCGGGACGACGACACGCGCCGAGCAAGCGCCGCAACGACGGAAGAGGCCCGCTCCCCACACGGGGAGCGGGCCTCTTGCGTGTCAGGCGCTCAGACGAGGTCGAAGCGGTCGAGCTCGGTGACCTTGCCCCACGCCTTGACGAAGTCGCGCACGAACTTCTCGCGGGCGTCGTCCGAGGCGTAGACCTCGGCCACGGCGCGCAGCTCCGAGTTCGAGCCGAAGACGAGGTCCGAGCGCGTCCCGATGCCGACCTGCTCGCCCGAGCCGTCCTTCGTGCCGAGGAACGCGTGCGAGCCGGGGTCGAGCGGCTTCCACGTCGTGCCGAGGTCGAGGAGGTTCACGAAGAAGTCGTTCGTGAGGAAGCCCGGGCGCTCCGTGAAGACGCCGAGCTGCGAGCCGTCCCAGTTCGCGCCGAGGACGCGCAGGCCGCCGACGAGGACCGTGAGCTCCGGAGCGCTCAGCGTCAGGAGGTTGGCCTTGTCGAGCAGGAGGTACTCGGCGGGCAGCTCCGCGAGCGGGCCGTAGTAGTTGCGGAAGCCGTCGGCGACGGGCTCGAGGTAGTGGAAGGACTCGACGTCCGTCTGCTCCTGCGAGGCGTCGGTGCGGCCGGGGTGGAACGTCACCTCGACGTCGACGCCGGCATCCTTCGCAGCCTTCTCGACCGCGGCGTTGCCAGCGAGGACGATGAGGTCGGCCAGCGAGACCTTCTTGGCGTCCGTGCGGTCGGCGTTGAACGCCTCCTGCACGCGCTCGAGCACCTCGAGGACCTTCGCGAGCTGCGCGGGGTTGTTGGCCTCGAAGTCCTTCTGCGGGGCGAGCCGGATGCGCGCGCCGTTGACGCCGCCGCGCTTGTCGCTTCCGCGGAACGAGGATGCCGCGGCCCACGTCGTCGAGACGAGCTCGGCGACCGTGAGCTCCGAGGCGAGGATGCGAGCCTTGAGCTCCGCCGCGTCGGCCGCGTCGATGAGCTCGTGGTCGACGGCCGGCACGCGGTCCTGCCAGATGAGCTCCTCGGCGGGCACCTCGGGACCGAGGTAGCGCTCGATGGGCCCCATGTCGCGGTGGGTCAGCTTGAACCACGCGCGGGCGAACGCGTCGGCGAAGGCGTCCGGGTCGTCCGCGAACTTCTTCGAGATCGGGCCGTAGGCGGGGTCGAAGCGCAGCGCGAGGTCGGTCGTGAGCATGCGCGGCTCACGGCGGCCGTCGGAGTGCGCGAGCGGGACCATGTCGGCGCCGCCGCCGTTCTTGGGACGCCACTGGTTGGCTCCGGCGGGGCTCTGGAAGAGCTCCCACTCGTACGCGAACAGGATGTGGAAGAACTCGTTGTCCCAGCGCGTGGGGTGGTACGTCCACGTCACCTCGAGGCCTGACGTGATCGTGTCGTCGCCCCTGCCCGTGCCATGCGAGTTCGCCCAGCCGAGGCCCTGCTGCTCGAGCGTGGCCGCCTCGGGGTTGTCGCCGACGTGCGAGTCGGAGGCCGCCCCGTGGGTCTTCCCGAACGTGTGGCCGCCCGCGATGAGCGCGACGGTCTCCTCGTCGTTCATCGCCATGCGCGAGAAGGTCTCGCGGATGTCGCGGGCCGCCAGCAGCGGGTCCGGGTTGCCGTTGGGTCCCTCGGGGTTGACGTAGATGAGGCCCATCTGGACCGCCGCGAGCGGCTTCTCGAGGTCGCGCTCGCCCGAGTAGCGCTCGTCGCCGAGCCACGTCGTCTCAGGACCCCAGTACACGTCGTCGTCCGGCTCCCACACGTCCGGGCGGCCGCCCGCGAAGCCGAAGGTCTGGAAGCCCATCGACTCGAGCGCGACGTTGCCGGCGAGGATCATGAGGTCGGCCCACGAGATCGACTGGCCGTACTTCTTCTTGACGGGCCAGAGGAGGCGGCGCGCCTTGTCGAGGTTGACGTTGTCGGGCCAGCTGTTCAGGGGCGCGAAGCGCTGCTGCCCCGCACCGCCGCCGCCGCGGCCGTCCGTCACGCGGTACGTGCCGGCCGAGTGCCACGCCATGCGGATGACGAGCGGGCCGTAGTGGCCGAAGTCGGCGGGCCACCAGTCCTGCGAGGTCGTGAGGGCGGCCTCGATGTCCTGCTTGACGGCGGCGAGGTCCAGGCTTTCGAAGGCGGTCTTGTAGTCGAACTCCTCGCCGAGCGGGTTCGCGACGGCGGGGTTCTTGGCGAGCACCTTGAGGTTGAGCTGGTTGGGCCACCACACGCGGTTCGCCGAGCCCGCGGTCGGGTGCGGCTGAGCCGTGTGGACGACAGGGCATCCGCCGGGCGCCTGGGGCTCGTCCGTCACGGTGACGGACTGGTCGACTTCCGTCTCACCGCCGATTCCCGTGGCGAGGTCGTCGTGATCGGTCATGGGGATTCCTTTCTAGGAGACGAACGAGGACAGAGGGGAAGACTCAGGATCCCGATGCCGCGCACGACGGGCAGATGCCCCAGAACGTGACTTCGGCCACCTGCACGGCGTACCCGTGCGCGTCAGCGGGGGTCAGGCACGGCGGTGCGCCCACGACGCAGTCGACGTCCTCCACGGCGCCGCACCTGGAGCACACGAGGTGGTGGTGGTTGTCGGCGACGCGCAGCTCGAAGAGGCCCGGACGGCCGGCCGGCTCGATGCGGCGGACGAGGCCCGCGTCGGCGAAGTCGCTCAGCGCGTTGTAGACCGACTGCAGGCTCGTGCCGGGCACGGAGCGCGCGACGATCGCGAAGATCTCGTCGGCGCTCGCGTGCGGACGCTCGCCGAGCGCGTCCACGACGGCCCGCCGCGATTCGGTGACCCGCAGCCCCGACGCGCGGATGCGCGCGGCGGCATCCAGCACGGGAGTCTCGAGGGAGGTCACGTCTCCGACTCTACCGCTGTTTTGAATGACTCAAAACACGGATGCTGCGCCTCACCCCGCGACGAGCGTCGGCGTCCCCGTCTCGAACTCGGTCAGGTCGCCCGTCTCGCCCAGCCGGTACGCCCGGCGTCCGACGACGAGCATGTAGACGAGGAACGCCGCGAGAGCGGCCGCCCCGATCCCGATCTTGACGGGCCACGGCCAGGGCTGGGCGGTCACGAACCCCTCGATGAGCCCGGAGAGGGCGAGCGACAGGATGAGCCCGATCGCGATCGTCGCGAGCGAGCGGCCCGCCGCGGCGAGCGACTCGCCTCGGGAGCGCCTCCCCGGTGCCACCCAGGCCCAGAAGATGTGCAGGCCCGCGGCGCCCGCGACGAAGATGCTCGTGAGCTCGAGAAGGCCGTGCGGGAGGATGAACAGCAGGAAGACGTCGCCGCGGTCGTACGCGATCATGACGGCGGCCGCCGTCCCGACGCCCACGGCGTTCTGCACGAGCACCTGGAGCGGCCAGATCCCCGTGATGCCGAACAGGACGCACTGGGCCGCGATGAACGCGTTGTTGGTCCAGACCGTCCCTGCGAACACGGCGGCGGGGTTCTCGCTGTAGTAGCCGGTGAACTCGTTCTCGGCGTAATACGACAGCTGCGCGTCGCTGCCCAGCGTGGCCACGAGCGCAGGGTCGCCCGAGATCCACAGCGCGACGACGGTGGCGACGAAGACGAACGCGACGGCGATGACGAGCGTCGTCCAGCGCACGCGGTACAGCGCGGCGGGCAGCTGAAGCGCGAAGAACCGCGGGATCTGCCGCAGAACGTTCTCCGGTCCTCCCGTGAGGCGGAGCCTCGCCCGCGCGAGCATCGTCGAGACGTGGTCCCCATGGGCCGTCCGACCCGCGGACGTCTTGATGTCGGCGAGGTCTGCCGAGGCCGCGCGATAGCGCGTGACGAGCTCGTCCACCTCCGGCCCCGTGAGCGACCGTGAGCGGCTCAGCTCGTCGAGCCGGGCCCACTCCGCGCGCCGGGCGGTCGTGAGGGCGTCGAGGTCCATTGGTGTTTACTGTACCCATGCCCCAGGCCTCGCCTCCCATCGTCGTGGACGTGCGGCAGGACGAGATCCTCACGGGCGAGGCGGTCGCTCTCGACGTCCAGCCGATCGGGTTCTTCCTGCGCGCTCTCGGATGCCTGATAGACGTCGTCCTGGCCCTTGCGCTGCTCTTGCTCCTGGGGCTCACGATCTCGTGGCTCATCGGATCGAGCATCGTCGACGACGCCGTCTTCCCCATCCTGCTGATCGCGGGCCTCGTCCTCGTGACCATCGTGCTGCCCACCGTCGTCGAGACCGCGACGGGCGGGCGCAGCCTCGGCAAGCTCGCGGTGGGCGGCCGCGTCGTCCGCCTCGACGGCGGCGCATCGGGATTCCGCCAGGCGTTCATCCGGGCCCTCGTCGGCCTCTTCGAGATCTGGTTCACGGCGGGCGCCGTCGCGGCGATCGTCGGTGCCTTCACGCCGCGCTCGCAGCGCCTCGGCGACCTCATGGCCGGCACGTACGCCGAGCGCACGCGCACGCCGTCGCTGCCGCCCTCTGCGCCGGGCGTCCCGCACGCTCTGGTGCACTGGGCGACGCTCGCCGACGTCGCGCGGCTGCCCGACCGGCTCGCGCGCCGGACGGCGCAGTTCGTGTCGCACGCCGAGAGCATGGAGCCCGCGGCACGCGCGCGGGTGGCGGCATCCCTCGCCTCCGAGGCGCGGAGCTACGTCGCGCCCGTGCCCGCCGTCGACCCCGAGACGTTCCTGCGCGGCGTCGTCGCGGTCCGCCGCGACCGCGAACTGCGCGCGCTGTGGCTCGAGACGCAGCGCGTGGCGGCGCTCACCGCCGGCGGGTCCGGGGATCCCCGGGGCTTCCCGTCGCGCTGAGCCCCTGCGCGCGAGACCTCACGAACGGGGCTCCGCCACGGCGTGCCGGGCCCCGAACGTGAAGTCTCGCGCGACGGCAGGTCAGTAGCGGTAGTGGTCCAGCTTGTAGGGGCCGTCGACCGGGATGCCGAGATAGGCCGACTGCTCGTCGGTCAGGACCGTGAGCTGGACGCCGAGTGCCGCGAGGTGCAGGCGGGCGACCTTCTCGTCGAGGGTCTTGGGCAGCGTGTACACGCCGATCGGGTACTCCTCGCGCTTCGTGTACAGCTCGAGCTGGGCGAGGACCTGGTTCGAGAACGACGCGCTCATGACGAACGAGGGGTGGCCCGTCGCGTTGCCGAGGTTCATGAGGCGTCCCTCGCTCAGGACGAGGACGCTGCGTCCGTTCGGCAGGCGCCACTCGTGCACCTGAGGCTTGATCTCGATCTTCTCCACGCCCGGGATCGCGGCGAGACCCGCCATGTCGATCTCGTCGTCGAAGTGACCGACGTTGCCGACGATCGCGAGGTGCTTGAGCCCGAGGAGGTGCTCGGGCGTCACGACCCGCGTGTTTCCGGTGCCTGTGATGACGATGTCGACCTGGTCGATGACCGACTCGAGCGTCGCGACCTGGAAGCCGTCCATCGCGGCCTGCAGCGCGCAGATGGGGTCGATCTCGCCGATGATGACGCGCGCGCCCTGGCCGCGCAGGGCCTCCGCCGAGCCCTTGCCGACGTCGCCGTAGCCGGCGACGAACGCGACCTTCCCGCCGATCAGCACGTCGGTCGCGCGGTTGATGCCGTCGGGCAGCGAGTGGCGGATCCCGTACGTGTTGTCGAACTTCGACTTCGTGACGGAGTCGTTGACGTTGATCGCGGGGAAGAGGAGCTCTCCGGATGCCGCGAGTTCGTACAGGCGGTGGACGCCGGTCGTCGTCTCCTCCGTGACGCCGATGAGACCCTCGGCGAGACGGGTGAAGCGCTGCGGATCACGCTCGAGGCTCGCACGCAGCGTGTCGAGGATGATGCCGTACTCGTGGGAGACCTCCGAACCGGTGCCCGAGCCTGCCGAGGGGTCCGGGACGGCGCCGGCCTTCTCGAACTCGACGCCCTTGTGGACGAGGAGGGTCGCGTCGCCGCCGTCGTCGAGGATCAGGTTGGGGCCGTCGAAGCCCTCCGCCGACCAGTCGAAGATGCGGTCGGTGCAGCGCCAGTAGTCCTCGAGGGTCTCACCCTTCCACGCGAAGACGGGCACGCCCGCAGGCGCGTCGACCGTCCCGGTCGGGCCCACGGCGATCGCCGCGGCGGCCTCGTCCTGCGTCGAGAAGATGTTGCAGCTGGCCCACCGCACCTGCGCGCCGAGGGCGACGAGCGTCTCGATGAGGACCGCCGTCTGCACCGTCATGTGCAGCGATCCCGCGATGCGCGCGCCGGCGAGAGGCTGCGCCGGCCCGAACTCCTCGCGCAGGGCCATGAGGCCCGGCATCTCGTTCTCGGCGAGCCGGATCTGGTGCCTCCCCGCTTCGGCCAGTGAGAGGTCGGCGACGTCGAACGCTGAGACGGGCTCAGGGGTCGAGGCCCCTTCAGCGGGCTGCGGGACCGTGGGCGTGGCGACGGGCGATGAGGTCGGCATCCGCCCATTCTCCCATGCCGGGGCTGACGGACCGCGGGGTCAGACGCGCAGGGTCTCGTGCCGCACGACGACCCAGCCCTTGGGCACCGACAGGCGGTCCGTGTGGATGGCGCACAGGTCGTGGGCGTGCGGATCGCCGTCGCGGCCGAGGGGTCCGAGCGCGGCCATCTGGTCGCCGTAGTCGTACGTGAGGGTCGACACCGCCTCGCGGGCGCATCCCACCTTGGAGCAGAGTCTCTCGCGCATCGCCCCGACCTTATCGGCGGCATCCCCACGCAGCGGGATGCCGCGCCGCCCGGTCGCGCGAGGCCCGGTCGAGACGGTGCGAACGACGCCCGCTCGCGGCGCTCGGCGGTCGTCCGCGCGTTCTCGACACGCGCCGGCCGGGTGCCCGGCCGCCCGCCTAGGATTGCTGCATGGCGTGGCGCAGAACGAGGGATGCTGCCCGGAAGGCTCGGCGCCCCGCGCGCCACGGCCGCCACGGCCGGGAGGGACGCAGCCCCGTCGTGCGCCCTCCGCTGCCTCCGCTCGACACGCGCGTCGACCGCTTCGACCTCGCCGTGGGCACCGCAGCCGAGTTCCTCCGGTCGGCGTGGGAGGAGTTGCGCGACGTCAGCTTCGAGATCGCCGACATGCCCGCCTCGACCGATCAGGACGGGATCCCGCGCTGGCACGTCCTCTCGGACGAGAAGCGCATCATCCTGTACCGCCTGCCGATCGAACGGCTCAGCCACCTGCATCGCAACGACGACCTGCACCGCCGCATGATGATCGAGGGCTGCGTCTTCCGCGCCGCCGCCGAGTACCTCGACCGCGACCCGTGGGACCTCGGGCCGGAGCGATTCCGGTACTTCTGACGTTGCCGCGGGTCGGGTCATCCCCAGCGCTACCCCACACGTCGGTTCGCGACGCGCGGGGCCCGTCGCGCCGTGGGCCCGGCGAGCGAAGCACGCGTTGACGCGAGCTGGGGCAAGGTCGAGCAGCCCGCCCGAAGGGCGGGCGTTTCGAAACCCGATAGGCCCCGCGCGACTACGGGTAGACGAGGATCGGCTCGGCGGCCGTGTCGGCCGACCACACGGGGAACCCCGCCAGCGCGCCTTCGCCCGTGAGCGAGACGCCCGCCTGCACTGTGCCGCCCGCCGTGTCCAGCGCGTAGACCGTCTGCGGACGCAGGCCGAAGCGGGCCGTCCGGCCCGCGGCGATCGTGACCCTCGTCGAGCTCGATCCGTCGATCGCGTCGACCGTGACGTCGACGTCCGAGTCCGTCGGGTTGACGACCGACAGCGCTGCGGACGGCCCCGGCGGAGTCGCGAAGAGGCTCGGGACGGCGATGTCCGGGGCGGGCGTGTACCAGGCGAAGTCCGCGCCCTCGCCGAACCCCGTCGTCTGCCAGGCGGCGCCCACGAGCGGCGCCTCGGCGTCGACCACGACGGTGTACTCGCGCGGATCGAGCCCGCCGAGGTCGAGATCGAGCGGCAGACCCGCGGTGAGCGCGACGGACTGCGGCTCGACGGATTCGAGTGCGGCGCCCGTCGGCAGCACGCTGACGGAGGCGGTCGTGTCGGCGGACGGTGAGAGCAGGCGCAGGACCGTCGCGGCGTCGATCTGCGGGCCATCGGTCTCGACGACCGAGAGCCCCGGGATCACCAGGTGCGGCTGCGGCGCCTCGATCGCGCCGACGACATCGACGCCGCCCGGCTCGAGCGTCCGCTGGATGCTCGCCTGCAGCGCCGCCGTCACGGGAGCCCCGGTCGCCGAGACGCGGATGACGGGGCTCTCCTCCCCGAGGGCGAGGCCCGCGATCGGGATCGCCTGCTGGCTGCCTGGCGCCACGACCACCTCGCCGCCGGGCGGCACGGCGGGACCGGCCGTCCCGTACACCGTCAGCTGCACCGTCGCGGCGACGTCGCCCGGGTTGCCGAGGAGCAGGATGTCGGCCGCCCCGGTCGTCGTGGATCCGCCGACGACCCACGACTCCATGAGCGGCTGGCGGCACGGCGTGGCCGCGTACCCGGCGAGGTCGTCGTCCGCGACCGACGCGGAGCCCGTGGCCGCGGCATCCGTCCGCGAACGCCCCTGCGGCTCGACCGTGAGCACGGTGACCACCGAGCCCGCCGTGGACGGCACGAGCTGCGACTCGGCGAGCGGCTGCGACGGGTCGCGCACCGCCGACGTGATGGTCTGTCCGGCGGCGACCGAGATGCTCTCGGCCACGGCGGCATCGCGCCCGAGTGCCAGGAGCGATCCCGAGCACGTGAGGACCGTCGCGTCGGGCGCGGGGGTCGCGACGAGCTCGACGGGCTCGCGCGCGAGGGTGGGCCACGGCACGACGACACCCGTCACGACCGCGACGGCGAAGCCCGCCGCGACGAGGGTGCCGGCCAGCATCCTGGCTCCTGTCGTGGCCCAGCGGAACGTGCGCCGATCGCTCATCGCCCCTCCTGCCAGTAGTGGCCGATGACGCGCGGCGTGCGCTGCGCGGCGCGGCGTGCGGACGCGGTGGGGACGGCGAGCAGGAGCGCGACGCCCAGCGCGATGAGCTGGCCGATCGCGATGCCGCGTGTGAGTCCGGGATCGGAGGCCTGGGCGCGCGACGCGAGCGTCGCCGTCACCCGCCAGAGCGTGCCCTTCGGGGTGTCTCCCACGGCGTCCAGGCCGTCCCTCTGGTCCAGCGCCGTCTGCGCGGAGAGTCGGAAGGTGCGGGCCGCTGCGGACTCGGGCGCCGCGGCGGGCGCGAGGAGGACGAACCCGATGCCCTCGGCCGCGACGTCGGCGACAGCATCCTCCGCCGATCCCGTCACGAGGTCGGCGGTGATGTCGGCGAGGGTGCGATCCGCCGGTGTCGCCTGGGTCTCGGTCGCGACGATCGTCGACTGCCCGCCGAGCGTCTCGCTCCCGCCCCACACGACGCCCGCGGCGACGCCGCCCGCGTTCTGCGGCGTGAGCACCAGGGTTCCGACGTCGGGATCGTCACGCCCCTCGGCCGCGACGTAGGCGGGCAGCGTGCTGTCGGGCCCATTCGCGAGGAAGGTCGCACCGCGTGCCGAGGCCGTGAGCGCCGGCACGGCGAGGACCGCGACGGCGGCGACGACCACGACCGCGACGAGGGCGCGGACGCCCGCCATCCGGGGCGCGAGTCCCGAGTCCAGCGCCACGAGGGCGCCGCCGAGCGCTCCGAGCCACGCGAGGCTGAGGCCTGAGCCGGGCCACACCGACACGGTCGCGGATTCGGCGAAGGCCACCCCGATCGCCGCCGCCGCGAAGGCCGTCGCGACGCCGGAGGCCGTGACGATGAGCAGGACGACTCCGGCCGCCCATCGCTGCGTGACGGCCGCCACGAGTGCGAGGACCGCGAGCGGGGCCGCGAGGAGCGGCACCCACCAGGTCGGGGCGTCGGGGCCGAGGAAGCCCTGCCAGCCGCCCGGGTCCGACGTCGGGAAGCCCGCGGCGAGCAGCGCCCGGCCTGCCACGTCGGGCGCGACCTGGGGTCCCGCCCACGGCACGCCGGGGTCGGCCGCGAGCCCCCACAGGGTGCCTTCGACGGCCTGGTACCAGACGAGCGGCGCCGCGAGGGCCGCCGCCGGCACGACCACCCACACGAGCTGCGCGGCGCCGCGGCCGGCGCGCCGGGCGATCGTGATGACGAGCGAGACGGCCCACAGCACGACGAGCGCGGGGGCGAGCGACGGTGCGCAGGCGACGACACCCGCGAAGAGGACGGATGCCGCTCCCGCCGCGACCCACGAGCGGTGCGCCGCGGCGCCGGCGTAGAGCAGCCAGGGCAGCAGCAGGTGCGCGACGACGGCGGTGGGGCGGCCGATCACGAGCGCCGTGAGGAACGTGGGAGCCAGCGCCCACACCGCGCCGCCCGCGATCCGCAGCACGGGGCGCTCGGTCACCCGCGTCGCGGCGAACCAGCCGCCGAGCGCCGCGAGCGGGAGCGCGACCACCCACAGCACGACGAGCGCGCGGGACGGCTCGGCAGGCCAGGCCGAGCCGATCAGGGCGACGACGGCGGCGAAGGGGTCGGCGGGGCCGATCACGTCGAGGCCCAGCGGCCGAGTGCCGTACAGCGTGTCCTCCCACAGCTGGGCGACCGTCGCCCGCAGCGGCTGCAGCGCTCCCCCGCCCAGCACGTTCCAGGCCAGGAGCGCCGGGAACGCGGCGACCGAGGCGACGAGCGCCGCGAGCACGAGCCACGCGCCGCCCCCGGCGAAGAACCGCAGCTCGCGGCGCCTCACCTCGCCGAGCTGCTCGTGGCCGTCCTCGAGCCGCTCGCGCAGCTCGGAGCGCGTGACGCGCAGCGGCGCGAGCTGCGCCCACGACGTCGTGCGGGTGCGGCGTATCCGCGATCGCGAGCGCGCGATCGCGCCCACGCGGACGAGGGCGAGCGCCGTCGCGGCCCAAGCGGGCCCGATGAGGCCGGGCTGCTTGCCGACGAGGAGCGCGAGGGTGCGCCAGATCGCGAGCGGCACGAGCGCGAGCCACTGGAAGGGCAGCGCGACGGGGTGCGCGTAGGCGAGGCGGCGGTGCAGCTGGGCGGTGCGCGCCGCGATCGCGACCTGCATGCGCCGCGCCCGCGTGACGCCCGAAGCGGGCCCGGCGACTCCGTCCCCCGACACCGCGACGAGCGCCGTCGGCACGAGCGCGACGCGTGATCCCGCCAGACGCGCCCGGACCCCGAGGTCGAGCCCCTCGTCTGCGCCGCGGAGTGCGCGGTCGAGACCGCCGAGCATCTCCCATGCCTCGGCACGGACGAGGATGCCGCGCACGTCGGCGCCCAAGACGTCTTCGCGGATGTCGTGCTGTCCCTGATCGAGCTCACCGTCCGCGAGCCCCACGGCCCGTCCGAAGCGCGTCGTGGTGATGCCGAGCGACACGATCGAGGACCGGTCGTCGGCGCGGACGAGCTTGGGCGCGACGTAGGCGACGGACGGCGCGAGCTCGAGGGCTCCCGCCAGCCGCGCGAGCGCGTCGGGCTCCGGCGTCGTGTCCTGCGCGAGCAGCCAGACCGCGTCGCCCGAGACACGCCGCGTCCCGATCGCGGTCGCCTCCGCGAACCGCGTGCGCGCCGGCGCCGTGATGACGGACTCGGCAGGAGCGGATGCCGCGGCCTCGGCGACGATCTCGTCCTCGCCGCAGACGACGATCGTGAGCTCGTCGACCGCCCGGGTCTGGGCCGCGAGGGCTGCGAGCGTCCGGCGGAGGTGGTACGCAGCGGGCGTGCGCCCATCTGGGCGCACGACGAGGATCGCGTGAATTCGGCCCGGCATGACGTCGTCAGCCTAGGCGCGCGTCATCCGTCGACAGGGGCGCACGCGCCGCGTGCCGTGGATCGCGGAAGGCTCCCGCTCAGCTCGCGCGGCGCTTGAGCTTGCGACGCTCGCGCTCGCTCAGACCGCCCCAGATCCCGAAGCGCTCGTCGTTCTGGAGCGCGTACTCGAGGCATTCGTCACGCACATCGCACGACGTGCAGATGCGCTTGGCGTCGCGCGTCGAGCCGCCCTTCTCCGGGAAGAACGCCTCCGGATCCGTCTGCGCGCACAGCGCGTCGGTCTGCCACCCGAGAGGATTCTCCTCGTCGCCCTCAACGGGCCGCCGCACCCCCGGAACACCGAGATTGACCGGATCGACGAACCAATTGTCGGGAACGCCGGAACGGTACTGTGAGCCCGCCATCTCGTTCTCCCACCTGTGAGCCCCCCACACGCTGGTCCGCGTGTACGAGCAATTACACCCGTGTAATTCGCTGCGGTCAAGTCGCGAACTTTAAAGCCTCACCCAACCCTTGAGGGTTTGCGACGCGCCGACGGCGTGTCACGCCCGGATAACGCATGGCGCGGATGCGGGCGGCATCCGGTCCGGGCCCAGTGGGGACCCGCTCCCGCGGACCCGTTCAGCGCCCCGGCGTCGCGACGAACAGCTCGCCCGTCCCGCGCGCGCGGATCGATCCCTCGTCCGGCGTCACGAGCAGGCCCCGGCCCGGGATGAGCGTCTCGCGGATCCCGGTGACGGCCCCCTCGACCTCGACCTCCCCGGACGTCACGATCGCGACGGCCACTCCGTCCAGCGCGACCTCGGTCTCGGCATCCGCACCCACCCGCGTGTGCAGCAGCGCGAAGTCGGCGATGCCCGCGGGGGCGAAGCGCTCGAGGCCGGTGGCATTGCGCGTGGGCCGGAGGACGGGCGGCGGCCCGGGCGTGGGATCGAGGACGGAGAGGAGCTCCGCGACGTCGATGTGCTTGGGCGTGAGGCCGCCGCGCAGCACGTTGTCGCTCGCGGCCATGAGCTCGACGCCCAGGCCTGCGATGTAGGCGTGCAGGACGCCGGCGGGCACGAAGATCGCCTCGCCGCGGCGCAGCTCGACGAGGTTCATCAGCAGCGCGACGACGACGCCGGGGTCTCCGGGATACGCGTCGTTCAGGTGCCGCGACAGCGCGAGGTCCGCAGCGAACTCCTCGCTCGCGGCCGTGGCGGCCGCGGCCACGACGGCCTCGACCTCGGCGTGCGCGGTGCCGGAGAGCAGCCACGCGATCGTGTCGCGGAGGGATTCCGCGGCCGGGCCCACGCGCCCGGAGGCTCCGCCCGGCGCGTCGGCGCCGGGTGGAGGGGGCGTGGGGACCGACCCCGCCAGGCGTGCAGCGAGCGGCTCGGCGGCGTCGCCCAGCTCCGCCAGCAGGCGCCGCGTCGCGTCGATGTCGCGCAGGCCCGCCAGAGCGGTGAACGTCTCGCTGACGGCGACGATGAGCTCCGGCTTGTGGTTGTCGTCGCGGTAGGTGCGCTCGGCGGCGTCCCGCGGGATCCCGGCGGCCTCCTCGCGCGCGAACCCTTCCTCCGCCTGGCGCTTGGACGGGTGCGCCTGGATCGAGAGGGGGGATGCCGCGGCCAGCACCTTCAGCAGGTAGGGCAGCCGCCGCGGCGCACCCGTCGCGACGCCCTCCTCTCCGAGCCACTCGCCGAGCCCGCGGCCGTCCGGCACGACGGCGGGATCGCCCGGGTGGTCGCCGTACCAGACCTCGGCTTCGGGGCGGCCGTTCGGCGCACGCCCCTCCAGCTCGGCGATGAGGGTCGTGGACCCCCAGGCGTAGTCGCGCGGCTCGTTCACGAGAGGCACCAGCATGGCTCCAGCCTATTCATGGCCGCGAGGCCCCTCGCTCCCGGCCGGGAAGACGCCTCGCGGTACCCTGATGGAACGATGGCGGTCCATTCGAAGCACCCTGCGTCGGCGCCGCCGGCAGCACCCGTCCGCGAGACGACGGGTCATCTGATGATGCGCGCGTGGTGCATCTTCGTCCTCTTCCAGGCCCTCGCCGGCACGGCGCTGGTCCATGCGTTCGACGAAGGCGGCGCCGCGTTCGTCGCGATCGGCAGCGGAGTCGTCTCGCTCGGGCTGTGGTTCGTCATCCGCCCCCACGTCCAATGGCGGCGCCTGCCGGAGTTCGCGCTCGCGTATGCGCTGTGGGCGGGGCTCTCGATCTTCTGGACGGCGTGGCCCCAGACGACCGCGCTCACGCTCCTGCTCCTGGCGATCACGACGCTGCAGGCGCTCTTCGTCGGCAGCGTCCTGACCTGGCGCGAGCTCGTGCGCGCCATCGCCTCGGCACTCAAGTGGGTGCTCGCGCTCTCGCTCGCGTTCGAGGTGTTCGTCTCGGTCTTCATCGGGCACGCCGTCATGCCGGGGTTCCAGCCGAAGCCCGACCGCGACGTCGACCCCATCGAATACTGGTCGCGCAACAACCTCTTCGAGGGCGGGCGCCTGCAGGGCATCCTCGGCAACGCCAACCTGCTCGGCCCCCTGTGCCTCCTCGCGATCATCGTGTTCGCCATCCGGATCGCGTCCGGAGGGCCGCGCCGCATCCTGATGTACATCTGGATCGGACTCGCGGCCTATCTGCTCGTGCGCGCCGGCTCAGCGACGACCTACATCGCCGCGGCGGCGGTCGGCGTCGTGCTCATCACGATCCTCCTCATGCGGCGCACGAAGGGGCCGGGGCAGCGCACGCCGTACTACATCGGGTACGCCGTCATCGGCCTCGGTGGCGCGGCGGCGCTGTGGCTCCTGCGCGACTGGATCTTCAGCGCCGTGGGTCGCGACTCCGACCTCACGGGCCGTGAGGGGATCTGGGAGGTCGTGCTCGAGAAGGCGAACGAGCGGCCCTGGACGGGCTGGGGCTACGCGACCCCGTGGAACCCGAGCGACCCGGCATTCGACGGCTGGATCATCGACCACGGCGTGTCCGTCATGCAGGCGCACAGCATGTGGGTCGACGTCTACTTCCAGCTCGGCATCATCGGCCTCGTCCTCATCTCGCTCACCTACCTCGCGTTCGTGTGGCGCGCGTGGTTCTTCGCGGTCGACCGGCCGCGGTGGGACCTGAAGGCCGACCGCCCCTACTCGGCGATGTCGCTGCTCCCGTCGCTCGTCGGCGCGATCCTCCTCGTCCAGGGCGTTTCCGAGTCGGGGCCCCTGCTGCTGTGGGGCTGGATGTTCGTCGTCATGTTCAGCTTCAAGATCAAGCAGTCGCCCCACATCGGCGTCGGTCCCGCCGAGCAGACCCTCGCGATCGAACGCGGGGAGCTCACCAAGCAGGCGACGTGACCGAGCCGGTCGCGTCGCGCGGTCTCGGCGGGCTGCTCGCCTCCGCCGCGCTCGCGCGGGCCTTCACGCTCACGGTCTTCGGCACCGTGTTCAGCGCCGTCGCGATCGAGCGCACCGCGGGCCGGGTCACGTACGCGACGATCGTCGCGGGACTGTGCGTCGTCGCGATCGGGATGCTGGCCGCCCGCCGCCGCGAGATCTCGCTCGTCCGGCTCGTCCCCACGACGCTCGTGCTCTTCGTCGGCTGGGCCGGTGCGAGCGTCTTCTGGAGCACGGATGCGACGCGGAGCCTCTGGAGCTGGGTCGCCCTCGCGGGGCTCGCCCTCCTGGCCGTCACGATCGGGCACGTCCGCGACACGCTGCAGACCGTCCGGGCGCTCGGCGATGTCATGCGCGTGCTGCTGTCGGTCTCGCTCGCGCTCGAGGTGCTGTCCGGCATCCTGCTCGACCTTCCCCTGCGCTTCCTCGGCATCCAGGGGAACATCGCGCAGTTCGGCCCCGTCCAGGGGATCTTCGGCACACGCAATCTGCTCGGATTCGCCGCAGTCCTCGCCCTCATCACGTTCCTGGTCGAATACCGCACGCAGTCCGTGCGCCCCGGAGTGTCGCTCTTCTCGGTCGTGCTCGGCGGAGTCCTGGCCGTGCTGTCGGACTCGCCCACGGTCGTCGTGCTCGCGACCGCCGTCGCCGTCGCGGCCGGCGCCCTCGCGATCGTGCGGCGGGCCAGCCCCCATCAGCGCACGCCGCTGCAGTGGGTCCTCGGCGCCGTGCTCGTCGTCGGCCTCATCGCGGGCTATGCGGCGCGGCATCCCATCATCGCGTGGCTCGGCGCGGGCAGCGACTTCTCGACGCGCGCGGGACTGTGGGCGAACATCCTCACGTATGTCCGAGTGCACCCCGTGCAGGGCTGGGGCTGGTTCGGCCCGTGGACGCCCAGCGAGGTGCCCTTCATCGTCATCAACTTCCGCGCCGGCGAGACGCACGCCTCGGCGCTGAACGCGTACTTCGACGTCCTCCTGCAGCTGGGCTGGATCGGCCTCGTGCTCTTCCTCGCCCTCGCGGGGTTCGCCTTCGTGCGATCGTGGCTCGTGGCGAGCGAGCGGCGGTCGATCATCTACGCGTGGACGCCCCTGATCCTGGTCGCACTGCTGGTCGACTCGATGTTCGAGAGCTTCACGCTGTGGGGGTTCGGCTGGCTCCTGCTCGTGCTGTGCGCCGTCCGCGCGGGGCAGTCGCGGTCCTGGCGCGAGCGGATGGAGCTCCCGGAGGACGACCCCGAGCTGCCGCACGTGAACCCCGGTCCCTGACCGACCGGCCAGGTCGCTCGAAGCTCGTCACGGTAGGATCCCTTCTCGGCCCCGACGCCTCGGCGCCCGCTGCCCCCATTCGGAGAACCCACGTGCCCCACGTCCTCCAGAACGTCGTCTTCCCCCACGATCGAGACCCCGATCTCCTCCCCCTCTACGTCGACCCCGAGATCTGGTCGGTGATCGACGAGGAGCCCGTCCGCGTCTCCAACCGCGCGCACCTCGGCAACATCCTCGACCGCCGCCGCGCCCGGATCGTCGCGGGCCGCCGCGTCTCGTTCGGCACCTACTTCAACGCATTCCCCGCCTCGTACTGGCAGCACTGGACGTCGGTGCGCGACGTGCAGCTGACCGTGCGCATGTCCGGCCCGGCGACGATCCTCGTCTACCGCTCGAACGGCTCCGGCGTGCGCCAGCGCGTCGAGACCTGTGAGGTCGACGGCGAGTCGACCACGACGTTCGACCTCGTGCTCGATCAGTTCAGCGACGGGGGCTGGATCTGGTTCGACGTCGTCGCAGACGAGAAGAACGCGACCTTCGAGGGCGCCGAGTGGACGACCGAGCAGGAGCCGGTGCGCACGGGCAAGGCCTCGATCGGCACGACGACGTTCAACAAGCCGGACTACTGCATCTGGACCCTCATGAGCCTCGCGGCCGAGCCCGAGGTGCTGGAGTTCATCGACCGGATCTACATCATCGATCAGGGCGATCGTCGCGTCGAGGCCCAGCCCGAGTACGCCGAGGTCGCGGCGTCCCTCGGTGAGACGCTGCAGATCATCACGCAGCCCAACCTGGGCGGCTCGGGCGGGTTCGCCCGCGCGATGGCCGAGACGCTCGAGCGCGGCGAGGCGGAGTTCGTCCAGCTGCTCGACGACGATGTCCGGCTCGAGCCCGAGTCGGTCCGGCGCTCGGTCGTCTTCGGACGCTACTGCGCCGTCCCGACGATCGTCGGCGCGCACATGTTCGACCTCCTCGACCGCCCCAAGCTCCACGCGTGGGCGGAGGTCGTCGACGAACAGCCCTTCATGTGGCGCACCGTCTACCAGGAGAAGCTGCCGCACGACTTCAGCGCGTCCAACCTCCGCCAGACGCCCATGCTCCACATGCGGCTGGATGCCGACTACAACGGCTGGTGGATGTGCCTCATCCCGGTCGAGACGATCAAGCAGGTCGGCCTTCCCCTCCCCGCCTTCATCAAGTGGGACGACGCGGAGTTCTGCCTGCGCGCCCGCGAGGCCGGGGTTCCGACGGTCTCGATGCCCGGCGTCGCCCTGTGGCACGTCTCATGGGTGGGCAAGGACGACACGATCGACTGGCAGGCCTACTTCCACGCGCGCAACCGCATCGTCGGCGGGCTGCTCCACTCGGGCGCCCCCAACGGCGGCACGCTCCTTCGGCACAGCCGGCGCATGGACCTCAAGCATCTGATGATGATGCAGTACTACCCCGTCGCCCTCCGCCACCGGGCGCTCCGCGACATACTGTCCGGCCCCGAGCACATGCGCGGGAACCTCGCGACGGCGATGCCTTCCGCGCGGGCGCTCGCGGCCGAGTTCCCCGAGACGGTCGTCCACAAGGACTCCGGCGTCCCGCTGCGCTCCCGCCGCGGCCGGCAGGTCTTCAAGCACCGGCGCTCGCACGAGTACGACAGCCCCACGGGCATGCGGCTGCGGTGGTTCACGGCATCCACCCTCGTGTCCCACTGGCTGCACGCCCCGCGGCCCGAGAACCTCACGCAGCCCGAGGTGGAGTTCGGCAAGGGCGACGCGTACTGGTGGCGCCTCCCGCTGTTCGACAGCGCGCTCGTGAGCGCCGCGGACGGCTCGGGCAAGAACATCTACACGCGCGATCGCGCCCGGTACCGCCGCATGCTGCTGGACAGCTTCCGCCTGCACCGCCGACTCCGGCGCGAATGGCCGGCGCTCGCGAAGCGCTACCGCGAGGCCATGCCCGAGCTCACGTCGCTCGAGGCGTGGCAGAAGACCTTCGGAGCGACCCGATGAGCGACATGGCATCCGACGCGGCCGCGTTCGACCCGGCATCCGCGACGATCGCGGTCGTCACGTTCAACCGTTCCGGGCTGCTGACGCGGCTGCTGGAGAGCATCGTCGTGATGGACCCCAAGCCGGGTCACGTCGTGATCATCGACAACGCCTCCGTCGACGACACGACCGAGGTCGTCGAGTCGTTCCGCGCGCGCCTGGGCACGGAGCTCGTGTATCGCCGTCTCGACACCAACACCGGCGGCTCGGGCGGCTTCAGCGAGGGAATGCGCGTCGCCTACGAGCTCGGCTCGACGTGGATGTGGCTCATGGACGACGACGTCGAGGTCCTCCCCGACGGCCTCGCCAAGATGGGCAAGTGGGCGCCCCGCTTCAAGAGCATCCAGGGCCGGCGCTACGACTACGACGGCAGCGAGTTCTACTGGCAGTACCGCATCGCCGAGCGCATGGGCATCCCGATCCCCTTCGCCCCTGCGAGCTTCGACGAGTCGGGGTTCAAGCCGATGAACTCGGGATGCTTCGAGGGCATGTTCATCCACCGAGACATCGTGACGCAGGTCGGCCTGCCCGACCCGCGCTTCTTCATCTACTGGGACGACCAGGTCTACGGCTGGCTCGCCTCGAGGAAGACGCGCTCGGTCATCGTGGACGAGTTCGTGCTGCGCCGCACGCGCGAGATCAAGCAGTGGGACATGGGCGTGCGCCACATGAACGCGTCGAGCAACGCGTACCGGTACTACATCATGCGCAACCGCGCGATCATCAAGCGGTACTACCGGGCGCTCGACGTCTACAGCCCGCTCCTCTTCGGGCTCGGCACGGCGCTCACGTTCGGCAAGGAGCTCATCCGCCTGTTCTTCGTCGAGCGCACCGTCCGGGGCACCTCGAACCTGTTCCGCGGCCTGCGCGACGGGCGCACGATCGCGCGCGACCGGTCGTGGCAGCCGATGCCGGCGCTCGAGACGGTCTGAGCCCGCCTCAGGCGACAGGGCGCAGGATGCCGAGCATCATCGTGCGCGCGAGGGGCAGCTCGGCGCCGAAGATGTCGTTCCCGCTCCGGCCCAGGCGCCAGCGCGCGTTGGCGAGCACGTCGCGATAGACGCCGGCCAGGTCGCCGGAGAGCAGCTCGAGGTTGGACTCCGAGTACGCGAGCGCGGACTCGCAGTCGGCTGAGTCGGGCATGCCCGCGGCCTCGGCGAGGCGCAAGGCGAGCCGGGTCGGCCCCTGGGGCACGGCATCGGGCGATCCGCAGACGGTGTACGGCTTCCGTTCGCCGTCCGTCAGCGGTCCGCCCAGCTCGCTCTGACGCTCCCCCGCGCGCGAGAGCGTCCAATCGTGGCGAGGGCGGTCGTACTCGAACACGGCCGCCTCGGGACTGAGAAGCGCCGTCAGGGAGAGGATGCCGTCCCGGACTCCATAGAAGGAGCCGTCCGGGGTCTGCGAGTGGCCGAGGCGCGCGAACTCGACGTTCTGCAGTGGCGCGACGCCGGTCATGTGCAGGCCGATGTGCTCGGCGCCCGAGTGGATGCCGTTGCGGTAGCCGAAGTAGTACAGCTCGCTGGCATTCGGCGCGGACGGTTCGACGCCCAGACCCTCGGCGGAGAGGTCGAGTTGCGCGACGAGCGCATCGCGAATTGTGCCCGGGTGGGATGCGCGCTCGGCGAGGGTGCCGAAATCGCACCAGCCCCAGCCCCCCTTGTGTGCTCCCGCACCGAGCCCGAACAGCTCGAACTCGCGACTGCGCCGGCGACGCGGCCCCAGCGGTCCGAGTCCGTCATACACGCCGGCCAGGCTGGCTCCCCACAGCCGGAGGCCATCGACCGGTCGGGGTTCCCGCCACGCCGCGTCGTCGTCGACATCAGAGGCGGGAAGCCCGTAGCCGGCGGCGAGAGCGCGCGCCACGGTGTTGTCCCGGTCGGTGACATCGCCGAAGCGCGTCCGGTTGATGTAGGCGAAGTCTCGGAGGTTCCCGCTCTCCACCATCGAGGCGAACACCGCTCGGGAATCCAGCCCGCCCGACAGGTGAAGCACCGGTGCCCAGCCGGGGATCACGCTGAGAGTGGACACCGTGCGCGTCATCGCCGAGGCGGTTCTGCGCAGCACTTCGCGCTCGTCGAGCGGACGCCCCCCGCCCAGCATCCGAGTCGCGGTGGAGGCGGCGACGTCCACGTGCAGCCGGGGCACGTCCACGCCGATCCGGGCCCACGGCGGCGCGAAGGCGATCTCGTCGATCATGGTCTCGGGTGAGATCTGCTGGCCCGCGATCTGGCTCGGCGCGGCACGCGCGGTGAGCACCTCTTCGGACGCGGTGACGGGCGCACCCAAGGCGCGGCGCAGCGACGCGAGGACGAGCATCGAGTCCGAGAACGCGGCGAAGCCCGGGCCCTCCGTGTGCAGGAGACGGGCGTTGCCGAAGAAGTCGCGCGAGACGTCGACCCGATCGCGCGTCCAGGAGAAGCGGAGGAACTCCCCCACGGCCTCAGAGCCATCGCGCTTCACCGCGGGCGGCGCGGCCCGCCAGCCTGCGGCACCGAACACCATCACCTCGTGCTCGTGCGAGACGAGGTGCCCGCGGAAGAATCCGGCGTCGACGAGCGAGTCCTGCACCCCGGCGCTGACGATGTAGAGCGTGCGGCGGGCCCGGAGCGGAACCGACCACACCTCGTCCGGCTCGGACCGGCGGTCCAGCCACGCGCGGAGCCGTTTCTCGTGGCGTGCGGAGACCACGACGGCGAGGTAGTTCGACACCAGAGAAGATTACTTTGCGCCACTCGGCCGGCCCCGCGACCCACCGAGACCGGACTGCCCGCCCACGCTCCACGACGGCGCAGGCGCCGGTCGAGCACGAACCGCGATCGCAGCACAGACGATCGCTCCGGCGAGCGCTAGAACGGCCACGGCGACGATGACCCCCGCGATCACCGGGTCCACTCCCGATGCCGCGGCCATCCGGGACCACCCGCCCGGCTCGCCGCTCCAGCGAGCGCGATACGCGAAGACCGCGCCGTAGGCGCCGACGAGTACGAAGAGCGCCCCCACGAGAGACGTCGAAGCCACGCGCGCAGCGGTCGAGCGGCGACCTTCGAAGAGCAGCTGCCACGCCAGAGCCATCACGAGCGAGTACATGGTGATCGACGGGAAGAAGTATCGGCCCTGGATCCCCACGATCCGGCCCGTGTTCCAGAAGACCTCCCACGCGTGGAAGATGAGGAGGCCCGCGGTCATGAGCGGCAGCAGCAGGAGAAGGGCCACCAGGAGGCGGTGCTGCGATCGGATCAGGACGAAGACGAGCGCCGCGACCACGAGCCCTGTCAGCGTGACGAGGAGCCAGGTCGGCAGCGCGAGGGATTCGTTGATCGAACCCCAGTAGCTGCGGACGAGCCGCCAGAACACCCGCTGCACGAAGTCCGTCGTCCGGTAGCCGTCGAACGCCTCGTCTTCGCGGCCGGTGCCGGAATTGCTCGATTGGAGTTCGCCGTGGACCAGAAGGTTGCGCACCCACCACCAGCCGCCGAGGACGAGCGCGATCGACATCGCCGTCGCAGCCGGAAGGAGTCGGCGCCACCACGGCGCAGGCTGCCCGATCCCCGCAACGACGAAGACGATGAGAACCGCGGGTATCGCAGTGAGAAGCGTCCCCTTGGTGACGAGGCCGAGCCCGAGGAAGAGCCCCGCACCGACCGCATCGAGCACCAGACCCTGGTTGCGGGCGGGCTCGCGGGTGAGCGCACGGGCGAGGAAGAACATCAGTCCGCTGGCAGCCAGCATGGTGAGCGCGTCGCTGGTGACATGGCTCAGCACGTTGAAGAACTGAGGAACGGCCATCACGGCGAGACCGCCCACGATCGTCGCGGCGCTCGAAGCGGTGACACGTCGGATCGTCGCCAGCACGAAAGCCATGCCACCGACGACCATCGCGACGGAGACGAGCCTGGCGCCGAGCACGAGCTGGTCCCAGCGCCACTCACCGCCCCCGAGCGCGGTGAGGGCCGCGGCGACGGCGGCGTAGTACGTCGGGGGGTGCTGGGTCATCCAGTCGATGTCCTGCACGCCGTCGAGTCCCGCCGCTGTGAGGCCGACGATCCTCGACCGATTCTCGGGCTCCGGCAGCGGATCGAGCGGTTCGAGCCCCTCGAGGGGATTCCCGGCCTCCTGCATGGCGACGAGTGTGCCCTCGATGAAGGGTGCCGTCTGCGGGGCCGGCCAGCCACCGCCCTGCATGAGTCGCAGCACGGAGTTGAAGTGCGCCGGCTCGTCCACCCCGGACAGCAGCGGCGTGATGATCGACCAGAACGTCAGCACCGCCGCGACGGCGACGAGCACCGCGGCGTATCCGCCACGCGCGACGATCCGCGCTCGGAGGGCGCCATGCCCCTGTGCGCGGTCTCGGTGGCCGGCCGCCATGGGATCAGGCTTCGGCGCGCGCGATCTGCGCGATGAGATCGGCCTGCATGATCGAGCGCGCCTTCACCTCTGGGAGGTGGGCATCCAGTTTGGCCTTGACGTCGTCTCGCGCCGCATCCAGCGCGGCGAACCGGTCGGCGAGGTGCTCGGGCGTCAGCTGGTCGTGCCCGAACGCCCACTCCTCGAGCTCGAACATCTCCAGGACCTCGCGGTACTTGTGGCTCCAGCCGATAACGAGGGTCGGCACGGCCATCGCGAGCGACGAGACCATCGCATGGAACCGGCTGGCCACGAACAGCGAGCACCGCCCGATGACATACCTCAGCTGCTGAGACGTGAGTTCTCGATCGATGAAGAGCACGTCGTCTCCGGGGCGCAGCCGTGCGCTGATCTCGCGGCAGAGCGGCAGATCGTTGTTGTGCGTCTTGTCGGTCCCGGTGCGGACGCTGTGGGGGACGAGCAGCACCCGCTTGCCCTGCGCGCGGACGGACTCGATGAACGAGACGATCTGCCCCGCGTAGTCCCCGCCTCGGGCGTCGACCTTCTTCCGCAGGACGACACTGGGGCAGACGCCGACGACGTCGCCGTCGAAGAACTCCATGTGGACATGTTCCGCGACGGCGTCGTGCTCGGTGCCGTCGAGCTCGAGCGAGAATGCGTAGTCGGCTCCCGCGACGAGGTTCGTGAGCCCCAGCCCCTCCGCGAACTCGTGCGTGATCCGGCCCCGGGTGACGATCGTGCGCGCCTTCGGCAGGTAGGTCTTGGACGCCCACCTGTTGATCGGGTTCTGGAAGGGGCCCACTGCCTGCGCGCACTTGAAGACGGGCGTGCGGGTGTTCAGCGCGGGGAGGATCGACGCGACGTTGTACAGCAGGAACTTCTCGCGTCCGTCTGTGAAGGTGATGCCGCCCTGGTCGAGCAGCACATCGGACTCGGCGAGGGCACGGATGGCCCGCGACCGCGACCGGAGCGTCTTCCGCAGGAACGGGAGGATGCGGTACGCGAGCGCGAGCGAGTTGATCGTCACGCCGAGCTGACGCGGCGCAGCGGGGACGATCTCGAGGTTCGGGTAGACGTTCTGCGCGGCATCCTCGACCGGGTACATGCTCAGCAGCGTGAACTGCGGGTCGTCGAGGCGCTCGCCGAGCGTCTGCATGGCCGCCTCGAGCATCGCCGACGCCCCTTTGTTGCCCGACAGGGCGGAGCCGATGATCGTGATGCGGGTCATGGACGGAGCTCCTTGGGGATGGTGCGGCGCAGGCCGAGGTAGATGAGCGCGACCCCTCCATCGCCGATGGTGGCCAGCAGTCGCGCGATGAGGCTGATGACGATCGCCTGCGGCACGGGGATGTACTGGCTCAGGATCAGGACGATGACCGCCTCGCGCACACCCAGCCCGCTGGGCACGAACACCGCGAGGACTCCGATGGCCCCGGCGAGCACGTAGGCGGCGGCGAACGGCAGCCATTCGGCCGGGGTGAGGGGGACGATGGTGCCGGCGAGGAGGACGAACCCGATGCCGTTGATCGCTCGAGGGAGCACGAACTCGCCCGAGGAGCGGAGGGTCTGGCCCGTGCTCAGGAAGTACTCGGCCGGCACAGGCCGCTTGAGCAGCCGTCTCGCGGGCGCGTCGAGGATGCGATGGAAGAACGGCTTCCAGGAGATGAGGGCGAAGGGCACGATCGCCAGCATGGGCAGCAGGAGCAGCGTCGCGTTCTGCCCGAAGATCTCCGGCCCGAGGCTGATGAGCAGGATGATGCCGCTCGGCACGAGCGACGCCAGCTGCATGAAGACGTTCTCGTAGACGAAGCTGATGACGACGAGGGTGCGGCTGATCCCCTTCTTGCCCGCCCAGATCGTCTTGTTCACGACCGAGCCGACCTGCCCCGGCACGTACTTCAGGATCCACGATGCGCACTGCACGGCGATCGACTCGCGTGCGGCGACGTGCACCTCGGGCTCGAGCACCCGGACGATGCGACCCCAGAGGAGCCCGCTGATCGGCACGGCGGCGATGAAGAGCAGCGTCGTGAGAATCCACAGCGGATCGAACGAGATGTCCTGCGCGACGACCTCCTGCCAGTTCGCGGCGAGCGAGACGGCGAAGAAGTACCCGACGACGCCGACCACGACGATCGTCGCGACCCAGCGCAGGATGCGCTTGCGCCGACGGCGCGCGAGCGTGCGGGCGTCCGGGGCCGCCGCAGGGACTCCCTCGGCGGCAGGATCCTCGAACGGACCGTCCGGATCCGGCTGCTGATCGTCAGCGCTCATCGGGCGCGCCCTGCCGTCGTCTTCGCGGGTCGATCTGGACTCCTGGGGTTCGAGGGCAGGGTTGCTGGGATCATGCACGAGTCGCCCCTCCAAGGGGCGGAAGTGGTGGGGAGAGAGCGTCTGGGGGAACCGGGCGAGACGCCCGCGACAGCTTAGCGCATGCCGGCCCGGAGGCCGCCGGGCGGCCCGCGCGGCTGCCGGCGCCCTGCGGCTAGATTGAGAGGATGCGTACGACGAGCGCGGTGCGGCCGCGATCCCTCCCCGAGCAAGCGTGCCGTCGCCACACCCGATGACCTCGGTCGATGCCGTCGTCGTCGGGGCGGGTCCGAACGGGCTGGCCGCAGCCGTCATGCTCGCGCGCGCGGGTCTGTCCGTGCACGTCTTCGAGAAGGCGCCGACGATCGGCGGCGGGGCGCGCACGGCGCAGGCCACCCTCGTCGGGTACCACCACGACATCTGCTCGGCCGTGCATCCGATGGCCGCAGGTTCGCCCTTCTTCCGAGCGTTCGAGCTCGACCGACGCATCGAGTTCGTGACCCCGGAGATCTCGTATGCCCATCCGCTGGACGGTGGGCGGGCCGGGATCGCGTACCGGGACATCGACCGGACGGCAGAGGCGCTGGGCGCCGACGGCTCCCGCTGGCGCGGCCTGTTCGCGCCCCTCGCGGAGCGGATCGACGAGGTCACCGACTTCACGGGCTCCACGCTCATGCGCATCCCGCGCCATCCGGCCACGGTCGTGCGCTTCGGGCTTCGCGCGCTGGAGCAGGGCACCCCGGCATGGGCGCTGCGGCTTCGGGGGGACGTGGCCCGCGCCATGCTCACGGGCGTGAACGCGCATTCGATCGGACGGATGCCGAGCATGGCCACGGCCGGCGTGGGTCTCGTCCTCGGCGCGCACGCCCACGCGCGGGGGTGGCCCATCCCTGTCGGCGGCAGCCAGGCGATCGTCGACGCCATGGCGGACGACATCCTCGCCCACGGCGGCACGATCACGACGGACGCCGAGATCGACGACCTCTCCGCTCTGCCCTCGGCGCGAGCCTACGTGCTCGACATCACCCCCCGCAGCCTCCTCCGGATGGCCGGAAGCCGGCTTCCGGCGGGGTATCGCCGAGCGCTGGGCCGCTTCCGGTACGGCAATGCCGTGGCCAAAGTGGACTTCGCCCTCTCCGATCCCGTGCCCTGGACCCACCCGGAGGTGCGGAAGGCGGCGACGTTCCACCTGGGCGGCGACCGCGCCGAGCTCGCCGCAGGCGAGAGGGCCGTCGCGGCTGGGCGGCACGCCGAGTCGCCCTATGTGCTCGCCTCGCAGCCGACCATCGTCGATCCGACCCGAGCTCCGAGCGGACGTCATGTGCTCTGGGCCTACACCCATGTCCCGAGCGGATCGACCGTCGACCCGACCGAGTCGGTCGCACGCCAGATCGAGCGCTTCGCGCCGGGCTTCCGCGATACGGTTCTGGCCTCGCAGGCAGTGAGCGCAGCGGAGCTGGCCGACTACAACCCGAACTACATCGGCGGCGACATCTCGGCGGGCGCGGTCACGCTGCCGCAGCTCCTGCGGCGCCCTGTCCTCTCGCCCGACCCCTGGCGGACGCCGATCAAGGGCGTCTACCTGTGCTCCTCCTCCACGCCGCCCGGCACGGGCGTGCACGGGATGGCCGGCTACCACGCCGCGAGGTCGGCGCTCCGCCACGAGTTCGGGCTCGCCGTGCCGCCACTCGGCGTCGATGACGCGGCGGACGGCGGCGCGATCGGCGCGGACGACAGCGTCGCCGCGGACTAGGAACGACCAGCGCCTTCCGCGCGGACGAGGACGCCGTCGGGCAGGGATCAGGCGATCAGCGCCGTCGGGCAGGGACCAGGCGATCAGCGCCTTCCGCCCGGATGAGCCGCCCTCAGTGACGGCTCGACCCCGATTCGTCGACGACGGGACCGAGCAGCCAGCGCCCGAACCCGGTGCGGTCCGATCGGATCGGTCCCGACCGACGCAGGACGTGGTCCCGCGTCCATGCGACGCCCAGCCAGCCGGGCCGGCGGTAGAGGATCTCGGTGCGGGCACGCTCACCGGTCGCCGACTGCGGCGCGCCCGAGGAAGCGGAGGCCTCGGCATCCGCCGCGATGAACTCGAGCCCACCGGAGGTTCCGGC
Source organism: Microbacterium sp. NPDC019599 (assembly GCF_040632175.1). Taxonomy (NCBI): domain Bacteria; kingdom Bacillati; phylum Actinomycetota; class Actinomycetes; order Micrococcales; family Microbacteriaceae; genus Microbacterium; species Microbacterium sp. NPDC019599. The sequence goes on from NZ_JBEYBL010000006.1 coordinate 210,139, forward strand.
CGCGTCGCGGTACGACACCCCGACCGTCTCGGCTCGGACCTCGGCGACGAATGCGGCAGCGGCCGGATTGCCGGGATCGACGATCGCTGCACCGGCGGTGTCGTGACCTGCGCGCATCCGTCGCAGCGGCCACGCGAGGTCGAAGAACAGCAGCAGCAGCACGATGTTCTCCGGGAACGCGACGTTCATGAGCAGGAAGATCGACGAGTGGAACGCCGTGAACCCGACCAGGAAGAGGACCTTGAGCCACCCCGGCGGCAGGAAGAGCAGGAGGATCGCCGTGATCTCGAGGATCGTGCCGCCGAGGAAGAGCAGGTCCAGGGGGATCGCCCAGAACGGGTCGAGGAAGTACGTGCCCAGGTCGAATCCGAACGGGTTCGGCCGCAGATTCCGGTTCTCGACCCAGTTCTGCAGGGTGCCGTTCATGAACACGCCCGGCCCGCCGATGAACAGCCGGGCCGTGCCGATGAAGACGTACTGCAGGATCACGACGAACGAGAGCACGATGAGCGACGAGCGGTACACGTCGGGCCTGCGCGCACCGGCGCGACGGGACCGGCTGACCGCGAAGGCGTCCCAGGCAGGGGTGAGCAGCAGGGCCGCGGTGACGTAGACGAGCGTGAGCTCCCGGTGGTCGAAGTGACCGCCGAAGCCCTTCTTGACCTGCAGATAGACCAGTGCCGCGATCACGGCGGCAGCCGTCACGGCGCGGGCGCCGCGGAATCCCAGGCCCGCCCAGACGAAGAGGACGAGACACACCGTCGTCAGCCCCAGCAGCCCGGCCGGCGTGAGAACGGCAGCCCAGAACTCGTCCGGGAGCAGCCGGAACACGCCGTACGAGTGGAACAGCTCGGTCGGCAGGAGGGTCAGCCGCTGGACGGGATCGACGAGGACATAGCCGATCCAGATGGCGAAGACGAGGATGCGGGCGAGTCCGAGCGACTCGGCGGTGACGTTCTCGTGGAGGCGGACGCGGATCATCATCAGCCTTCCAGCTCCGAGACGTCCCACGTGACCAGCGGCTCGGAGGAGACGTCGCCCGGAGTGCCGGTCACCCGATAGAAGCCGATCTCGCCCACGTCCACGCCGTCCTGCTCGAGTGCCCTCAGGAGAGCCGTCGCGTAGAGCGCCAGCTCCTCTTCCGCCTGCGCATGATGCTCGCTGTCGGCGGGCTCTTCCATCCAGTTGAGGAGCACCCGCATCCGTGTCGAGAGCGGCGGCAGGCCGATCGCCTCGAACTCCTTCGCGATGTTGATCTCGCGCATCGTCCCGTCCGCGAGGGTGGCCTGCCAGGAGTACGTCTCCTCGACGGAGTCCTTGAGCTGAGCCTGGTACATCGCGAATCGCGTGAGCGGGATGAACGAGGTCTTCTGGGGGTAGTCGTACTGCCAGCGGTCGACCATCTGCACGGTGAACCACGCCCCCACCGCCACATACAGGACGACCAGTGCCGCGGCGCCCAGACCGTAGAGCCGCTTGCGGAGGTCTGTGAAGAACAGCAGTCCCGCGAAGAGGGCCAGCAGGAACGCGCATTCCAGGGCCGCCCGGATGATCAGTTCCGGCGTGACCGCGGTGCTTTCCATCCGAACGACTCTACCCGTTTCGGCAGCGCGGACCGGCGCGCTCGCCGCCCGGCTCTATCGCGCGATCGCGGCCTCTATCGCGGCCGTGAATCGCGACGACAGGCTCAGTGAGAACGCCGGCGTGAGGTGGTGGCTGTCCTGATACACCGGCATCCCGCCGATGGCGGCGAAGCAGCGCTCCGCGTCGCAGAAGGCGCCGGTGAGATCCAGGAGCGTCGTGCCGCCTGATGCCTCGGCGACCGACGCCGCGAGCGGATCCGGCGGAAGCGCCTCTGCGCGGCTGAGAGAGCACTCCAATGGGGAAGGGGCATCCGCCAGGCACTCGCTCATCCGATTGCCTTTCGCGACCGGCGTGTCGGCGACGACCACCACCGGCTTGCCGGCATCGTCCAGCGCCGTCCAGGTGCGGGCGAGGGCGTCGGAGAACTCCGCCTGTGCGGCGGCATCCGCATTCATGCCGACGCGGTGGGCGTACGTCGTCGTCAGGACGAGATCGATCTGATCGTCGGACGCGACCTGATCGACGATGTCGGCCCGCCAGGCGACGCAGTCGGCGTCGTTCTGCTTGTACGCGGCGCCGCCGGTCGCCCGCCAGTCGGCCTCGACGAACGGGCACGAACGCTTCGTGACGACCCGCACGTTCCAGTCCCGGATCGTCGCCTGATGTGCCAGCGCCGGCAGGAGGTGCTCGGCGTGCGAATCGCCGACGAGGACCACGGTCGGCCCGCCGCTGTCGTGCGGCGGCGAGTAGGTGCAGATCCGGGATTCGTACGCGCCATCGGAGCAGTCCGCCTCGCCTCCGGCGGAGGTCACCACGTCGCTCGCCAGGGTCTCGTAGTCCACCGCGCTGACGGCGAGGTCGGGGTCGAGCTCGAGGCCGTAGGCGCAGTCGGCGAGGTGCGTCATCGCCTCCGCACCGACGCACGACTCGGTCTGACCGAGGGATGCCGTCACCCGCTGCTGCGTCGCAGCCGACTCGTTCGCGATCGCGACCGAGGGCACGACGCACAGGGCGAGCACGATGGCCGCCGACAGGACCGCGAAGCCGTAGCTGATGCGCCGCCGCCGCCAGAAGCCGCCGTTGATGACGGGCCGCTCGATGAGAGCTCGGGTCAGCCACGCGAGGCCGAATGTCGCGAGCAGGATGAGGATCTTGTCGAGCGTCGACAGCGGGCGGGTCAGCACGTACGGCAGGAGGACGATGATCGGCCAGTGCCAGAGGTAGGCGGCGTACGACGTGTCGCCGACGAACTGCACCGGCCTGATCGAAAGGAGACGAGAGGGCGACCACGGCACCGGTGAGGTCCCCGCGGCGATGACGGCGATCGTCCCTGCGACGGGGACCAGGGCGATGAGCCCCGGGACGGCCGTATGCGCATCGAACACGAACATCGTCCCGATGACGATGACGATTCCGGCCCAGAGTGCGCCGGCCCGGGCTCCCGGCATCCGGTCCCACGCAGTCCGCGCGATCCACGGCGATGCGAGGGCGAGCATGCCCCCCGCCGCGAACTCCCACGCGTGCGTCAGCGTGCTGAAGTACGCGGCCTGCGGCGAAGCGGCGGTCGCGAACGCCGAGAAGGCGAGGCTCGCGGCGAAGACGCCGGTCAGTCCGACGAAGATCGAGGCGCGAGGCGACCAGTTTCGCGCTGCCGCCAGGAGCGCCAGCAGGATGACCAGCAGCGGCCAGACCAGGTAGAACTGCTCCTCCACCGACAGCGACCAGTAGTGCTGAACGGGCGATTCCGGTCCGTCAGCGGCGAAGTAATCGACCGAGTTGGCCGCGAGGACCCAGTTCTCGACATAGAGCGCGCTCGCGGCGACCTCGTAGAGGAAGGCCGGAATCCGCTGGGCCGGGACGAAGGCGACGACGGCGAGGGCCGTCGAGGCGAGCACCAGCATCGCCGCCGGGAGGAGCCGGCGGATGCGGCGGGCGTAGAACTGGGAGACCTTGATGCGGCCTCTGGCTTCGACCTCGCGGAACAGGTGCGACGTGATGAGGTATCCCGAGATCACGAAGAAGACGTCGACGCCGATGTAGCCGCCCGTCATCCGATTCGGCCAGAGGTGGAAGATGATGACGCCGAGCACCGCGATGGCGCGCAGGGCCTGGATCTCGGTCCGAAGGGCCGACCCGGAGCGCTCCCGCGCGGGCGTGCTCGCCGGTGCGGCCTCGCCGCCCGGCCGCACCGCGGTGGTGGTCATCGTGACGATCGAGCGGCGCTTCGTGCCGTCGTCCTCTCCTCCGCTTCCTCGATGCTGACGAGGAGCGAAGGATGCCGGGCGGCGTCGGCCGGCTCGGCCCGACGCGGATCGTAGGTGCGGTCGGGCGCGTACTGGATGAGCTTGATGCGCTCGAGGGCGTCCTCCATGAGCGTCCGGTTCGTGCTCAGCATGTCGGAGATCACGAGGAGCGCGACGCTGAGAAGCGCCCCGACGAGCATCGCGGAGCCGAAGATGAGGGACTGGATGTGGTCGCCGGCGATGCCGAGCCACGTGAGCGTCAGGAACCTGCCGAACGGGATGGCGGCCCCGATCAGGAACAGCACCGCGAGCGTGAGGAACACCACGTGGGGCTTGAACATGACGTAGCTGCGCATGATCGCCTGGCTGGAGCGGCCCATGTGCTGGAAGATGTTCTTGAACAGCCGCGACTCGCGCGTCTTGGGGTTGGTCTTGACGGGAACGCTCGCGATCCGCAGGCGCTTGTGTCCCGCCTGGATGATCGTCTCCATGCAGTAGCTGAACTGCGTCACGACGTTGAGCCGGATGAGGGACTCGTGGGAGTACGCGCGGAATCCGCTGGCCGCGTCGGGAAGGTCGGTCTCGGCGGCGAAGTTGACCACAGCGCTGCCGACGCCCTGCATGAGCTTCTTGAAGGGCGAGAAATGCTCGATCGTCTTGGTCTGGCGATCGCCGATGACGATGTCCGCCTCACCCCTCAGGATCGGCTGGACGAGGTCCGCGATCCGCTCCTGCGGATACTGGTTGTCGCCGTCGGTGTTGACGACGATGTCGGCGCCGTGCTGGAGCGCATAGTCGACTCCGTCGCGGAAGGACCTCGCGAGCCCCATGTTGCGGGTGTGGAAGACGAAGTGCTCGACGCCGAGCTCGCGCGCGACCTCGACGGTCCGGTCCGTGGAGCCGTCGTCGATCACGAGGACGTGGATCTCGTCGACACCGTCGATCTGCTTCGGGATGCCGGCGAGCACCAGTGGAAGCGTCGTCTCCTCGTTGAGGCACGGGATCTGGATGAAGATGCGCATGGTGGATGGCGGCTTTCGCGAAGCTATGAGCACGGTGGCGGGAGAGCGCGGCCGCTGGGAGACATGCTCGCCGCGCTGGCAATCCTAACCGAGGTGCTCCTGAACAGCCGCCGAGCGCGCTGTCAGCCGACCGGGTAGTCCGCGTTGTAGCGCTCGATGACCTCGCCGATCGGGGCATCCATCACGAGCCGGCCCTTGTCGAGGTAGAGCCCGCGCTCGCAGAACCGGAGGAGGTCCCGCTCGCTGTGCGAGACGAAGAAGAGCGTGCGCCCGGAGGCCAGGAGCTCATCGATCCGCCGGTAGCACTTCTCGCGGAACGCCTTGTCGCCGACCGCCAGCACCTCGTCGACGAGGAGGATCGGCTCCTCGAGCTGCGAGACGACGGAGAAGGCCAGCCGCACCTTCATGCCGTTCGACAGGTGCTTGTAAGGCGTGTCCTGGAAGTCGGCGAGCTCGGCGAAGTCGATGATCGAGTCGTAGCGCGCGGCGATCGATGCGCGCGACATCCCGTGCAGTCCCGCAGTGAGGCGGACGTTCTCGCGAACGGTCAGGTCCCCGACGAAGCCGCCCGTGATCTCGATGAGCGGCGCCACGCCGCCGTTCACGTCGACGCGCCCCTCGTCGGACAGCAGGACGCCCGCGACGAGCTTGAGCAGCGTCGACTTGCCCTGGCCGTTGCGGCCGACGACGCCGATCGACTCGCCGGGCGCCACCGTGAACGACACGTCGCGCAGCGCCCAGAACTCCCCCGGGCGGGATCGCCGCTTCGACCCGGCGAAGAGGTCCTTGAAGCTGCGCCGGCCGCGCCGATTGCGGCGGAACCGGACGCCGAGACCCGAGATCTCCATGGCGTGTTCGGTGGCGGCCATCACAGCTCCTTGAGCACGGGGCGCTCGAGTCGGCGGAAGACCCACGCCCCGAGGGCGAGGACGGCGACGCACAGGACCGCCCCAACGACCACGACGAAGGAGTCCCATGTCTCTGGGAAGAACGCGGCGCGGTACATCGTGAAGATCCCGGACAGCGGGTTGAACGCGGCGAGCTCCTGGAAGACCCCGGGCAGGTCGGAGACTCCGTAGATGACCGGCGACGCGTAGAAGAGCGCGCGGAGGATGAGCCGCGTCGTGCGCTCCAGGTCGGTGTAGATGACGCAGAGCGGCGCCACGAGGAGCCCGAGACCCACCAGCAGCATCGTCTGCAGAACCACCGCGACCGGGAACAGGAGGATCCCCCAGCCGACGGTGGCACCCGTCGCGATCGCGAACAGCGCGAGCACCGGCAGCGAGCACAGGAACTCGATGCCCTTGCTCAGGACGATGCGGTTGACCCAGATGGAGCGCGGGATGGCGGTGGACCGCACGAGCCGCGCATCCTTGCTGAACGCCTTCGTGAAGTCCGACACGGCGGAGTTGAACCACACCCACGGCAGCAGCGCCGTGATGAGGAACACGATGTACGGCTCGTGGCCGACCGTGCGATCGAAGACCTGCGTGAAGACGAACCAGTAGATCGCGCTCATCACGAGCGGATCGAGCACCGACCACAGATAGCCGAGGGCGCTGGTGGCGTAGCGGACCCGCAGGTCGCGAGCGGAGAGGAGCCACAGCGAGTGCAGGTAGCGCCGGGGCGATCCGGGCGCGCCGACGGCGGCAGTGGTCACGCAGATGATCCTATGGTCGAGGCGTCAGACGAGCTTCGACGCGCTCAGCTGGTTGTTCCACATCGACAGCGCCGACCCGATCGCCATGTGCATGTCGAGGTACTGGTAGGTGCCGAGGCGCCCGCCGAAGAGCACGTCGTCCTCGCCCTTCGCGAGCTCGCGGTAGGCCAGGAGCCCGTCGCGATCCTGTGGCGTGTTGACGGGGTAGTACGGCTCGTCGTCGCGGTCCGCGAAGCGCGAGAACTCGCGCATGATGACGGTCTTGTCCGTCGGGTAGCGGTCGGCCCGCTCGGGGTGGAAGTGGCGGAACTCGTGGATGCGCGTGTACGGGACGTCGGCGTCGGCGTAGTTCATGACCGACGTGCCCTGGAAGTCGCCCACGGGGAGGACCTCCTGCTCGAGGTCGATCGTGCGCCACGAGAGAGCGCCCTCGGCGTAGTCGAAGTACCGGTCGACGGGGCCCGTGTACACGATCGGCAGCTGCCCGACCGTCGCCTTCTTGTTGAGCGGCTGCGACTCGTCGAAGAAGTCGGTGTCGAGCTTGACCTCGATGTCGGCGTGGTCGGCCATGCGCTCGAGCCAAGCGGTGTAGCCGTCGGTCGGCAGACCCTCCCACGTGTCGTTGAAGTACCGGTTGTCGTAGTTGTACCGGACGGGAAGGCGGCTGATGACCTCGGCGGGCAGGTCCTTCGGATCGGTCTGCCACTGCTTGCCGGTGTAGTCGCGGATGAACGCCTCGTACAGCGGGCGGCCGATCAGCGCGATGCCCTTCTCCTCGAGGTTCGCGGCATCCTTCGCGTCGAACTCGCCCGCGAGCTCCTGCACGAGCGCGCGCGCCTCGTCCGGGGAGTACGCGGCCTGGAAGAACTGGTTGATCGTGCCGAGGTTGATCGGCAGCGGGTACACGACGCCCTTGTGGTTCGTGTAGACGCGGTGCACGTAGCTCGTGAACGTCGTGAAGCGGTTGACGTACTCCCACACGCTCGGGTTCGACGTGTGGAACAGGTGCGCGCCGTACTTGTGCACCTCGATGCCGGTCGTCGGCTCGTCCTCGCTGTACGCGTTGCCGCCGATGTGCTGACGGCGGTCGATGACCGTGACCTTGCGACCGGATGCCGCGGCCCGCTCCGCGATGGTGAGTCCGAAGAAGCCGGAGCCGACGACGAGGAGATCCATGGGCACCTTTCGGGTGTGGTGGGGGGAAGGCGTCCCCGGTCGCCAGGGCGCCTGTCGACCGTAACACCCGCGCCTGAACGCCGCGGTCAGGTGCCCGGCGCGAAACTAGACTCGTACCCCGTGACCGTCGACATCCTCATCCCGTTCTGGGGAGACCCCGGTCTGCTGTTCGACACGGTCGACTCGGTCTTCGCCCAGACGGACGACGACTGGACGCTCACCGTGATCGACGACGCGTACCCGGACGAGACCGTCCCGGCCCGATTCGCGGCGATGGACGATCCGCGCGTGACCTACGTGCGGCACGAGCACAACGAGGGCATCGTCGCGGGCTTCCGCGAGTGCGTCGCGCGTGGCCGCTCCGAATGGCTCGTCGTCCTGGGGTGCGACGACCTCCTGCATCCCCGATACGTCGAGCTCGTGCACCGCACGGCCGCGGCTCATCCGGGGGCGGACATCATCCAGCCCGGCGTGCAGGTGATCGACAGCGACGGGCGCCCCTCGGCGCCCCTCGCCGATCGGGTGAAGCGGATGCTGGCACCCTCGACGCGCGCGGGTGACGCGGTGCTGCGGGGCGAGGCGCTCGCGACCAGCCTCACGCGAGGCAACTGGCTCTACTGGCCGTCGCTCGCGTTCCGCACCGCGACGATCCAGCGTCACGACTTCCGCGACGACCTGCCGATCATCCTGGATCTCGCGATCCTGCTGGACATCGCCTTCGACGGCGGCACCCTCGTCTTCACCCCCGAGCTCGCCTTCTCGTACCGCAGGCACTCCGCGAGCGCGTCGCAGACGTCGCTGCTGGACGGCCGCCGGTTCTCCGACGAGCGCCGGTACTACGGCGAGATCGCCGCGCGGTCTGCCGCCGCGGGCTGGCGCTCGACGGCGCGCGCGGCGCGCTGGCGGCCCTTCTCACGCCTGCACGCGGCCACCGAGCTGCCGCGCGTCCTGCGCCACGGCTCGGCCGCGGGACGTCGCGCGGCCTTCGCCCACATCCTCGGCTGAGCCCGATCGGGGCGGCGTCTCCGCCTCGACCGGTGGGTCTCGGACCTCGACCGGAGGATCAGGCCTGGGCCGGCGCGTCCGGGGCCTGCGCGTCTGCGGACAGTGCGGCGGCGAGCCGTCGCGCGTGCGCGACGCGGTACAGCGCGACGCCGAGCGCGACCAGAAGCATCCCGACGACGGCTCCGACGAGACCCGCCCACCAGACGAGCAGCGCGATGAGCGGCACCCCCACGACTGCGGTCGCGACCGACGACACCGCCAGCTGCCGGCCTCCGCCGAGCGGCACGAGAACCGCGAGACCGGTCAGCTGCGCGACGGCCTCGAAGAGGAACGCCGCACCGGCGATCGCCGCGACGCCCCACGGGACGGTCGCCTCGCCGAGCGTGAGCACGGCGGACAGCGGCGTCGAGAGCCCGGCGAGCCCGAGGCCGCCCAGCGCGCCGATGCCCCAGCCGATGCGGACGGCGACTCGAGCGCGATGCGGCACGTGCTCCGGGCCCTGCTCCGGCACCCACCCCTGCACCGCCTGGAGGACGGGTGCGAGCGCCAGGATGCCGTACTTCATGAGCCGGTCGACCATGGCGTAGACGGGGAGCGCGGCCGGTGCGAGCGCCTGGACGAGCACGATCGGGGCCGCGGACCAGATGCTCGCCGAGATCGTGGTCGACACGCCCGCCGCCTGCACGCGGGCGATCTCGAGCCAGGGCATGCGCGTGCGAGACCCGGCGGGTCCCTCCGGCCGGGTCAGCACGAAGATCGCCGACGCCGCCGCGCCTCCCACCCCGAACAGCGCCGTGCACGCCAGGTAGACGGTGACGTCGGGGACGAACAGGATCGCGACGAGACCCGCCACCTGACCGAGGATGACGGGCATCGCGTCGCAGAGGAACATCGCGACGGGCCGATTCGTGCCGACGAAGTACCAGGCGGCGCTGAGGCCGGGCACGACGTACGAGACGACGGCCAGCGCGACCGCCGCGGGCGTCTCGCCCGTCAGCAGCCCGCACACGAGATACGCCAGCGGCAGGGCGACGAGCGCGAGAGCGCCGCGGAAGTACAGCGACTCGACGTACATGCGCTTGCGCGTCTGGACGGGCGCCGCCGACACCATGCTCGGGCCGATCGCGCCCCATCCGAACGCGACGACCACAGCGAAGAGCTGGCATACCGACTGCATGACGGCCAGGTGTCCCCAGCCGCTCGCGCCGATCGACGAGACCAGCACGGGGATCGAGAAGAACCCGACGATCGTCGAGGCGACGATCGAGATCGCGAAGAGCACGCTGCGGCGCACGACCTCGTGGCCGACGAGCCTCTTCACGCCCGGGCTCCGCGACCCCGCACGCGCGCCAGGGTGTCGTCCGCGATCTTGCCCAGACGCCCGCGCCGGCCGTCACGCAGACCGAGCCACGTCGCGCGCAGCTGCGCGCCGCGATCGGGCGACAGGGCGATGCACCCCACCACCATCTCGATCATCATCCGGTTGCGGCGGCGCATCCACGCGCGACGCGCGCGCCCGTGGGTCCTCGAGAGCACGACGCTGTTGCGCACCATGTAGTAGGTGCGGAACGGCGCGTGGTACAGCACGTGACGGGGCTTGCCGCCGATCGCGAGGTGCCGTCCGAAGAGCGTGACGGGGACGAGCTCACCGAGCCCGTGGTCGATCCGCTCGCCGTCCGCCACGACGAAGCGGCGGCCCTGCTCCTCCGCGCGCACGGTGAAGTCCGAGTCGACGGCATCGATGAAGAGGTCCTCTGCGAAGGCGCCGACGTCGTCGAACGCCGCGACGGGGACGAGCTGACCGGCCTGGATGGGATCGAATGCGAACCGGGGATCCTGGAGGCGCAGCGCCGGCTGGTCGCCGACCATGCCCGGCACCGCGGCAGCCACGACGACGCCCTCCGCCTCGGCGCGCGCGATGGCGTCGAGCATGCGCCGGACGAATCCGGCGGGCGCCGTGGAGTCCTGGTCCAGCGTGAGGATGTGGGTCGCGCCCAGCGCGCGAGCGCGCTCGATCCCGACGTTGAGCGCGGACGCGATGCCGCGGTTCTCCGGGAGCGGGATGTAGGTGACGCCGGGATGCTGCACCCCGGCGTCGAGGGAGTCCGTGCCGTCGTCGACCAGGATGACGGCGCTGACCTGCTCGGCGAGGGCGACGACGCGCGGGAGCAGATCCGCGGGGGCCCGGAAGACGGGGATCACCGCGACGACCGTGCTCATCCGACACCTTCCCGGGCGCGCTCCGGCAGCCCGACCCTCGATCCTACTTCACGCTCCGCCGCGGGAATCCGCGCGCAGCCCGGCGTACAGCGTGCGCAGACGCGTGCGGAAGGCCTCCGCTCCGTAGACCCCGTCGGCCCAGCGCGCGGCCCGCTCGCCCACCCCGGCGTCGTCGCGGAGCGTCCGCACGACGGCAATGGCGAAGGCATCCGGCTCCGTCTCGATGCCGGCGAAGTGCTCGGGCGCGTCGATGCCCTCCGCCCCGACGGGTGTCGCGACGACGGGCACGCCGCGCAGCATCGCGTCGATCGTCTTGAACTTGACGCCGGCTCCCGTCGCCAGCGGCGCCACGAACACCGAGGCCCGGGCGTACCAGGGCTCGAGGGAGTCCACGAACCCCGTGAGCTCCGCGCGCGGCGTCTGCGCCACGAGGCGCTCGAGCTCGGGCCGCGGGCCCGCCCCGGCCGCGACGAACCGCGCGTCGGGCACTTCGGCGAGGACGGCCGGCCACACGCGCGTGAGGAACCACATCGCGGCGTCGTGGTTGTCGCCGCGGCCGAGGGCGCCCGTGAAGAGCACGATCGGCGCCTCCGGCTCGGGCGCGCGGGGCGGCAGGGTGCCGGGTTCCGGGCCCAGGCCCGGGTGCACGACCTCCACACGGGTGGAGGGGGCGAGGGAGCGCGCGAGCGCGGCATCCTTCTCGCTGAAGGCCAGGAGGAGATCCAGCTGCGCGAACGACTCGGCCTCGCGCGGGCGGCTCCGCCGGGCGCCCCACGCGTACGCGGCGGACAGGGGCCAGCGTGCGGCCTCCCCCGCGCGCTCCCACCGCTGGGTGATGACGTCGTGCGCGATGCCGACGAGCGGGATGCCGGGCAGGCGGCGTCGGACCACGGGTGCGAGCGACATCATCTCGGACCACTGGAACTCGATGACGTCGGCGCGGGCGAGGGCGTTCCACGGAGCGTCGCCGTGGCTGAAGGCGCGCCTCACGTTGCGCGTCGCGCTGCTTCCCGCCCAGGCGGACTCGAGGTCGGCGAGAGGCTTGAGCCGGCCGCCGCGGAAGGCGCCCGAGCCGGCCACGAGCTCGACGTCGGCGGGCAGATCGAGGCGATCACGCGAGGCGCGGTTGTCCGGAGTGTCCGGTGCGATGAGGGTCAGCCGGTACTCGGGGGCCAGCGCCTGGCAGTGCCGCCAGAGGTACTGGCCGCCCGCGTGGGGGATGGAATCGTGCGGGATATACTTCGTGATGCTCGCGATCCCCGGGCCGCCTGGGACCCCATCGGGGTTCCGACTCATCCACGATCTCCTCTCACCGCGCACCGCCCGGAAGCGGCCACTATGGAACAGTACGCCACGGTCATCATCAGCTACCGTCGGCCGGATCTGCTCGACGGCGTCCTCGAGCGACTGCAGCAGCAGACCGTCCCGCCCGCGCTCGTCGTCATCGTCGACAACGCCGGCGACCTGGATGTCGACGCCCTGACGCTGGGCGGCCTCGCCGACCGCGTGAGCGTCGTGCGCCGCCCCGACAACCCCGGATACTCCGCCGCCGCGAACATCGGCCTGGCGGCGGCCGCCGATCACGGCCTTGCCCGCCTCCTCGTGCTCACGCACGATGCCCAGTTCGGTCCGCAGCTCGCGGAAGGGCTCCTCTCCGCGTTCGGCGGCGCCACGACGGTCGGCGCGTCGGCTCCGCTCCTGCGGTGGGCCGAGCAGCCGGACAAGGTGTTCTCCGCCGGCGGTCGGCTCACCCGGTGGGGCCGCGCGTGGAACACCGTCGAGCCCGCGTCGGCGACGGAGCCGTACACGGTGGACTGGGCGGACGGCGCGATCGTCCTGTTCGACGTCGCCGCGCTGCAGGCGATCGGCGGGATGGACGAGAGCTACTTCCTGTACTTCGAGGATGTCGACACGTCGTGGCGGCTGCGTCGTGCAGGGTTCGCGACCACCGTGTCGCCGGACGTCATCGCGTATCAGCAGCCCGGCGCACACCCCATGTATCTCGGCATCCGGAACATGGCGCTGTTCTCCTCGCGCGCCGGCATCGCGGCACCGGCCTCGGCGCTCGCGACCGCCCGCCGCGTCGCCGAGGAGTCTCTCGTCCGGGTGCTGCGCCGGCGCAGGCCCGAGCTCGGCGCGGCGTGGCGCGGCTGGCGCGACGGCCGCCGCGGGGTATCGGGGCACCCCGCAGCGCGCGGCTGAGCGGCCTCGGAGTGCCGCGCAGCCGCCTCAGCGCCCCGCGCGGCGCGTGCTCAGTCGTCCGAGGCGCGTGGAGCGGCCGGTGCCGACGGCTCGTCGGCTCCGGTCTCCGCGATGACCGGCGACTCTTCCGGCTCCGTCGCCATGCCGGCGGACGGCTCGTCGGTGCCCGCCTGCGCGCCCCCCGCGCGGAGCGCCTCCTCGAGCGCGGACAGCCGCGCCTCGAGCGTGCGGTGCCCGTCGCGCAGCAGCGCGCTCTCCTCGGCGAGGCGGCGGATCTCGTCCTCGGCCTGCGAGAGCTCCCAGGACAGGTGCAGCGCGACCCCCAGCAGCAGGATGATCGCGAGCGCGAAGAAGAGGTTGCTGGGCAGTGCCACGCCCAGCAGCTGCGACACCGAGACGAGCACGCCGGGGAACAGCCCCAGCAGCAGGATCAGCAGGCCGATGAGCAGCCACAGGATCGCGTACTTCTCGCGGAGCGCGCGGATGACGAGCATCCAGCCGACGCCCACGATGATGACGACGGCCAGGACGATGCCGGCGGCGACTGTCACGTGTCCATCCTCGGGAGGCGATTCGGGCGGCGCAGGAGCGCGAGCGCCAGGGCGAACAGGGAGCGCAGCAGGTACACCGTCGCCTTGACGGGGCTGTGGCTGGGCCGGCCCGCCGCGCGAGGGCGCATGGCGACGTCGACCTGCGTGACGGTCAGTCCCGAATGCACGGCGGCCACGAGCGAGTCGATCGTGTCGCCGAGGTACTCGGCGGGGTAGTAGCGGACGTACTGGTCGATCGCGCGCCGGTTCGCCGCGCGGAACCCGCTCGTGACGTCCGTGAGCCGCGTCCGTGCGACGCGCGACAGGACGCCCGCCAGCACGACCATCGCCCAGCGCCGGGGGCCGCGGACGGCGTAGTCGCCGACGTCGCCGAAGCGGGCGCCGATCGAGATGTCGGCATGCGCGAGTCCGCCCAGGACCCGCCCGATGTCCTCGGGGTTGTGCTGGCCGTCCGCGTCGACCTGGATCGCCTGCAGGTACCCGTGCCGCTGCGCATACGTGAACCCCGTGCGCATCGCTCCGCCGACGCCGATGTTGAACGGGAGCGGGATGACGGTGGCACCGGCCTCGCGGGCGCGGGCGGCCGTGGCATCCTGCGATCCGTCGTCGACGACGACGACGTCGAACCGATCGTCGACGCCGCGGATCTCGGCGACGGTGTGGCCGACGCCGTCTTCCTCGTTCCACGCCGGGACGATCACGAGAACCCGATCCGCCGTCACCATAGCGTGCCTCATGCTAGCAACCGGCGCGAGCGCCGTTTCCCGGGCGGTCATTGACACGCCACGATCTCGTAGAGCCTCGCGTCGCCCTGTTCGTCGACGAGCCGGACGGCGTCCGAGGCTGCCAGGTCGGAGTAGCCGGGATAGTCGTGGTGCTGGCCGTGCACCTCGCGCGGGCCGAAATCCAGCACGAACCGCACACCGAGCGCGTCGAGCGCCTCGCACACGGAAGGGTCCTCCTCCGCGTCGCGCAGGCCCGCACTCACCTCGCGCATCTCGTCCGACTCGTACGCCAGGATGTGCGGCATGAGCACGTGGCGACCGCTCAGCGCGTAGGCGAGCGGCGTGCCCGTGTAGGGGTTGCCCGCGATGACGGCGTCGGCGGGCACGTGGTCGGGCAGCCGCGTGAGGAGCGCGAACTCGTCGGCGCTGAGCAGGACCGCTTCGTCGTCGGCGATGTACTGGCGGTGCGCCGTCGCGACGGCGGACGGGACGACCGGCACGATCGCGAGCACTGCCACGGCGATCGCCGCGACGACCCCGAGCGTCCGGGCGAGCCGCGTGCGCGGCATCCGACCGGAGATCCAGGATGCCGTGCGCGAGCCGCCGAGGGCCGCGAGGGGAACCAGCGCCACGGCGAACACCGACGCGAGGCGCTGCCAGTTGTTGTACCAGCTGCCCGTGAAGGCGTCGCGGAGGTCGATCCACGGAGAGGCCGTGACGACGATGAAGAGGACGGCGCCGACGGCCCACATGCCGACCGCGACGAAGGCCTGGGCGGTCCGCTCGCGCACCGCCCACACGAGTCCGAGCACGATGGCCGCCGCGACGACGAGCGAGGGCACGGGGTAGCCGATCGTCACCGTCAGGACGTGCCACACGGCCTCGAGGGGGTCCATGACGGTCGGCCAGAGCCGCGCCTCGAGGGGTGGGCGCAGGACCTTCAGCAGCAGGATGCCGACGACGAGGTACACGCCGACCGCGCCGACGAGGCCCACCCGGGCCAGCGGCCGCGGGAAGCGACGCCACAACCTCACGACGACCACGCCGACCATCGGGACGGTGAGCGCGATCCAGGCGACGAAGCCGCCCGGGTGCGCGAGGGCCACGCCGGCGATCGAGCCGAGCAGGACCAGGACCCACCAGCCGAACGGGCGCCTGCGGCTCTCGTCGCCGATGCGCAGCGCCGCGGCCGTCGCGGCGAGCGGCACCGGCACGAGCGCGAGGGCCAGCTGCAGGGGGTAGAGCACGCCGTAGTCGGCGGGCAGGAGCGGGAAGGCGGGGACGGATGCCGCGACGACGCCCGCCACGACGGTGACGGCGAGCGCGCGTCCGGCCAGGACGCGCGCCAGCAGGAGTGCGCCGAGAGGCCAGAAGACGGCCGAGACGACGATCGTGAGGGCGTTGACCGCGACCGGGATGCTCGCCCCCGTCACCTGTGCGGCCAGCGCCGCGAAGGCGTGCCACACCGCGGGGTAGAACCCGGCGATGGGCGAGGTCATGAGACCGATCTGCAGCGGCGAGGCCGTGCCGGTGTCGAGGATGTAGCGGACCGCGTTGAGGTGGAACACGTTGTCGAACGTCTGCGAGATCGCGTCCGGGCTTCCGATCATCGCTGCGACCTGCCACGTCAGGACGAGGCCGACGGCGACGAGGACTCCGGCGGTCCACCAGCCGGAGTGACCGCGCGCGGGCGCGCTGAGCGGCGGGCGGCCGGGGAGCAGCCGACGGACGAGGGCGATGAGGCCCGCGATGACGGCCGCGACGACCAGGACGGGAAGCAGGGACCAGCTCACGCCCACCCACGGCGCGACGACGGCCGCGACTCCGACGATCGTCGCCGCGAACGCCGGTGCGGCGGCGGCGAGCCACAGCCCGCGCAAGCCGATCAGCCATCCGGCGGGGACGCCGATGACAGCCGCGATGGCCAGCAGGGTGACCACCGCCGCGCCGAGTTCGATGATTCCCACTGTTTCCGTTCCTCCGGGCCGCCCGACCAGGGTAGTCGCCCGGCCCCGGCCATCCCTGACAAGGCCCTCAGTGGGCTGTGACACCATATCCAGTGTGAAAGGCGTCATCCTTGCCGGGGGTTCGGGCACTCGACTGCACCCGATCACCCTCGGCGTGTCGAAGCAGCTCATCCCCGTCTACGACAAGCCGATGGTCTACTATCCGCTGTCGACGCTGATGCTCGCCGGGATCCGCGACATCCTCGTCATCACGACGCCGCACGACGCACCGTTCTTCGAGCGTCTCCTGGGTGACGGGTCGCAGTTCGGGATCACCCTCACCTTCGCGCAGCAGCCGTCGCCGGACGGGCTCGCGCAGGCCTTCACGATCGGCGCCGACTTCATCGGCGACGACAAGGTCGCCCTCGTCCTCGGCGACAACCTCCTCTACGGCCCCGGGCTCGGCACGCAGCTCAAGCGCTTCTCGGACGTCGACGGCGGCGCCGTCTTCGCATACTGGGTCGCCGAGCCGTCGGCCTACGGCGTCGTGGAGTTCGACCCGGCCGGGCGTGCCGTCTCGCTCGAGGAGAAGCCCGCCTCCCCCAAGAGCAACTACGCCGTGCCGGGCCTGTACTTCTACGACAACGACGTCGTCGAGATCGCGCGGGCGCTCAAGCCCTCGCCCCGCGGCGAGTACGAGATCACCGACATCAACCGCGCGTACCTCGAGCGGGGCAAGCTGCGGGTCGAGGTGCTGCCCCGCGGGACGGCGTGGCTCGACACGGGGACCTTCGACCAGATGACCGACGCGGCCGACTACGTCCGGACGATGGAGCGCCGCACCGGCATGCGGATCGGCGTGCCGGAGGAGGTCGGCTGGCGCCAGGGGTTCCTCAGCGATGACGAGCTGCGCACCCGCGCCGAGAAGCTCGTCAAGTCCGGGTACGGCACATACCTCCTCGAGATCCTGGAAAGGGGCCGCTGATGGCTCACCTGCTCGTCACGGGCGGCGCCGGCTTCATCGGCTCCAACTTCGTCCACCACGTGATCGGGAACACCGATCATCACGTCACGGTCCTCGACAAGCTGACATATGCGGGCAACCGCGCGTCGCTGGACGGGCTGCCCGAGGAGCGACTCTCGTTCGTCCAGGGCGACATCGCGGACGCCGCCCTCGTCGACCAGCTCTTCCAGGGTGCGGATGCCGTCGTCCACTACGCGGCCGAGTCGCACAACGACAACTCGCTGCACGACCCCCGCCCGTTCCTCGACACCAACATCATCGGCACCTACACGCTGCTCGAGGCCGCGCGTCGCCACGGGACGCGCTTCCACCACATCTCGACCGACGAGGTCTACGGCGACCTCGAGCTCGACGACCCGGCGCGCTTCACGGAGTCGACTCCCTACAACCCGTCGAGTCCCTACTCCTCCACGAAGGCGGGCAGCGACCTGCTCGTGCGGGCGTGGGTGCGCTCGTTCGGCGTCCAGGCGACGATCTCGAACTGCTCCAACAACTACGGCCCGTACCAGCATGTCGAGAAGTTCATCCCGCGCCAGATCACCAACGTCATCCGCGGCATCCGTCCCAAGCTCTACGGCGCGGGCGAGAACGTGCGCGACTGGATCCACGCGGACGATCACTCGTCCGCGGTCCTCACGATCCTCGACAGGGGCGTGATCGGCGAGACCTATCTCATCGGCGCCGACGGCGAGAAGAACAACAAGGACGTCGTCGAGCTCATCCTCGAGCTCATGGGCGAGCCCGCCGACGCGTACGACCACGTGACCGACCGGGCCGGCCACGACCTGCGCTACGCGATCGACTCGACGAAGCTGCGCACCGAGCTCGGCTGGACGCCGACCTACGAGGACTTCGAGGCGGGCCTCGCCGCCACGATCGACTGGTACCGCGCCCACGAGCAGTGGTGGGCGCCGGCCAAGGACGCCACCGAGGCGTTCTACGCGTCGAAGGGCCAGTGAGTGACGGAATTCGGCAAGGCGCTCGCATCGACGGCGACGCCGATCCCCGGTCTGGTCGTGTGGGAACTGCCCGTCCACGGTGACAGCCGCGGGTGGTTCAAGGAGAACTGGCAGCGCGAGAAGATGACCGCTGCAGGGCTCCCCGACTTCGGGCCCGTGCAGAACAACATCTCCTTCAACGACGCCGTCGGCACGACGCGCGGCATCCACGCCGAGCCGTGGGACAAGTGGGTCTCCGTCGCGACGGGCCGCATCTTCGGCGCCTGGGTCGACCTGCGCGAGGGCCCGACGTTCGGCGCGGTCTTCACGACCGAGATCGACCCGTCGCGCGCGATCTTCGTGCCTCGGGGCGTCGGCAACGCGTACCAGACGCTCGAGCCCGACACGGCGTACGTGTACCTCGTCAACGACCACTGGTCGCCCAACGCCTCGTACACCTTCCTCAACCTCGCCGACGAGACGGCGGCGATCGAATGGCCCATCGCTCTCGACGACGTCGAGATCTCGGAGAAGGACCTCGCGCATCCGCGCCTCGCCGACGTCACGCCGATGGCGCCGCGCAAGACCCTCGTGGTCGGCGCCGCGGGCCAGCTGGGCCGCGCGCTGCGCGGCGAGTTCGGCGAAGCCGGCGACGTCGAGTACGCGACGCGGACCGAGCTCGACCTGACGGCTCCCGGCCTGTCCACCGCCCGCCGCTGGCGCGACTACGGCACGATCGTCAACGCCGCCGCGTACACGGCCGTCGACCGCGCCGAGACCCCCGAAGGCCGCCGCGACGCATGGGCGGCCAACGTCACAGCCGTCTCGGCGCTCGCGCGCATCGCCGAGGCGCACGGCATCACGCTCGTGCACGTCTCGAGCGACTACGTCTTCGACGGCACGTCCGACGTCCCGTACACGGAGGACTCGCCCATCGCACCCCTCGGCGTGTACGGGCAGACGAAGGCGGCGGCGGATGCTGTCGTCGCGACCGTCCCGCGGCACTACATCCTGCGCACGTCGTGGGTCGTGGGCGAGGGCGGCAACTTCGTGCGCACGATGGCCTCGCTCGCCGAACGCGGGATCGATCCGTCGGTCGTCGACGACCAGGTGGGACGCCTCACCTTCACGACAGACATCGCGCGCGCCGTCCGCCACCTGCTGACGACGGATGCCGAGTACGGCGTGTACAACGTGACGGGCGAAGGCGCCCCGGGCACGTGGGCGCAGGTCGCCCGGCGGGTCTTCGAGCTCACGGGGAACGATCCGGCGCGCGTCAAGCCCGTGAGCACCGACGAGTACTTCGCGTCGGCCCAGAACCCGGTCGCGCCGCGTCCCCGCAACAGCATCCTGGACCTCGCCAAGCTCGCCGCCACCGGGTTCGTCCCGACCGACGGCGATGCGGCGCTCGAGGCGTACCTGACGGCCGCGAAGGCTCCGGAGGCATGACCGCCACGCGTGACGGCGTGGTCTCGACGGCGACGTCGGGCGCGCGAGCGACCCGGAAGCCCGGCCACGCCGTCCTGGTGCGCGCCGACATCCAGGCGCTGCGCGCCTTCGCCGTCATGGCGGTCGTGCTGTTCCACTTCTGGCCCGGCGCCGTGCCGGGCGGCTACATCGGCGTCGACGTCTTCTTCGTCATCTCGGGCTTCCTGATCAGCGCCCAGCTCGTGCGCCGGCGCGAATCCGGCGGTGTGAAGCTCGGCGAGTTCTGGGCGGCGCGAGCGCGACGGCTGCTTCCCGCGAGCCTGCTCGTGCTGGCCGTGAGCATCGTCCTGACCCTCGTCTGGGCGCCCGCGACCCTGCAGAGCCAGTACCTGCGCTCCATCATCGGCAGCGCGCTCTACGTCGAGAACTGGGTTCTCGCCGTCGACGCGGTCGACTACCTCGCCGCCGAGAACGCTCCGCCCATCGCGCAGCACTACTGGTCGCTGTCGGTCGAGGAGCAGTTCTACATCTTCTGGCCGCTCCTGATCATCCTCGCGACGATCGGAACGGCCGCCGCGGCCGTACGCCGCCGGAGGCTCGTATGGGCCGTCGCGGCCGTCACGGTCCTGGGCTTCGGTGCCAGCGTGTTCCTCACGGCGACCAACGCGCCGTTCGGCTACTTCGCGACGCAGAGCCGCGTGTGGGAGTTCGGCCTCGGCGCGCTCGTCGCCCTCGTCCCGTTCACCGCGAAGCGCGGACCGGGGCTGCGCATGGCGATCTGGCTCGCCGGATGGGCGGCCATGGCCGCGACGGCCATGATCTACGGTCCCGCGACCCCGTTCCCGGGCGTCGCCGCGCTGCTCCCCGTGCTCGGCGCGGCCGCCGTCATCGCGAGCGGGCCCGACATCCCGGTCAAGTGGATCGGGGCGCTCGTCGCCTGGCGGCCCGTGCAGTGGCTCGGCGACCAGTCCTACGGGATCTACCTCTGGCACTGGCCCCTCATCGTGATCGCCCCGTTCATGCTCGGGCATGTCGCGAGCTTCCCCGAGCGGGTCGCGCTGCTCGTGATCACCATCGCGGCCGCTGCGCTGGCCAAGCGGTTCATCGAGGACCCGATCCGGTTCTCCGCGCGCACGCGCAACGTGCGCCCCCGCGTCATCGGCCTGGTCACCGCCGCAGCCATGGCTCTCGTCGTCGCCGCGGCCGCCGCTCCCATCGCGCTCGCGGCGCAGAAGGGCGAGGCCCGGCAGGACCAGGTCGAGGGCCAGCTCACCGACCCCGCCGCGTGCCGCGGCGCGGCCGTCCTGCTCGAGGAGGGCTGCGCTGCCGCGAGGGAGGCCACCGTCGACGCGGCGGACGTCGTGCCCACCCTCGCGAACCTCTACGAGGACACGGGGGGCGCATTCGCCTGCTACGACCAGGAGCTGACGGGCGACCCCTCGGTCTGCCGGATCGGGTCGGAGGATCCCGACGCCGTGCGCATCGCCCTCACCGGCGACTCGCACGCCGCGATGCTGATCCCTGGGCTGCGCGAGGAGGCCGAATCCCGCGGGTGGGCCATCGACACGATCGTGGGACGCGGCTGCGTGTGGCAGGCCGTCGAATCACCCGAATCGGAGTGCGCCGACCGCTGGGCCGCCGTCGAGGAGATCCTGCTCTCCGGCGACTACGACGCCGTGGTCGTGACGGCGTGGAACCGGGAGGACTTCGACGCCGCGGCGCAGGACGAGGTCGCCGCGCGGATGACCCGGGCATGGGAGACCGCGAAGGCGCAGGGCATCACCGTGATCGGCGTGGCCGACAATCCGCCGGTGCCCCAGGCATCCGCCGACTGCCTCGCGGCATCCGCCTCGTTCACCCTCGAGACGTGCGCGTTCGACGCGGACGAGGCGCACGCGGCGAACGACCCGATCCGTCAGGCCGGCGAAGCGACCGGCTCACCGGTCGCGGACCTGTGGGACGCGTACTGCGCCGACGACGTGTGCCCCATGGTCATGGGCGGCGTCGTGGTCTACCGCGACCTGCACCACATCACAGGGACGTTCAGCAAGTCGCTTGCGCCCTACCTCGCCGACGAGATCAGCGCGGCGCTGCCGGACGACTGAGCCGACTCGGCGGGACGCCGCACCTCGCGGATGCCGAGGACCGCGACGAGGACGAAGGTCGCCAGCCACGCCAGCTGGATCGCGATCGAGATGGGATACGGCAGCGGCGACCACGCGTACAGCGCGCTCAGGTGCTCCCACAGCGACGACGCGTCGGGCTCCCAGGACTGCGTCGCGACTCCGACCCGCCACACCGTCGCGAAGAGTCCGAGACCCAGGCCGATCGCCAGGAGGATCCGCTGCCCGCGGTCCTTCAGCGCCGCATCCGCGGCGACCGCGAACACCACGCCGGCCGCAAGGGCCGCGGGGAAGAGGTAGCGGCCCTGGACGCCGGCCGCGACCCCGGTGACGACCGTGTACCGGTAACTCTGATAGACCACGATCGCCGAGGCGAGCACGATCGGCACGAGGAGCACCGCGAAGTCCACGAGCCGACTCCGCGTGAGGCGAGCACGCACGACCATCGTCACCAAGCCTGCGACGACGAGGATCGTCAGGACGATGGTCGCCGCGATCTCGATCGGACCGACCAGCGGGGCGTTCGCGCCGAGCCAGTAGCGGGTGAAGAACCTCTCCACGAATGTCTGCCAGTAGATCGGCCACGCCTCGTCGAACGGAAGAGGTCCGCTCTCGAGGGGCGCGGAGTGCCCGTTGGGCTGGATCGCACCGTAGATGAGCAGATTGCGCACCCACCACCAGCCGCCGAGCGCGGCGACGGCGACCACAACGGCGGCGGCGAGCAGCGAGCGCCGGACCTCGCGCGTGCGCACCGCGACGACGAGGTACGCGGCTGCGACTCCGACCGCGATGGGGATCGCGAACGCCTTCGTGAGCAGGGCGACGGCGAGCGCCAGGCCGATCCAGACGGCGGTCCGCACGCGCAGGTCGCCCGTGAGCACGCATCCCATTCCGAGCAGCACCCACCCCGAGGCTGCGATCAGCAGATTGTCGTTGTTGACCGCTCCGCCGAGGATCTGCACGGACGGCAGCAGGGCGATCGTGGCCGCCGCGAGAACGGTCATGCGGCGCCCCGCGCCGAGGCGACGCGCAAGCGCAGCGGCGAGAAGGGGAAGCGGGCAGAGGATGAGGGCCGAAAGCGCGCGCCAGAGCCAGATCTCGAGGTCGAAGCCCAGGCCTGCGTCAGCGACGAGCCGGTGCACGGCGGCCAGCCCGGCGTAATAGAGCGGAGGATGCTGCGACATCTGGTTCAGCGACTTGCCGCTGACGAGATTCGACGGGTCGGTCAATTCCGCGAACGACGGCCGATCCGAGCGGGGGACGGCGTCATCGGCCAGGAACGGGGCGATGCCCATCAGCTCGGCCGCTCGCATGACGCTCAGCATGAGCGGCATCTCCTTGAAGCCCGGCCATTCGCGGAACTCCTCGAGGTACAGGACCGCACCGACGTGGGCGCGCTCGTCCTGCGCACTGAACACAGCCCTCGTGAACGACCAGTTCAGCATCGAGAGGAGCATGAGACCGCACAGCGCCCACACGATGACCGGAAGCCCGCGGAACAGCCGCGGCTTGTCGGACCGACGCGCCACGACCTCGTCACCCTGCACGTCGACACTCATCCCACCATGGTAAGCAAGCAGATCGCGCCCAGAGGACGACGTGTACCCTCGTCAGGAGCCCCACCAGCCCCGGAGTCGCCACCCTCATGCCCCCTCGCGTCTCGATCGTCACCCGAACGAAGGATCGACCCCTCTTCCTCACGCGCGCGCTTCGGAGCATCGCCTCCCAGACCTTCCGCGACTGGGAGGTCGTCATCGTCAACGACGGCGGTGCCCGGAGCGCGGTCGACGAGGCGATCTCGGCATCCGGCATCGACGCGTCCCACGTGACGGTGATCGACAACGCCACCCCCACCGGCCGATGGCCGGCGGCCAACGCGGGCGTCCGGGCCGCGAGCGGCGAGTACCTCGTCCTGCACGACGACGACGACTCATGGGCCCCCGCGTTCCTGGCCACCGCAGTCGACTACCTCGATCGCAACCCCGACCGACTCGGCGTCGTCTCGCGGATCCAGATCATCTGGGAGCGCCGCACGGGAAACGTCATCGAGCGGCTCAGCGACGAGCGGTTCCTCCCGGACTCCCTCGCGCCGCTGCTCATGGACCAGCTGCAGTTCAACAGGTTCGTGCCCATCGCCTTCCTCTACCGCCGCCGCGCGCACGACGTCGTCGGCCCGTACGACGAGCGCGTCCCCGTCGTCGGGGACTGGCTCTTCAACACGCGCATCCTCATGCAGGGACCGCTCGAGTACCTCGGCCCCACTCCGCTCGCCTTCTGGCATCAGCGCCCCTCGTCGACGGGCGTGGACGGCAACAGCGTCATAGAGGCGAGCTCGGACCATGCCCTGCACGACGCGCTCGTGCGCGACGAGGCCTTCCGGAGCACGCTCACCCGCGACGGCGACGGCCTCGCGCTGTACCTCACGTACTTCGTCGACAAGCGCGCGAAGCAGATCGAGGACGTCATCCGCTCCGAGGTCGGGCGGCTGCGAGATGAGACCACCAATCCGTTCTTCGCCGGCGCGCGACGCGCGTGGCGGCGGCTGCGTTCGCTGCGCCCGCCGCGCGGCTGAGCCGCTCACGACGATCCGGACCCGGACGGACAGGAAGGGTTCCCCTCATGCTCACGGTCGGACACGGCGCGAAAGTCGATCCCTCGGTCAAGCTCTGGCACAACGACGCCGGACCCATCGTCATCGGCGAGGTCGCCAAGATCTTCCGCGGCGGCGAGATCATGGGTCCCGTCACGATCGGAGACGACGTCTTCATCAATCGCGACTGCTACATCCGTCCGCACACGACGATCGGCGACCGGGTCAACATCGGCCCGTTCGTCAAGCTGATCACCGACACCCACGAGATCGGCCCCGCCCGACGTCGCGCGGGAACAGTGCGCCATGACCCCATCACGATCGGGGACGGCGTGTGGATCGGGGCCGCGGCGACGATCCTGGCCGGAGTGACGGTCGGCCCCGGTGCCGTCGTCGCCGCAGGCGCGGTCGTGGTCGCCGATGTCCCGCCGAACGCGGTCGTGGGCGGGGTGCCCGCCAAGGTGATCCGCCGGCTGGACTCCGAACCCGAGGCCGCACCGGAAAGACGATCCCGCGGGCGGTCCCGCGGCTGAGCCCATCACCGGGAAGGGGGCCACGACCGGCCCCGTTATGATCTTCTGGTGAAAGCCGGATCGACTGTCCTCGTGTTCCCGGCCTGGCGATCGAATCCCTACCTGAACATCCTGAGCCTCGCGCCGCGCGCTCAGGGCTACCAGTTCGTCCAGGAGACCGACTTCTACGGCTTCCTGCGCTCGGCGGGGCGGCTCGGCAGGGGGGATGTCGCGCACGTCCACTGGACGGCTCCCATCGCCCAGTCGGCGCTCACGGCGCGCGACGCCGATTCCCGGGTCGCGCGGTTCGAGCGGCTGCTCCGGCGCCTTCGGGCGAAGGGCGTCCGGGTGATCTGGACGGTCCACAACCGGCTGCCGCACGAGCTGACCTATCGCGAGCAGGAGGTGCGCGTCTACCGGGCGCTCGCCGAGTCGGCCGACGCCGTGCACGTGATGACGGAGGACACACCTGGCGTGATCGCGGACGTGTGCACCGTCCCGGCGGACAAGGTGCGATGCATCCCCCACCCCAGCTACCAGGGCATCTACGACGTGGGGATCACGCGCGACGAGGCCCGCGCCTCCTTCGGGCTCGAGCCGGATGAGGTCGCCGTCCTGTTCCTCGGCCAGATCAGGCCGTACAAGGGGGTCACGACCCTCATGCAGGCCGTCGATCACGCCTCACGGGACGACGGCCGTCCGCTCGCCCTGCTGCTCGCCGGCCACACACCCCCGGCGTCGCTGGCCGAGCTGGAGCCGGCCGTGCCCACCTCGGTGCGCACGGTGATGTTCCTCGACTTCGTGCCCGACGGCGACATCGCCAGATGGTTCGCGGCCGCCGACCTCGCGGTCTTCCCCTACCGGCAGATCCTCAACTCCGGAAGCGTCCACCTCGCCGCGACGTTCGGGGTGCCCGCCATCATCCCCGACGAGCCTCATCTGCGCGAGCAGTACCAGGGCCAGTCGTGGACGGCCTTCTTCGACCCGGCCGACCCGGAGGGTTCGCTCACGCGCCTGCTCAGCGACTCGTCGCTCTTCGCCGGCGTCGGTCGCGAGGCCTTCGCCGAGTACATCGAGAGCGTCTCGCCGTGGCGCGTCTCGCGCGGCTACGCCCAGCTCCTGGACGAGCTCACGGACGCGCGCGCGGAAGCACCCGCTTCGCGGTAGATCCCGCGATGATGAACGCGCGACGCACCGCGCGGAAGAACCGGCCCCGTCTGCGGTAGACCACCACGACGTCCCGGTGCCGCTCGTAGATGAACGAGTCGAGCACCGAGTACTCCGGCAGCGGCGGGCGCGAATCCGCCGTCACCACGACGCGCGGCTCGCGGAGCCTCATGGCGGGCTGGAACAGGTCGTGGGTCGGCAGGCTCTTGCGGGGGTACGAGGCGAACCACAGCCAGCGGCCCGATTCGCGCCCCTCCACGACCTCGCGCTCCCAGCGGACCGACTCGGGCTCGATCGCCTCGCGGGTCCCGTCGACGGGCCACAACACCGGAGCACAGCGGTCGGCGCCGAGAACGGACTGGCCCGAGACGACGAACGTGGTCCCCCCGCGCAGCTCGCGGATCATGGCCGCCGCGCTCGTGCGCAGGGCGGTGACGTCATCCGGGCGCGTCCCGGCGCTGCCGATCTCGGAGATGGCCGAGAGCGCGTCCGGCCCCGCGAAGGCGGCGAGCGCGCGCGCGGCGTCCGCCCAGGCGCCGGCATCCGTCCTGTCGGGCAGATGCGACTGCAGCGCCCGCAGCGCGAGCCACGGGATGCGGTCGCCTGCCGCCACGGGGTACTCGATCTCGGAGAGCGTCGTCAGCAGACCCGCGAGGTCTTCGAAGTCCGGCGTGTCGTACTCGAGCTCCCAGCTCGACGCGACCCGAGCCGCCACCCACTGCGCGTGGGAGGCGAGGGTCAGCGTGAGCATTTTGAACTCCGGGATGCCGGCCGGGGGCGGGCCGACGAATTCGAGCAGCTCCTCGACGGCGGCGGCGACTTCCGCGTCCCGTGAGTGCCCACCCTCCCGCGCGGCCGCGAACTTGGCGAACTTGGCGACGTGGATGAACCCGTCGCGATCCCAGATCAGGCGCCGGTACGCGGTCGTGACGGCCTGATCGTCCAGCGCCGCGACGATGCGCGCGCACTCGAGCTCCTGCGTGAGGTAGCTGACCATCGAGTCGACGGAGTCGGCCTTCGCCGTCATCGACGTCCCGCCGGGGCGCTCGCGATACAGGTACACGACGTCCGGGATGATGTCGATGGACCGCGCATTCGCGTACGCCTTCACCATCGGGACGATGTCGTTCGAGCGGGGGACGTCGGGGTATTCGATCCCGTTCGCCTGCCAGAAGTCTCGCCGGAACGCCTTGTTCCAGCATGGACGGGCCAGGATCAGCGTCGGCTCGTCGACGAGCGAGACGCCGCTCGCGGGCCGCCCGTACGCCGACATGCTGGCGGTGGGCCGCCACGTGTCCGTCGGCGAGAACTTGAGGAAGTCGCCGAAGACGATGTCCGACCCCGACTCGTCGAGGGAGCGGACGAAGGCCGCGTAGGCTCCGGGCGGGATGAGGTCGTCGCCGTCGCAGAAGACGAGGTACCGGCCGGACGCCTCGGCGACACCTCGATTGCGCGCCGATCCCCCGCCCCGCTCGGACGCACGGAACAGCCGCACGCGAGCGTCTGCCTCGGCGAACCGCTCGACGACCGCCGTCGTGTCGTCGGTCGAGGCGTCGTCCACGACGATGACCTCCATCGACGGGAGGTCCTGATCGAGCACGGACGTGAGCGTCTCGCCGATCCAGGGCCCCACGTTGTGCGTGGGGATCACGACCGAGAGCGAGGTCATGAGAGCCGAAGGGTCATCCGGCAATCTGATCGACCGCCTCGTCGATCGACCCGTCGAAGACCTTCTTGCCCTTGCGGATGACGATGCCGCGGTCGCAGAGCTCCTTGATCATCTTCACGTCGTGGCTGACGACGACCATCGTGACGCCGCGGGCGGTGAGCTCACGGATCTTGGCATAGCACTTCTCGCGGAACGGGGCATCGCCGACCGAGAGGACCTCGTCCACGAGAAGGATGTCGACATCCACGTGGATGGCCACGGAGAAGGCCAGCCGCATGAACATGCCCGAGGAGTAGTGCTTGACCTCCTGGTCGATGAACTCGCCGATCTCGGAGAACGCGACGATGTCGTCGAAGCGCGCGTCGATCTGCTTGCGGTCCATCCCGAGGATCGCCGCATTGAGGTACACGTTCTCGCGACCGGAGAGGTCCGGGTGGAAGCCGGCGCCGACCTCGATCAGGCCGGCGACGCGGCCCCGCGTGAGGACGACGCCCGAGTCCGGCTCCAGGACGCCGGAGATGAGCTTGAGGGTCGTCGACTTGCCCGAGCCGTTGAGGCCGAGGATGCCGACCGATTCGCCCTGACCGATCTGGAAGGAGATGTCGTCGAGGGCTGTGAAGGTGTCGGCGCGGACCTTCTTCTTCTTGATCCAGCCGACGAAGGCCTCCTTGAAGGAGTGCGTGTTGCGGCGGAGGAAGAGCTTGGAGACGTGGTCGACGACGATGCACGGGGACGTGGCGGTCTCGACGATGATCTGCGACATCAGAGGTCCTGGGCGAAGGTGCGTTCGAAGTGACGGAAGGTCCACTGTCCGACGACCAGCGTCACGATCGTGACGCCGACGGCCACGAGCGACGCGAGGCCGAACCAGTCGGGGAGCGCGTAGGGTGAGTCGGTCGTGGCCTCCCAGAAGGCGACGTGGAACAGCTCCACGGCGACCGTGATCGGGTTCGACATGTAGAGGAAGAAGGCCCACTCGTAGTTGTGCAGCGCCTCGGCCACGAGCGTCCAGGTGTACAGGACGGGCGAGGTCCACGTCGAGAACATCTTGATGAGATCGACGAAGTTCTGCGCGTCGCGGAAGCGGACGTTCAGTCCGCTGAAGAAGAGGCCCAGCCCGAGGGAGAAGGCGACCACGAGGAGGATGGCGAGGATCGCGCCGCCCACGCCCGCGAGCGTGGGCACCCAGCCCACCAGGAGGCACACGAGGAGCAGGATCACGAGCTGCGGGAGGAAGTGCACGAACGCGACGATGATCGCCGCGATGGGGAACAGCTCGCGCGGAAGGTAGATCTTCTTGACGAGCGCCCGGTTGTCGACGATCGCGTTCGTCGCGTTGCCGAAGGCCTCATTGAAGAGGTTCACGATGACGACGCCGGCGAACAGGTAGATCGCGAAGTTCTGCACGTCGCGATGGAACTGGAGGATGATCCCCATCACGAAGTAGTAGATGAGGAACTGCGACGCCGGCTTGACGTAGGACCAGACCCACCCGAGGACCGAGTTGCGATACCGGGTCGCCGTGCCCTTCCTCACCAGGAGGCGGAGAAGGTAGCGCCACTGGAAGACATCCAGCAATCCGCGCCCGCGGCCGGGTACATCGAAGTCAGAGACGTCGAGACGGGTTCCTGCCGACAAAGCTCATCACTCTCTCCAGATGGTGCCCTCAGCGGGCCACAGAAGATCCTACTCGACGGCCTCGACGGCTCTTCTCGACGGGTTCCCAGGCTCGAACGGCCGCTCGGGAGGCTCGTCCCCCCGTCAGGTGCCGGGCGCTCGGGCGACGTCGGCGCGGCGGACCCAGTACTCGCCCTCGGGAAGCTTCAGCTTCAGCCAGTCGCCGGCGGCCGTCCCGGACACAGCCGGCGCGACCGTTCCCGCTGCGATCTCGACGGCTGCCGTCTCGCAGCCGGCGTTCGGCGCGATGCGGCCGAGGGATGCCGCGAGCACGACGTAGGTGAGCCTCGCCGGCAGGACGTCGACGGGCTGGTGCGCGCACACGTCGTCGAGGGCGAGCGTGCGCACCGCCATCCGGGCGATCCAGCGCGGACCCGAGGCGGTCGGGATCAGGAGCCAGTCCCCCGCCTGCGTGCCCTGCGTCGGCTTCACCACCGTGCCGTTCGGGATGGTCGCCGCGGACTGCCCGCACGACGTGGTGGGGGCGATCGCCGCCGTCGCGGGGCCGCCCTGCACGACGTAGCTCCTGACGGGCGTCCGAGTCGTCGGGAGCACCGTGCACGGGTCCGTGTCGCGGTCCAGGCGCGTCAGGTGGCTCCTGTCCACCCAGACCTCGCCGCGCCCGGTCGACACCTTCAGCCAGTCGCGCGTCGCATTGCCGAGGATGGCCTGCACGACCGTGCCCCCGGACAGGCTGACTCTTCCGATCGCGCACGAGGTGTTCGGCGCCGACCTTCCGCTCGTTCCCTCGCCGCGGATCGTGTAGAGCATCTTCGCCGCGATCACGCCGCCCGGCTGAGCGCACGGCGTCTCGGTGTCGGTGGCCCGTCGGAGCTCAGCCCTCTCGACCCACCGGTCCACATCTCCCAGGTGCACCTTGAGCCAGGCCTTGTCCGCACTCACGAGGAAGGCCTGCACGATCGCGCCCGCGGCGACGGGCCGGCTGTCGACGCCGCACCCACCGGCCGGCACGATTCGCCCTGTGGCATTCCCCGTCAGCACGTAGGCGTACTGGGCGGTCCCCGCCTTGGGGGGAAGCGCACACGGACTCTCCTCGGCGGTCGCGTAGCGCAGGTACGCACGGGCCACCCAGCGGGATCCGCTCTCGGTGTTCACCCGCAGCCAGTCTCCCGAGCCGGCGGTCGCCTGCAGCACGGTTCCCCGCGCCAGCTTCATGACGTTCTTCGTGCAGGACGTGGACGGCGCGAGCCTGGCGTTGAGGATGTCGGCCGTGACGACGTAGGTCTTCACGGCGGGCAGGATGGCGCTGGGCGCCGCGCACGGATTCGCCGGCACGAGGGTCGATCCGAACCAGTCCGTGAAGTAGTTGTAGAAGTTCCGGTTGCCGTAGGCCGAGCATCCGTCGCCCTCGCCGTAGCCGGCGCGCAGCGCGGCGGCGTTCGGCTGGTACGGCGTGTAGTAGTACAGGTTGGCGGTCGCCTGGTTCTGCACGAAGACGGGCGAGGACCCGCAGTCCCGGTTCGGGTTGTAGAGGATGTTCCATGTGTTGCCGGGCGCGTACCACGTGAAGAACTGCGACGTGCCCGGCGGGTTGGCATAGCGCTTGAACTGCCACGCAGCCCCGTAGACCTGGTTGAAGAACCCGTAGTAGCGGGTGTCGCATGCCGCCGTGTCGGGACAGCCCTGCCCCATCGCGATCCGGAACCGCCACTCCGACGGCCATGTGTGGGTCACGAGCCCCTGCTCCTTCTGGAGCGTCACGATGATGACCTGGGGATTGATGCCGCACGCCTGCGCGACCTTGTAGATGATCGTCGAGGCGCGCTCGCGGCTGCCGCCGGAGTAGGCACCGCACATGGCGTCGGCCGTCGTCGTGCGGGAGGAGTCGTACCAGTCCTTCAGGCACGTGTAGCCCGACTGGCAGGCGGGCACCTTGGATTCGAGGAACGTCTGGATGGCGGCGGCCGACATCGTCGTCCGATCGAAGAACACGGCGTCGCTGACGATGTTGCCCGCCTGGAACTTCGACAGGTCCGCGGCCGCCACGATGTTCGCCTGAGCCGTCTCGGCGGCGGCCGGAGCGGCACCGGCGGCGGGCGCGGAGACCAGGAATCCCAGCACCACCAGGATCGCCGTCAGAAGAGCCAGCGGAGACGCCGCGCGAGCGCGAGGGCGTCGGGCTTGCGCCGTCGCCATGGGACCAGTGTGGCCGATGTTGCTGGTGTGGTCAACGAATCCCAGTCCGGGGGCCGATTCGCGCCCGTCGTCAGAGGTCGGCGTGCAGCTGCCAGACCCGGTCCGCGGCGGCGCGCCACGAGAACGCTCTGCCCCGGTCGCCGGACAGCACGCCGAGCCGGTCCGCGGCGGCGGTCGAGCCGAGGGCCGAAGCGAGCGCGACGCCGAGCGCATCGGCATCCGGCTCGACGATGAGCCCGCCGTCGACGATCGTCTCGCGGTGGACGCGCGAGTCGACCGCGATGACCGGTACGCCCAGTGCGAGCGCCTCGACGACCCGCCACGGGAACCCCACTCGCGTCGACGGCGCCAGCAGCGCCACGGCCGCGCCGAACACGGCGGCACGGTCGGCCGTGTCCAGGCCACCTCGGACATGAAGGTTGCGCTCCGGGACGCCGGAGGCCGAGGCGAGCTCGGCGACCGCCGGCTCCTCGCCTTCGGCGGCGTCGATCACGAGCACCGGGACGTCCAGACCCGATCGCGCGATGGCCGTGAAGCCCAGCGCGAGTCCGTCCGAGCCCGCGACGCCGCCGGAGAGCAGCACGAACCCCTCCGGAACGTCCAGCACGCGGCGCCGGCCGACTTCATCGGACGGCACGGCGAAGCCGAGGGGCGCCGCGCCCGCGATCACCCGGGCGCGGTCGGTCAGCCGCGGGGCGACCTCCTCGAGCGCCTCGGCCATGGAGTGCGTCGGCACGACGATCGCGTCGGCGTGCTTCGCGGCGCGCTTGAGCATCGCGCGCTGCCAGCCCACGGCGGTCCGCGAGAGCTCGTCGGGCGTCTCCCAGGCGCGGAAGTCCCACAGCGTCACGACGGTCTGATCGTTGTCGTGCACGCGGTCGTGCTTCACGAGCGGCGCGAACAGCGACGGGGAGTGCAGCATCCCACCCCCGATCCCCGTTGCCACCCCCAGCTGCAGCGCGGCGGACAGCTCGCGCCGCGCGAGGGCGACCTTGTGCAGTCGTGCGATGCCCGGAATCTCGGCCGCGACCTCGTCTACGCGCGCGGCGGAGACCCCGGGGACGATCCCCTCGACCTCGCACCCCGTCGGCGCGCCGATCACGAGGGCGCGCGTCAGCTCGCGCGACGCGAGCGCGAGGTCGGCGTCGCTCGGCGATGCGACCTGGTCCAGCATGACCCGCAGTGTCGCGACCATGTCAGCCCTCCGGGGTGGGCGTCGCGGGGTGCAGAGCCTGATCGATGAGCTGCTGCACGTACGCGTAGTCCGGCTCGTACTCGTCGACGCCGCCGTCGGGGGTCAGCTCGATCGTCTGGACCGGCTGCTCCTTCGCCTTGAGGGCGAGCTCGGTGAAGTACGGGAGCATCGACTGCGGCAGGTCGGTCTCGACGATCGCGGTGCCCGCGGTCGCGATCTCGTTGAACCTCGTCAGCACCGTCGCCGGCGTGAACTGCGCGAGGATCGCCTCCTGCAGCTGGCGCTGGCGCTTCATCCGGTCGAAGTCGCTCGTCGTGTAGCGCGAGCGGGCGTACCACTGGGCGGTGTCGCCGTCCATGTGCTGCGGGCCGGCCTCGATCCAGCCGGTCGCCCACTCCTCGACGGGCTGCCCGTCGTACGCGGGTCCGCCGCCCTCCGGCAGGCGCTGCTCGACCGAGATGTCGATCCCGCCGAGCGCGTCGATCAGGGCCGCGAAGCCGTGCATGTCGATGAAGACGTAGTACGGGATCTGGATGCCGAGGATCCCCTCCGCGGCGTCCTTCGTGGCCTCGACGGCCGGCGTCGACCCGTTCGCCTCGGCATCCGGGTACAGGGCCTCGCCGTCGCGGCACACCTCGACCTCGGTGCGCAGCTGGTTGATGCCGCTGCTCCATCCGCACAGGGGGTCGGAATAGCCTTCGTGCACATCGGGGTAGAGGTCCTTCATGGGGCCCTCGGCGAACGGGAAGTGCGGCATGTCGCGCGGGATGCCCGTGATGGTGACGGCACCGGTCTCGGCGTTGACGGAGACGACCGAGATGCTGTCGAACCGCATGGAGTCGCGGCCCTCGCCGCTGTCTGCGCCGAGCAGGAGGATGTTGTAGTAGCCCTCGGACGGCTCGACGCTCGGGCCGCTCACGCCGAAGATCGCGCCGAGGGTGTCGCGCGTCGTCCCGGCGACCTGCGAGGCGTAGACCGCGCCGCTGCCGGCGACGACCAGCAGCCCGACGGAGAGCGCCGTGATGCCGAACCTCGCGACGGGGCCGGTGCGCACGAGCCGCACGAGCCGCAGGGTGTCGATCGTGAGGATGGTCCACAGCAGGGCGTAGGCGATCAGGACGATCTGCGCGCCCAGCAGGAAGAACCAGTTCGTCGCGAGGGTCACGAGCACGGAGCGCCAGAGGACGGCGGACAGGATGCCGAGCACGACCAGGACCCACAGCGCGAGCGTCGCGGCGATGCCCACGCGCCCGAGGCGCCGGTTGCCGGCGAGCACCTGCGCGGATCCGGGCAGGAGGAAGTTGAGCCCGACGAGCCACCAGCCGCGACGGGTCATGAACGGGCGCGAGGAGGCGTCGGGATACCGCAGCGGGCGCTCCTCCACGAGCCGGCCCGGCCCTGCGGCCGAAGCGGACGAGCGGGGAGGGCTCATGACGCTCACAGCGACTCCTTCAGTCGCTGGTTCTTCGCCTCCACCTGTGCCTCGAGGTCGCGGGCGTACTCCTCGACGCGGTCGCCGAGCTCGGCATCCGTCGTCCCCAGTATTCGCGCGGCGAGCAGTCCCGCGTTCTTGGCTCCGCCGATCGACACCGTCGCAACGGGGATGCCGGCCGGCATCTGCACGATGCTCAGCAGCGAGTCCATGCCGTCGAGGTAGGCGAGCGGGACCGGCACGCCGACGACGGGCAGCGCCGTGAGCGAGGCGAGCATGCCGGGCAGGTGCGCGGCGCCGCCGGCTCCCGCGATGATGACCCGGATGCCGCGGCCCCGTGCCTCACGGCCATAGGCGACGAGCTTGTCGACCGTGCGATGGGCCGAGACGACCTCGACCTCGTGCGGGATGCCGAAGTCGGTGAGGACCTGCGACGCGTCGCTCATGACGCGCCAGTCCGAGTCGGAGCCCATCACGACGCCGACGAGCGGTGCATCCGAGGAATGAAGGGGGCGAGTCACCCGTCAAGGGTAGGCGTCGTCGCTGGAAGATCCCCGCAACGGCACGGCCCGGCCTCGGCCGCCGTGCGCGGGCGTTTCGTCTCGCTCGCTTCGCTCGCTCGCTCAACGACCGATGGCTCGCGTGCCGAACTCCGGTCGTTGAGCGAGCGAAGCGAGACGAAACGCGCCGAACCCGCTCGGACGTCGAGTCTCGAGACACTCAGTCGAGGAAGTGGGATGCCGCGGCCCGCGCCTCGTACGCGATGTCGTCGAGGTCGTCGCCCACCGTGTTGACGTGGCCCACCTTGCGCCCGGGGCGCGGGGACTTGCCGTAGGTGTGCACCTTCGCCGACGGGTACTCGTGCAGGGCCGAGGGGAAGCGCGCGTCGAGCGGCCCCTCGGCGGGCCCGCCCAGGATGTTCACCATGACGGCCCACGCGGCCCGCGGCGACGGGTCGCCGAGCGGCAGGTCGAGCACGGCGCGCAGGTGCTGCTCGAACTGGCTCGTGACGGCGCCGTCCTGACTCCAGTGGCCGCTGTTGTGCGGACGCATCGCGAGCTCGTTGACGAGGAGGCGCTCGTCCGTGGTCTGGAAGAGCTCGACGGCCAGCATCCCCGTGACGTCGAGGCCCTCCGCGATGCCGACGCCGATCCGCTCGGCGACCTCGAGGAGGCGCTCGCTCGCGTGGGGCGCCGGCGCGATGACCTCGGCGCACACGCCGTCGCGCTGCACCGTCTCGACGACGGGATACGCGCGGATCTGGCCCGAGGGCCTGCGCGCGACCTGCTGCGCGAGCTCGCGCGAGAAGTCCACGAGCTCCTCGACGAGCAGGGCGCCGCCGCGCGCGTCCTCCGCGAGCGCTGCGAACCAGTCGTCCGCCTCCGTCCCGGCCTCCACGACCCGCACGCCTTTGCCGTCGTAGCCGCCGCGCGGCGTCTTGACGACGGCGCGGCCCCCGTGCGCGTCCAGGAACCGCTGGAGCTCGGCGGAGTCGGTGACCGCGGCCCAGTCGGGCTGCGGCATCCCGAGCTCTTCCAGACGTGCGCGCATGAGGAGCTTGTCCTGCGCGAAGCGCAGCGCGCCGGGGCCGGGTCGCACGGCCACCCCCGCGTCGACGAGGGCGCCGAGGACGTCCTGCGGGACGTGCTCGTGGTCGAAGGTCACGACATCGACCTCGCGCGCGAAGGCGAGCACCGTGTCGGCGTCCCGGTAGTCCCCGACGGCGGTCGCCGCGAGGGATGCCGCCATCCCCTCGTCCTCGGCCAGCACGCTGATCTCGACGCCGAGCTCAACGGCGGGGGCGATCATCATGCGGGCGAGCTGCCCGCCGCCGACGACACCGACACGCAAAGGCATGGGACTCCCTCTCTCGCGGAACCTCCATCATCCCGCACTGCGCAGGATGCCGCGGCGTCAGGCCGGCGCGGGAGGCTGCTGCGGAAGGGGCAGCTCGCGGTGGGCGAGGATCTGGCTGACCTCGACCTGGTCCACGAGGCACTCGTTGACGAGGTCGACGCTCGGGATGTTCGACAGGTGCATGGGCTCGTCGACCCCGTTGGCGAGCACGAGGGTCCCGGCACCCCAGAGCCGCTGGATCAGGCCGCGCTTGAGCTGGATCGAGTACCCGCGCACGTGCGTGAGCTCGCGCCGGCGCGGGATCAGGACCCCGGATCGCGCGATGACGCGCTTCGTGGTGATCGTCCAGGTGCGCGCCCACCACGCGAGGAAGGGCCACAGGGCGAGGAAGAAGAGCACGACGGCGGCGGCGGTCAGCAGCATCCAGTTCTCGAAGGGCGCGGGGAGGTTCCCGTAGAAGAAGCCGACGGCGCCGGCCACCGCGATGAGGACGAGCGACGGCCACACGAGCCGCCGCGCGTGGCTGCGGAAGCGAGCGACCCGCAGCTCCGGCGTGGGCACACCGGGAGCCGGGGTCAGAGGCCTGCCTCCGAACGCCGCCGGCTGGGTCATGCTCCCATTGTGGGGTTCCCCCGCCTCGGCGTGCACCGCCTCGCCGGGATCGACGCGCGGAAACGGCATTCAGCGGACGTGGACGACGTCGCCCGCCGACACCGCGGTGAGCACGTCCCCGGCGTCGGCGACGACGAGGCGGCCCTCCGCGTCGATCGACCGGGCCCGCCCCTCGAGCTTCGACCCGTCCGGGAGCGAGACGGTCACATCGCTGCCGATCGTGGAGCACAGCGCCTCGACGTCCGCATGGACGCCGGCTGCGACGGCGTCGCCGCCGGCTTCCACGAGCGCCGAGAGATGACCGTCGAGCGCGGTGAGGTAATCGGCCAGGAGGCGGTCGTCGTCGCACTCCAGCCCCGCGGCCTCGAACGACGTGGCGGTGGCGACGGGAAGATCAGTCCGGGGCATCCGCGTGTTGACGCCCGCCCCGATCACGACCGCGTCGGGCCGCCCGGGGATCGCCTCCGCGAGGATGCCGCAGAGCTTCGCGAGATCGAGCAGGACGTCGTTGGGCCACTTGAGGCGTGCGGCGTGACCCGTGCCGAGCAGCTGGTTCGCGACGGCGGTCGTCATCGCCGCACCCGCGACGAGCGGGATCCAGCCGCGCGACGCGGCCGGGATGCCGGGCACGCTCACGACGACCGACACTGCCAGGGCCGTGCCGGGCGGGGTCGTCCACGTGCGGTCGAGGCGCCCGCGGCCCGCACGCTGGTCGTTCGTGAGCAGGAGCGAGAGGTGCGGCCAGGCGTCCGGGTCGTCGATGACGGCGGCCACGACGTCGGCGTTGGTCGATCCGGTCGTGTCCACGACCTGGACGCGGGGGCTGACGGCGGCGGTGAGCGGATAGCCCTCGGCAGGGATCGACATGCCCTTCACCCTACGCACTGCGCTCGGCCGGGACGAGGGGTCCGCGGCGGGGGCGAGGAGCCGGCGCGGCGTCGACCGCGATCAGCGGTTCTTGAGGTCGTACAGGACGGTCCACAGCTCGCGGGACCCCCACTGGACCTTGTACCACGTGCGATTCGCGTCGTTGACCTGGATGGGCGTCCCCGCCGGCACCACGACGCTCGTCGGGCCGCCCGGGGATGTGCGCAGCGCCGTGGCGCGGACCGTGACCATCTGCTGCGCGGGGTAGCTCATCGCAGAGCCGAACGAGCCGTTGAAGTGCTGGTACACGGTCCTCGAGACGGCGCGGAGAGCCGCCTGCGGAGGTCCCTGGTCGCCGATGATCGAGATCAGGTAGGTCCCGGCCGGGCTGTAGACGACGGCGGTGTCGGCCTGGAGCAGTCCCGCGGCGATCCACAGCGCCCCCGGCTTGCTCGCCTGCGCGACGCCCGGCGGGATGCCCGACGGGATCCGCGTCCGGAAGATCTGGACCTCCATGAGCGACAGCAGGTGATCCGCGTACGGGCGGGAGAGCGCCGTGGCCTCCGTGAGCTGACTGATCAGCCGCACGAGGTCGTCCGTCGTGCTGCGGTTGCCCGCGTAGAGGACGCTCACGCCCGGCGCCACCGTCCCGTACGCCGTGTTGAGGAAGCCGGCGGCGCGGATCATGCGGTTGAGCTCCGCGATCCCGATCCAGTGGACGATGTCGGTGTGGCAGTAGTTGTCGGACACGTGGATCATCACGAACAGGCACGTGCTGACGTCGACGCCCGAGGGCAGCCGCGTCCCGAAGCCCGCCGAGCCGGTCTCGATCTTCTTCAGGGCGGCCCACGCGGCGAAGAGCTTCATCATGCTGGCGGGTTCCCGCCGGACGGAGCCGCCGATCTGCGCGTACTGGCCGAGCCCGCCGACCTCGCGGACGGTCACCGAGAACCCCGCGCCGCCGTTGTACTGCGACAGGGTCGACTGGATCGCCGACCGCAGGCGGCCTTCGCGCGCGATCCGCTCCTGCGTGCACGAGCGGTTGGCCGCCACTGCCGCCTCGAGCGATGACGTCGACCCGATCGCGGTGACGGGGATGCCGAGCGATGCGATGTGCGCCGAGACGTCGTCGCGCACGCAGACGCGGTCGGAGTAGTAGAGCTGCTGACCCGTCGCCGCCGCGAGCGCGGCGCCCAGCGCGACGTTGGCGGTGTAGGACGGGTTCGCGATGATCGCGCGCTGCGCGGGCTGCGAGCGCTCCGAGGCCATCGCGATGGCCGTCGCGAACCGGTCGCCGCTGCGTCTGCCGACACCGAAGCCCGCGGCGCGCAGCGAGCTCTCGTAGGCCGCCCCCATGGAGGCCGCACCTCCGACGATCACGAGATTCCGAGCGCCGACGGCGCGCAGAGCGTCGAGGGTCGCGGCGTCCGGGGCGGACGCGAGCCCGTCCACCAGCAGCGCCGCCTGTCCCGTCGCGGCGGCGGCCACCCACGCGAGCGGCGGACCGAGGAGCGCACCCTCGCCGCCGGCGAGGTAGACGGTGGAGGCCTGCCCACCGCGCTCCAGCAGAGCCATGCGCGACGTCTCGTACCGATCGGCGCCGACGAATCGGCGGACGTCGCGCGCGAGGCCGGCGAGCCGGTCGAGCACCGCGGCGGACACGTACTTGGCGCTGCCCACCACGACGACCGACGTCGGCCCGAGCCGGCTGATCTCGGCGGCCACGGCGGCGGGGACCGTCGACTTCTTGACGTAGAGGAGCGGGGCCGACAGCTGAGCCGCGAGCCCTGCCGCCAGCATCCCGCCGATGGCCTGGTCGCCCGATGCGATGAGCACCGTGTCGGCCCCGGCCGGGAAGGCGGCCTTCGATACGGCGACACTCAGCGCATAGCGGTCGCTGCCGGTCAGGCGGGACTGAGCCGGGATGACGGGGGCGATCGCCGATGCCTCCGGCAGGAGCGAGTCGCTCGAAGCGTCCTGCGCGACGAGGTCGTCCTCGGACTCCTCCGCGGACGGCGGTGCGGACTCTTCCTCGGGCGGCGGCGGCTCGGAAGGCTCGGGCGCCGGTGCGGTCGGCTCCGCGCCGGGCTCGGCGGGCGGAGCGCTCTCCTCCGGATCCGCGGGAGGAGTCTCGCCGGCGCCGCCGGGAGCGCTCGGACTCGGCGAAGGCGCAGGCGTCGACGGATCCGCGACGCCGAGAGAGGGTGCGGGAGACGGCGTCTCCTCGGCTGACACGGCCGCGGCGAGCGGCGGCGCCTGTCCGAATGCGGGGTCCACGACGCAGCTCAGGGCCGCGATCACCGCGACGACCACCGCACCTCGCCCGAACGTCCGCCGAGTCCCGCCACTCCGCCTCATCGTGCGGCAGACCCTACTACGGCGAGCTCTCGCGGTCACCCGGGTTGCGCGACCGGCGTCATCTGCCGCCGGCGCTCGCCCCGTGGGTCCGACAGCGGATGCCGCGTCCCCTTGTGCGAACCCTCCAACCGCTGGCGACGACCCGCCGATAGTGTGGAATCCGTGACCGAGAAGCCCGACCTCTCCACGACCGCCGGCAAGATCGCCGACCTTCGCGCC
Source organism: Microbacterium sp. NPDC019599 (assembly GCF_040632175.1). NCBI lineage: Bacteria > Bacillati > Actinomycetota > Actinomycetes > Micrococcales > Microbacteriaceae > Microbacterium > Microbacterium sp. NPDC019599. Next base: position 250,298 of record NZ_JBEYBL010000006.1, read on the forward strand.
CGCTTCCAGGAGGCCGTCCTCGACGCCGAAGACACAGCGCGCACGAAGCAGCACGCGAAGGGCAAGGGCACGGCGCGCGAGCGCATCGAGCTCCTCGTCGACACCGGCTCCTTCGTCGAGTTCGACGAGTACGTCCGCCACCGCACGACGGCGTTCGGCATGGACCGGTCCCGCCCCTACGGCGACTCCGTCGTCACGGGCGTGGGCACGATCCACGGCCGCACGGTCGCCGTCTACGCGCAGGACTTCTCCACGTTCGGCGGCTCGCTCGGCGAGGCGGCCGGCGAGAAGATCATCAAGATCATGGAGCTCGCGATGCGCAACGGCATGCCGTGCGTCGGGATGCTGGACTCCGGCGGCGCCCGCATCCAGGAAGGCGTGATCGCGCTCGGCAAGTACGGCGAGATCTTCCGCCTCAACACGGCGGCATCCGGGGTCATCCCCCAGATCTCGATCATCATGGGCCCCGCCGCCGGCGGCGCCGTCTATTCACCGGCCCTCACGGACTTCGTCGTCATGGTCGACAAGACGAGCCAGATGTTCGTCACCGGTCCCGACGTCATCAAGACGGTCACGGGCGAGGACGTCGGGATGGAGGAGCTCGGCGGCGCGTACACGCACAACACGCGCTCGGGCGTCGCCCACTACCTCGCGGAGGACGAGGACGACGCCATCGACTACGTCCGGACGCTCCTGGGGTTCCTCCCCGACAACAACATGGCGGAGCTGCCGGTCTACGAGACCGAGTTCGAGTGGGAGACGACGGATGCCGATCGCACGCTGAACGCGATCATCCCCGACTCGCCCAACCAGCCGTACGACATCCACACCGTCATCGGACACATCGTCGATGCGGGCGACTTCCTCGAGGTGCAGCCGCTCTTCGCCCCCAACATCGTCATCGGATTCGGCCGCATCGAGGGGCGCACGGTGGGCATCATCGCCAACCAGCCCTCGCAGATGGCGGGGACGCTCAACATCGAGGCGGGCGAGAAGGCGAGCCGGTTCGTGCGCTTCTGCGACGCGTTCTCGGTCCCGATCGTGACGCTCGTCGACGTACCCGGCTACCTCCCCGGAACCGACCAGGAGTGGACCGGCGTCATCCGCCGCGGCGCCAAGCTCCTGTACGCGTACGCCGAGGCGACGGTCCCCCTCGTGACGGTCATCCTGCGCAAGGCGTACGGCGGCGCGTACATCGTCATGGGCTCCAAGCAGCTCGGCGCCGACGTCAACCTCGCGTGGCCGACCGCCGAGATCGCGGTCATGGGCGGCCAGGGCGCTGTGAACATCCTCTACCGCGGCGAGATCAAGCGCGCCGAGGAGGCCGGCGAGGACGTCGCCGCCGTCCGCACGCGCCTGGCCAACGAGTACACGTACAACGTCGCGTCGCCGTTCCTCGCGGCCGAGCGCGGTGAGCTGGACGGCATCATCGAGCCCGCCCAGACCCGCGTGTCGATCGCCAAGGCGCTGCGCGCGCTGCGCGGCAAGCGCGCGAGCCTGCCGCCCAAGAAGCACGGGAACATCCCCCTGTGAGCGCGACGGCGGACCAGACCCCCGACGGCGTCACCGTCGAGGTGCGCGGCGGCGCGCCGACGGCGGAGGAGCTCGCGGCGCTCATCGCCGTCGTGAGCGAGGCGTACGTCGAGGAGGCCGTCGGCGCCCTCGCCGAGGATGCCCGCACCCGCTCGGCCTGGGCGCTGTCGCAGCGCTCCTTCCGCGACCCGCTCCGCCGCGAGCTCGGCTGGGGCCGGTTCGGCGGGTGAGCCGCGCCAGCGGCTCGCCCGCCGAACCCGGTCATTGAGTAGCCGCCGAAGGCGGCGCATCGAAATGCGGCGGGTGACTGATGGGGGACACGATTTGTCCCCCGAAATACCTACAGACGCGATTCCCGCACCCGTCGATACTTGAAGTGCTGGAACGCTCTGCGTTCGGCTGACCTGACTGTCCCAAGCAGTCTCAGGTTCGGCCATGCGAACGGTTTTCGGGTAACCGTTCGCGGCGGGGGGCAGGCGTATCGCCGCCCCCCGCCCCTTCAGATTCCGCTCCCCGCCCCGGTTCCCCTCCCCCACCGGGACGGGGAGCGAGTTTTCCTCCGGGCCTCTTCCGCAGGCAGCACGCATGCAGGCCCGGGATGCTGTCGCCCGCGGATCCGCGGCTGACGCCGAGGGGTCAGTCCGGGTGTGCGATCTCGTGCCAGAGTTCGACAGCATCCTCATCGGAGAGTCCGCTGCCCGCGGCCGAGCGCCCGACGACCGTCACGGCGATCCGCTCGTCCGGCGACGTCCGGATGTACAGGCGGTCCGCCTGCGACGAGCGCAGCGTGTCGGCGAGCTGGGCGCGGATGACGGTGAGCGAGGCCTCGTCGAGACCGTCGAGTCCGCCCTCGTCGAGGACCGTCACGGTCGCGCCGCGGCGCCGTGCGAGCTCGAGCTGGGCCCGGACATCATCGTCGAGGAGGCGCGGGCCGCGCATCTCATCCCGCAGGGCCCCTTCGGCGATCCGCGCCTCGAGGCGCTGTGCGTCATCGAGTTCGCCTCCCGTCGCGACGGTGCGGCTCAGGACCGGCCCCGCCACGGCGAGCGCGCGCTGCACCTGGACGCGGCGCTCCCGCCCGCGGACGAGCTGAGCCGCCTGCCACGCGGAGGCGGCGCGCTGCAGCTGTGTCAGGTGCTCGGTGTCACGCGCTGCCCGGTCCATCGAGTACAGGAGCAGCTGGGCCGCCCCGACCCACACGATCGATCCGACCAGGCCGAGGCTCAGGGCGTCGACGACCCCCATCCACGCCATCGACGCGATGCCGAGCACGACGATCCCCGCCCACGCGATCCACGGACGGCGCCGCACCATGACGATAGTCATGAGCGCGCCGATGCCTCCGAGGTACCACGTCGCGAACGGCTCGTCGACGTTGGCCACTCCGACTCCCAGGACGATGCTCGTCGGGACGAGCACGGCGCATGCGAAGGCCAGGAGGCAGGCCCACACCGGAAGAGTCGTGGGCCCGTGCACGCCGATGGGCAGGCCCGGCCTGCCGTCGGGCCCCGGTCGAGGGCGCGGAGGGGGATTCCAGAAGATGCACAGCCACGTCGTGACGAGGTACAGGCTGAGGGCGACGACGATGACGAGGGGGAAGTCGACCGGCTCTGTCCACGCCAGGCCGCGCGCCGCCAGGTAGGCCGTGAAGGCGATGCCCAGGCCCGTCAGGACGGCGCGAACGCTGATCATGCGCCCGCCTCCCGCCACTCGATCCGCACGGTCGTGCCCCGCTCGCCCGAGGCGATCGACGCCGTTCCGCCGACGGCGGCCACGCGCGCGAGGATCGAGCCGCGGATGCCCAGCCGGTCATCCGGAACAGCCTCCAGATCGAAGCCCTCGCCGTTGTCCCTGACCTCGATGCGGATCCGCACGGGCTGCGGGACGGCGCGCACCGAGACCGTGAGGCCCACCCCGTCCGCGTGCTCGACGGCATTGGTGATCGCCTGCATCGCCGCGAGCGAGAGCGCCCGCGCCACGCGACCGGGCACGGACGGGTGCTCGCCGAGGATGGTCCGCTCGACCTGGATGTCGACGCCGAGCTCCCGCGCACCGCGCTCGATGTCGCCCGCGAGGGTCGCGGCATCCGTCGGCGCGTCGCTCCCCTCCTCAGGGTCCTGCTCGGCGTTGGCGAGCCGCGTGAGGGCCTCGCGGGCCATCGCGACCGCGAGACCGCGCTCGCGGTCCGTGTGGGCCCGCTCGGCGGCGATGAGGGCTGCGAGCACGCTGTCGTGCATGAGCGCCGCGACGGCCACCCGCTCCTTCTCCGCCGCGTCGGCTGCTGCGGCGGCACCGTACGACTCGACCGCGCGCATCCGCGTCTCGTCGACGTTGGCTGCCACGGAGCGGAAGACCCACGCGAGCGTCAGGAGGATGCCGCCGAGGATCAGCGCGAACGACACGTCGAGGAGGACGGGGATCCGGTCGGCACGTGCGAAGCCGCTCTGCGCGAGGCGGACGGCGCCGAACAGCAGGGGCAGGAGGATCGTCCAGGCGATCTGCATCGGAAGCGGAAAGGCGAGGACGCCCGCCACCGTGGCGACGTTGACGAGGTACCAGATCCACGGCTCCGTCCCCGGCTCGGGCGTCGAGCCGGCCGTCGCGATGGGCCACAGCACGAGCGAGACGAAGTAGACGAACGCGAAGATCCCCGCGAACACCTTGACGCCGCGGCCGATGAAGCACGCGATCAGCATGAGCGCGAGGGTGCCGAACGTCGCGATCACGAAGGCCTCGTGCCAGCCCGGCCCTTCGTCGGCGGGCGCGAACGACGTCAGCAGCGCCTGAAGGCCGAGGGCGAGGCATCCGAAACCCGCTGCTACGCCGATCGCACGCTCGATGCGGCGACGCGTGAACGAGCCGAGGCCTGCCGTGGTCTCTCGCGTCTGGGGGATGTGCCCCCAGGCGTCCTCGAGAACCCTGGATGCGGCGTCAGCCGTCACCCGCACCGCCTTCAGTGGCCTGCGCGAGGATGCCGTCCTCCATCGCGCGGCGGAGGAGGTCGACCTTCGTCGGCGCGGGGCGACCGACTTCGACGTACTTCACGCGCACCCGCGTGATGTTCTCCTTGGCCGTCGAGTACGCGACGCCGAGGCGGTCCGCGACGACCTTGAGGGGCAGGCCCGCCGCGTAGAGGCGCAGGACCTCGCGCTCGCGCGCGGACAGCTGCGCGTCGGCGAACGCCCGGTCGCCTTCCACGGCGCTGGCCCACTCGACGTTGTTGAGCGGCTCTCCGCGGGCGACGGTGCGGATCGCCGCGATGACGTCGCCGATCGGCGAGGCCTTGCTGACGACCCCGTCGGCGCCCGCCGCGAGCGCTTCGCGCACGGCGGCCGGGCGGTCGGCGACGCTGTGGATGATGACGCTGGAGCCCTGGGACGTCAGGTGCTGCACGTTCTCGGTCACGGTCGTGCCGTCGCCGAGAGTAAGGTCGAGCACCACGACGTCGGCGGGCTCGGAGCGGCTGTACGTGCGCCAGTCGAGGTAGGCGGTCACGGTGCTGCCGGAGAAGACGACGATCTCTGAGCCGCCACGTGCACACGCCGCTTCTAGCCCAAGGCGGACGGATTCGTGGTCGTCGATGAGGGCCACGCGGGTCATGCGCCCAGGCTAGCGCTCCGCGCCTTCCCGAGTCAGCGTCGCGACGGCTTCGACGTGGTGGGAGTGCGGGAAGAGGTCGAGTGCCGACACCCTCGCCGTCTCGTAGCCGGCGAGCCGGAAGGTCGCGAGGTCGCGCGCCAGCGCGACGGGGTCGCACGCGACGTAGACGACCGTGGCCGGTGCGAGGGCCGCGACGCCCTCCACGACCTCGCGGCCGGCACCCGCCCGCGGCGGGTCGAGCACGACGACGCCGCGCGACAGTCGCTCGCGCTGGAGATCGGAGGCCTCGGCCGCGAGCCTCGCGATCCACCGGTCGACCCGCTCGGTCTCGGCGCGCGCGCCGACCCACTCCGCGAGGTTCTCACCGGCGTGATCGGTCGCGCGCGGGTCGGACTCGACGCTCGTGACGCGCGTCGCCGGCCCGCCGAGGTCGCCCAGCGTCGCGGCGAACAGGCCCACGCCGCCGTACAGATCGAGGTGCCATGCATCGGGGTCGATCGCGGGTCCGTCGGGCTGCGTCTCGCGCAGCGCCGCGGCGACGTACGACGACAACGAGTGCGCGGCGAGGCGGTGCACCTGCCAGAAGCCGCCGGCATCCACCCGGAAGTCCCGGCCGTTCACCCGCTCCAGGACGGTCTCGAGCGCGGGGTCGTTCTTCGTCGGCGCCGCAGCGGGCGCTGGGGCTCGCCGGCCGCCGCGGCGCGGGCCGCCGCGGCGCGGGCGCTCCGTCTCGGGGCGGGGGATGACGCGGACACGCCCGTCGGCGGGCTGCACGAGGTCGAGCCGGCCGCGCCTGCCGCCCGCCGCCTGCAACGCGGCGCGGGCGACCGCGGGCGTCGCGAGGGGATGGTCGTCCACGGGGATGATCCGGTGGCTCCGTGCCGCGTACGGGCCGACGCGCCCCTCGTCGTCGACGTGCAGGCTCACGCGCGTCCGCCAGCCGGTTCCGTCATCGGTCTCCTGCGCGACGAGACCGCCCTCGGGCGAGAGGATCGGCAGCGCCCCCTCGATCGTCACGGCAGCGTCCGGCATCCCGCCGATGCGCTCGAGCGCGTCGAGGATGACCCGCGTCTTCAGCGCGCGCTGGTGGCCCAGCTCGATGTGGCCGAAGTCGGCGCCGCCGGGTCGCCGCTCCGGGGCCACGTCGACATCGGCCGCACGCCAGATGTGCGGACGGCGGTGGGGAGAGGCATCCATGATCTCGAGGGTCTCGCCGCGCCAGAACGAGGACTTGCCCGTGTCGGTGATACGGATCCGCACGCGCTCGCCGGGGATCGCATCGGGCACGAAGACGACGCGGCCTTCGTGGCGGCCGACGAAGACGCCGCCGTGGGCGACGTCCGTGACGTCGAGGTCGATGAGGTCGTCAGGCATGCATCCGACTCTCGCACAGCTGCACCTTGCGCGAGACTTCACGTTCGGGGCACGACACGCCGTCGCGGCGCCCCGTTCGCGAAGTCTCGCGCACCTGCGGGGCGCGTGGGGGTCGCCGGTAGCCTCGACGCATGCGCGTGCTGCTCGCCTCCACCTCACCCGCCCGGCTCATGCTGCTGCGACAGGCGGGGATCGTGCCCGAGACCCTGGCTCCCGACGTCGACGAGGAGTCCGTCATCGCGGCGGTCGAGGCCGCAGAGGGCCGCACGCTGACGCCCGCCGAGCACGTGCTGCTCCTGGCCAGGCGCAAGGCTGCGGACGTCGCGGCCCGGACGGCCTCGGAGGACCCCGCGTTCGACGGCATCGTCGTCGGCGGCGACTCCATGTTCGAGCTCGACGGCGAGATCCTCGGCAAGCCCTACACGCCAGAGGCGGCCACCCAGCGCTGGAGGGCCATGCGGGGTCGCACGGGCGTGCTGCACTCCGGCCACTCCGTCTACCGCCTGCGGCCGGGCGCGGACCCCCACGAGGCGCACGCCGTCGCCGAGGCATCCGTCACCTTCGCGGCGGATGTGACGGATGCCGAGATCGCCGCCTACGTCGGTTCGGGCGAGCCGCTGCACGTCGCGGGCGCGTTCACTATCGACAGCCTCGGCGGGCCCTTCATCGCGCGGGTCGAGGGCGATCCATCGACCGTCGTCGGGATGTCGCTCTCGACGCTGCGGACTCTCGTGCGGGACCTCGGCGTCGCGTGGCCGGACCTCTGGACGGGCTCGTAGACTCCCCCACACGTTCCGTGACGTTTCTTGTGCAGGGCGGCCAAAAGGGGAGCGGTCGCCGTCGGTAGGCTGGCAGGCATGCCTCAGATCGCCAAGGTGCTCGTCGCGAACCGCGGTGAGATCGCCGTCCGTGTCATCCGCGCGGCGCGCGACTCGGGTAAGGCCTCGGTCGCCGTCTACGCCGACCAGGACCGCGACGCGATGCACGCGCGCCTCGCCGACGAGGCGTACGCCCTCGGCGGCAGCACGAGCGCCGAGACGTACCTTTCGATCGAGAAGATCCTCTCCGTCGCGCGCCGGTCCGGCGCCGACGCCGTGCACCCGGGTTACGGCTTCCTCGCCGAAAACGCCGACTTCGCTCGCGCCGTCATCGCCGCCGGCCTGGTCTGGATCGGCCCCTCGCCGGAGGCCATCGAGGCGCTCGGCGACAAGGTGACGGCGCGCCACGTCGCCGAGAAGGTCGGCGCGCCCCTCGCGCCCGGCACCCCCGGTCCCGTCAGCGGCGCCGACGAGGTCCTCGCGTTCGTCGAGGAGCACGGCCTGCCGATCGCGATCAAGGCCGCCTACGGCGGCGGCGGACGCGGGCTCAAGGTTGCGCGCACGGTCGACGAAGTGCCCGAGCAGTTCGAGTCGGCCACGCGCGAGGCGATCACGGCGTTCGGCCGCGGCGAGTGCTTCGTCGAGAAGTACCTCGACAAGCCCCGCCACGTCGAGACGCAGTGCCTCGCGGATGCCGCGGGCAACGTCGTCGTCATCTCCACGCGCGACTGCTCGCTGCAGCGCCGGCACCAGAAGCTCGTCGAGGAGGCGCCCGCGCCGTTCCTGAGCGCCGAGCAGAACAAGACCCTGTACGACGCGTCGAAGGCGATCCTCAAGGAGGTGGGCTACGTCGGCGCGGGGACGTGCGAGTTCCTCATCGGCGCCGACGGCACGATCTCGTTCCTCGAGGTCAACACGCGGCTTCAGGTCGAGCATCCCGTCTCGGAGGAGGTCACGGGCATCGACCTCGTCCGCGAGCAGTTCCGCCTCGCGGAGGGCGAAGAGCTCGGCTACGACGACCCCGCGCCCGAAGGGCACTCGATCGAGTTCCGCATCAACGGCGAGGATCCCGGCCGCGGCTTCCTCCCGCAGCCCGGACCCATCAAGGTGTTCAAGACGTTCGGTGGCCCCGGCATCCGCCTCGACTCCGGCGTCACGGCCGGCGACAGCGTCAGCGGCGCCTTCGACTCCCTGCTCGGCAAGATCATCGTGACGGGCCGTGACCGCGACGAAGCGCTCGAGCGTGCGCGTCGCGCCCTCGACGAGTTCGAGGTTGGCGGGCTTCCGACCGTTCTCCCCTTCCACCGCAAGGTCGTGCGCGAGCCCGCCTTCACCGCCGAAGACGGGACGTTCGGGGTCTTCACTCGCTGGATCGAGACCGAGTTCGTCAACGACATCGCGCCGTGGGACGGCGAGCTCGGCGACGTGACTCCTCCCGAGGGCCGCCACACGGTCGTCGTCGAGGTGGCGGGCAAGCGCATCGAGGTCAGCCTGCCCGACCGCATCGTGGCGGCGCCCGTGGCCGCCGGCCGTCCGGCCGCCGTGCCGCCGTCGCGCCGCTCGCACGCCCAGACCGTCGTGGCCGGGGCATCCGGAGACGCCGTCAAGTCCCCGATGCAGGCGACGATCGTCAAGGTCGCGGTCGAGGAGGGGCAGCCCGTCGTCAAGGGCGACCTCGTCGTCGTGCTCGAGGCGATGAAGATGGAGCAGCCGATCCAGGCCCACAAGGACGGCGTCGTCGGCTCGATCGACGCGAATCCCGGCACGACAGTGTCGGCCGGGCACCAGCTCCTCACGATCTCCTAGATTCGAGGCCGGCTGCAGGTCCCCCGGTCGCGTGCACAGCCGCGGACCGGCGTGGCGACACGCCGCTTGAAGGCATCCGTCCCTCGGCGAGTCCCGCGGCGGATCCGCCGTTGTGCCTGCCGCAGACCGCGGAAGACCGAGGACCGGGCGGGCTGGCCTCAGGCGCCGTAGATCGCGTGGTCGACGACGTGCATCGCGCGCGCGGCGTCGGTGATGCTGCCTGACAGCGACGGGTACACGGCGAAGACGCGCGAGACCTGGTCGACCGTGAGGCGGCGCTCGACGGCGATCGCGATGGGGTAGATGAGCTCGGAGGCGCGCGGACCGACGATGACCCCGCCGATGACGCTGCCGCTGCCCTGGCGGGCGATGAGCTTGACGAACCCGTCCTTGATGCCCATCATCTTGGCGCGCGGGTTCGCTGCGAGCGGCAGCTTGTGCACGACGCCCTGGATGAGGCCTTCGGCGATGTCCTTCTCCTGCCAGCCGACGGTCGCGATCTCGGGGGCCGTGAAGATGTTCGACGTGATGCGCCGGCGCTCCAGCGGGATGACGACGTCGCCGAGCGCATGGAAGACCGCCGTGCGGCCCTGCATCGCGGCGACCGAGGCCAGCGGGACGAAGGTCGTGCAGTCCCCTGCGGCGTAGATGTTCGGCACGGAGGTGCGCGCGACGCGGTTCACCTGGATGTGCCCCGACTCCGTCATCTGGATGCCGGCCTGCTCGAGGCCGATGCCCTTCGTGTTGGGGACGGAGCCGACGGCCATGAGGCAGTGGCTGCCTTCGACCGTGCGACCGTCCGAGAGCGTCACGAGGACGCCGTCGCCGGTGTTCTCGACCTTGTCGGCCCGCGACTTCGACAGCAGCGTCATGCCGCCGCGCTTGAAGACCTTCTCGAGGACGGCCGCGGCATCCGAGTCCTCGCCCGGGAGCACCTGATCGCGGCTCGAGACGAGCGTCACCTTCGAGCCGAGGTTCATGTACGCGCCCGCGAACTCGGCGCCCGTGACGCCGGAGCCGACCACGATGAGGTGCTCGGGCAGCGCCTGCATGTCGTAGAGCTGCGTCCACGTGAGGATGCGCTTCCCGTCGGGCTTGGCGGTCGGCAGCTCGCGCGGCGACGCGCCGACCGAGACGACGAGGGTGTCGGCCTCGATGCGGTCGAAGTCGGTGCCGCCCGGGCCCGTCGACACGACGAGTGCGTTCTCGCCCTCGAGTCGTCCGCAGCCCGAGATGATCCGCACGCCGGCCTCGACGAGCGAGGCCCGCATGTCGTCGGACTGCTGGCGCGCGAGCGACAGGAGCCGCTTGTTGACCGCCGTGAGGTTGATCGCGATCTCGGGCTTGAGGGGCTTCCCGTCCTTGCCCTTCGCGAACAGCTGCACGCCGAGATCGCTCGCGCCGGCGATCGCGACGGCGGCGTCGGCGGTCGCGATGAGCGACTTGGACGGCACGACGTCGGTGATGACGGCCGAGCCGCCGATGCCCGCCTGCTCGACGAGGGTGACCTCGGCCCCGAGCTGTGCGGCGGCCAGGGCCGCCTCGTAGCCGCCGGGGCCTCCGCCGATGATCGCGACGCTCTGGGTGCGCTCGAAGCTCACAGACATGACTCCCATTCTCACCCCCTGCGCCACCGGAGCCGCATTCAGCGACCGACGGATGCCGTCATCGGGCGATCGACGGCGTCTGGCCCCCGGCATCCCGCCCTCCCTAGAGTGGGCTCATGTCAGACCAGACCGAGAACCCCCTTGACGACCCGACCGCCGACCCCTTCGCGGTCGCTTCGACGGCCGCCGCCGACATCGCGCGGATCACAGGGGTCGAGCGCCACGACATCGCCCTCACGCTGGGCAGCGGCTGGGGAGCCGCGGCCGATCTCATCGGCGACACGACGGCCGCGTTCCCGGCGACGGAGGTCACGGGGTTCAGCGCGCCGGCTCTGGAGGGCCATGTCGGGACGCTCCGCAGCATCCTGACGGCGAAGGGGAAGCGGGTCCTCGTGATCGGTGCGAGGACGCATTTCTACGAGGGTCACGGCGTCCGCCGCGTCGTGCACAGCGTCCGCACCGCGGCCGCGACCGGCGCGCGGACGATGGTGCTGACCAACGGCGCGGGCGGCATCAAGCACACGTGGAAGCCCGGCACGCCCGTCCTCATCAGCGACCACATCAACCTCACCGCCGCGACCCCGCTCGAGGGCGCGACGTTCATCGATCTGACCGACCTCTACTCGATGCGGCTGCGCGACCTCGCGCGCACGGTCGACCCGAGCCTCGACGAGGGCGTGTACTGCCAGTTCACGGGACCGCAGTACGAGACGCCGGCCGAAGTGCAGATGGCCAAGGCGGTCGGCGGCCACATTGTCGGCATGTCGACGGCCCTGGAGGCGATCGCCGCCCGCCAGGCCGGCATGGAGATCCTCGGCTTCACGCTCGTGACGAACATGGCGGCGGGCATCCAGACGACGCCGCTCAGCCACGAGGAGGTGATGGAGGCCGGGCGAGCCGCGGGCCCGGTCATCTCGTCGCTGCTGGCCCGAGTGATCGGACTGCTGTGAGCGCCGCGCTCGAGCAGGCGCGCGCCTGGCTCGCGCAGGACCCCGATCCGGCCACGCGCGGAGAGCTCGAGACGCTCATCGCCCAGGTCGAGGAAGGGGATGCCGCGGCCACGGCCGACCTCGAGGACCGCTTCGCCGGCCGGCTCGCATTCGGCACGGCCGGTCTCCGCGGGCGACTGGGCGCCGGCAGCAACCGCATGAACCGCGTGCTCGTCGCACAGGCTGCGGCGGGCCTCGCGGCGTACGTGCTCGAGCGCACGGGCGACGACCGGCAGGCGACGATCGTCATCGGCTACGACGGCCGGCGCAACTCCGACGTCTTCGCGCGGGACTCGGCGGAGATCTTCGCCGGAGCCGGGATCCGGGCGCTCCTGCTGCCCCGGCTCCTGCCGACGCCCGTGCTCGCCTTCGCCGTGCGGCACCTCGGCGCCGACGCCGGCGTCATGGTCACCGCGAGCCACAACCCGCCGGACGACAACGGGTACAAGGTCTATCTCGGCGGAGCGGACGATGGAGCGCAGATCGTCCCGCCCGCCGACGCCGAGATCGCCGCGCACATCCAGCGCGTCGCGGACGAGGCGAACGCCCCCGCCATCCCGCGCATGCTCGCGTACGAGACGGCCCCCGAGTCCGTCGTCGAGGCGTACATCCGGGCCACGGCCGCCGTCGCGCCCGCACCCGCGGGCGCCGAGGGCCTCTCGTGGGCGTACACCGCGATGCACGGCGTCGGCTGGGAGACGCTGGCACGCATCCTCGAGACCGCAGGCTATCCCGCCCCCACACTCGTCGAGGCGCAGATCCAACCGGACGGCGCCTTCCCGACCGTCGCATTCCCCAACCCGGAGGAGCCGGGCGCGATGGACCTCGCGTTCCAGACCGCGCGCGAGACCGGGGCCGAGCTCATCATCGCGAACGACCCCGACGCCGACCGCCTCGCCGTCGCCCTCCCGGACGACACCGCCGACGGCGGCTGGCGCCGGCTCACGGGCAACGAGATCGGTCTGCTGCTGGGCTGGCGGGCGGCGCAGCTCGCGACCGCCGAGGTCGAGGCGGCGCCCGGCGAAGAGCCGGACCAGGACGCCCCGGCGGGAGAGCCGGACCAGGACGCGCCTGCCGAAGAGCCGGACCAGGACGCGCCTGCCGAAGAGCCGGACCAGGACGCCCCGGCGGGAGAGCCGGACCACGACGCGCCTGCCGAAGCGCCCGAAGAGGACGCGCCCGGCGAAGGGCCCCACCAGGACGGGCCTGCCGAAGCGCCCGCCCAGGAAGCGCCTGCCGAAGAGCCGGAGCGGGATGCTGCTCCCCGACCGTCGCTCGCGTGCTCGCTGGTCTCGTCCCCAGGTCTGCAGACCATCGCCGAGCACTACGGCCTCGACTTCCACGCGACCCTCACGGGCTTCAAGTGGATCTCGCGCGCACCCGGCATCGTGTTCGGGTTCGAGGAGGCGCTCGGATACCTCGTGAATCCCGAGACTGTGCGCGACAAGGACGGGATCTCCGCCGCCGTCGCGATGCTGGGTCTCGTGGCCGACGCGCACGGGCGGGGCAGCTCGCTCGCCGGACTCCTCGAGGAGTTCGAGCAGATCTTCGGGTACTTCGCGAGCGACCAGATCTCGATCCGGGTCGAGGACCTCGGGATCATCGCGCGGATCATGAGCGGACTGCGGGAGCAGCATCCGTCCCGCATCGGCGAGGTCCCTGTCACGCAGGTCGACGACCTGGCCGAGGGCTTCGAGGATCTGCCGCCCGGTGACGTGCTGCGCCTGTGGCTCGAGGACGGCTCGCGCGTCATCGTGCGCCCGAGCGGCACCGAGCCGAAGCTCAAGGCCTACCTCGACGTGCGCGGCGACTCGGCGGAGGATGCGCGACACCGGCTCTCCGCGCTCGCGAGCGGCGTGCGGGTGCTCCTCGACGAGCACGCGTGACGCGCCGCCGCGCTGGGCTCGGCCCGCCGCGCCCGCGGGCCTAGGCTCGTGAGCGTGCTGTTCACCGACCCGATAACGCTCGAGAACGACTGGGTGCGGCTCGAGCCGCTCTCGCCCGCGCACCGGGACGACCTCGCCGAGGCCACGACAGGGCTCGAGTACGCCTGGTACACGTCGGCGCCGACCCCCGACGGCATGGCGGCCGAGATCGAGCGGCGCCTCGCCTGGCACGCGGCAGGCGAGATGAACCCGTGGGCCGTGCGTCGCCTCTCGACCGGCCGCGTCGTCGGGATGACGACGTTCTGCAGCGTCGATCAGCCCAACCGGCACGTCGAGATCGGCTACACGTGGCTGTCGCCGACGGCGCAGCGCAGCGAGGTCAACTCCGCCGCGAAGCTGCTGCTCCTCGGCCACGCATTCGAGGCGTGCGGCGCGATCGCGGTCGAGCTGCGCACGCACTGGCACAACCGCCAGTCGCGCGAGGCCATCGCGAGGCTCGGCGCCAAGCAGGACGGGGTCCTGCGAAATCACCGCCTCGGCCCGGACGGGTCGCTGCGCGACACGGTGGTCTTCTCGATCCTCCCGCACGAGTGGCCGGCCGTCCGGCTCGGCCTGGAGGCTCGGCTCGCCCGCGGCTGAGGTTGTCGAGGCCTGGATCGGCCGCTCGCCGGCTTGTCTCAGGCTCCCCTCTCGTCGAGGCGAGCGGAGGCGAACCGACGGGCAGAGGGCCGGATCGCGGCATCCCGTCCTCCCTCCCTCGAACCCCCTCCGCCCACGGATGCGGGCCGAGCCCGGTCGGGCCCGGCAGCGACGCGGCCGGGCTGAGGCTTCGACGGGCTCAGGCCCGACAGGCTCAGGCTTCGACAGGCTCAGCCGTCGACGACGGCGACGAGCTCGTCGAGGAACGCCGGGAAGTCCGTGCCGCGTCGGACGATCCGCTGGACGGACTCGCGCTCCGAGAACACCTCGACGAGCTGCTCGAACACCGTCTGGAACGCCTCGCGGTCGGTCTCGCTGAACGCGACGAGCGCGACGACCTGCACGCGGCCGTCGCCCCACGGGATCGACGGGTCGGCGATGCCCACGGCGATCGCGGTGCGCGTCGCTGTCATGCCGAGTGCGTGCGGCACGGCGAGGGCGTCAGTGAACGCCGTCGACGACAGGTGCTCGCGCTGGATGGCCCGCTCGATGTAGTCGTCGTCGATGATCCCGTGTGAGACGAGCGCCGCCCCGAGTCGGCGGATGACGCCCTCCTCGCCGGGCTCGGCATCCAGTCCCCGCACGAAGGCGGAAGGCTCGAAGTAGCGCTCGAGCTCGCCGCGCAGCCGCGCGAGCCGGCGACCACGGCGGATGCGCCCCGCGGCGGCCTGGACGCGCTCGATGTCGCCGTCGGTGAGGAACGGCTGGATCCGCACGACGCGATCCGCCGAGACCCCCGGTCCCGGGTCGATCGTCGTGAGCACGAGATCCGTGTCGATCGAAGACCACTCCGGGTCGACGCGCGTCTCGACGCCGACGACCTCGATCGCCTGGCCGAGCGAGCGGTCCACCGACGACCGCAGCAGCTCGTGCAGCTCGTAGTAGCCGGGGCACACGATCGTCGCGGTCAGCAGCTGATCGGCACGACGGCTGCGCTCGAGCCGCCCGCCGACGTGCATCGCGATGTACGCGATCTCATCGTCGAGGAGCGGGATGCCGAGGCTCTCGTGCAGCCCGTTGGCGATGTAGACGGCGACCTCGAAGATCATCGGATACGACGCCTTGAGCGAGCGCGTGAGCGGATTGCGCGACCAGGCCTCCTCGCGAGCGCGCAGGCGCAGGTTCTGCACGTGCAGCGCGAGCCGCAGGATGAAGTCCTCGTGGACGATGTCGACGAGGAACTCGGATGCCGCGGCCTCGACGATCGCCCGGACGGCCCGCTCCACCTCGGGCTCGAGGCGTTCGCGCACGTGCATGCGCGGCGCGGTCGCACCGGGCGCGACCACGCGCGTCAGCACGAGCGACGCGAGGTGCTGGAGGTCGGCGGTCCCGAGGTCGACGCCGAGGTGCGTCGAGGCGAGCTCGGCGAGGATCGCGGCCACCTCTGCGTTGGCGGGCGAGACCGAGAGCGAGTCCCCCTCGAGCGCGCGGTGCTGAGCCGTCCGGTCGGCGGCGATCGCGATGTGCATCACGACGTCGGCGATGCCGTACTCGTTGACGAAGTATCCGAGCGCGCCCAGCCGCGCGACCAGGTCGGTCTTGAACGGGCCGAACGCGCGGGCCCCCACCGAGGCGTCGCCGAGAGTGCGGCGCAGCGCGTCGAGGTCGAACGAGCCGGCGTCCATCTCGTCGTGCGCGAGGCGGCTCATGAGGCGCCGCTGGGCCATCTCGGTGCCGCGCAGGCGCGCGCGCGAGGCCGAGCGCTCGAGCGTGAGCTGAGTCCCGCCGAGGAGCCCGCGAACCCTCGCGAGGTCGGCGTCGAGCGTCGCGGACGAGACGTGCAGGCGGTCGGCCGTCTCGAACACGTCGACACCGTCGGGCTCATCCAGCAGCGATCGGACGAGCGTGTGCAGGCGGTCGCGGGGGGTGGCGGCATCCCCCGTCCCGTTGGCCCGCATCGCAGAGCCCGCGTCCGCACCGGCACGGTAGCCGAGGGGCCCCGATTCGATCGCGGAGCCCGACGGGACCCGGGCGTTGATCGCGGTCACGTAGGAGCGGATGCTGCGCGGCGTGACTCCGAGCGCGTCGGCGAGCGTCGCCGCCGTCGCCCATTCGCCGTCCCGGGCGAGCAGGGCGATGAGGCGGTCCTGCCTGGGTCTGGTCACGATCCCTCCGCGCCGCGCGCCGCCTGTGCACGCGGATCCAGTCAACCACGCGTGACAACCCGCGGCGCCGCGGCACGACGGCCGCCTTCCGCGGGGGCGGAAAGAGACATGGTTGTCGGCTCCCAGCGTTTTCACAAGAATGGCCACACAGAGGAGGCGGGTCGATGAGGATCCTCGTGGTCTGCGGTGCGGGAGCGTCGAGCACGTTCGTCGCCCAGCGTGTGCGCCATGCCGCGAGCGAGGTCGGCCTCGCCTACTCGGCCTTCGCCGGCACCGAGCACTCCCTCCCGATCGACCTCGACTCCGCCGACGTCGTCCTCGTGGGACCCCACCTCGCGCACGCCATCCCGAGGATCGAGCGGGATGCCGCGACCCGGGGCACGACTGTCGTGCTGCTGCCCTCCGACATCTTCAACGACCTCGACGGCACGCGCACGCTCGCGCTCGTGCGCGAAGCGCTCGAGCGCGAGGCATCGACCGCGCCTCCGACCGAACCGACCGACTGACGCTGTACCGACCGAGAGGAAACGACATGCCTGAGATCTCCCGCACCGTGCGGATCGGCTCGTCCCACGGACTGCACGCCCGGCCCGCGAAGCTCTTCGCGCAGGCCGCGAAGGACGCCGGCATCCCGATCACGATCGCGAAGGACTCCGGCACACCCGTCAACGCGGCGAGCATCCTGGGCGTCATCGCGCTCGGCGTCGAGCAGGGCGACTACGTGACGCTGACCGCCGACGGCGACGGCGCCGAGGCGGCCCTCGACACGCTCGCCGAGCTCCTCACGACCGACCACGACGCGGAGTAGGCCATGGCAGAGCTGCGAGGAGTCGGAATCGGCCTGGGTGTCGCCCAGGGTCCCGTCGCGCGCATGGCGGAGCCGCTGCCCGCCCCCGGTGACGGGCCGAGCACGCTGAGCGCCGAGGAGGAGACGGCGCGCGTGCGCGAGGCGGTCGCGGGCGTCGCGCGCGAGCTCGAGGCGCGCGGCGAGCAGGCGGGCGGCGCGGCTCGCGACGTGCTCGAGGCGCAGGCCATGATGGCGGAGGACCCCACCCTCGAGAGCGAGGTCGACACACGCATCGCCGCGGGGAAGACCGGCGAGTTCGCGGTGTTCGACGCCTTCGCGTCGTTCCGCGACCAGCTCACGGCGCTCGGCGGGTACCTCGGCGAGCGCGCCGCCGATCTCGACGATGTCGCCCAGCGCGTCATCGCGCGGCTGCGCGGTGTCCCGGCTCCGGGCGTCCCGGACCCCGGGCATCCGTTCGTGCTCGTCGCGAAGGATCTCGCGCCGGCCGACACGGCCCTGCTCGACCTCGAGAAGGTGCTCGCGCTCGTGACGACCGAGGGCGGACCCACGTCGCACACGGCGATCCTCGCGCGCGAGAAGTCCATCGTGGCGGTGGTCGGCGTCGCGGCGGCGAAGGATCTCGCAGACGGCGAGACGGTCATCGTCGATGCCGCGGCCGGGGTCGTCACGAGCGAGCCGACGGCGGACGAGCTCGAGCGGGCGCAGAACCGCGCGGACGCCCGCGCGGCGCAGGCATCGGCTCCGGTCACTCCCGGCGCGCTCGCGGACGGGACGGCGATCCCGCTGCTGGCGAACCTCGGCAAGCCCGAGGGCGCGGCGGAGGCCGTCGCGCTCGGCGCGGAGGGCGTCGGACTGTTCCGGACCGAGTTCCTCTTCCTGAGCTCGAGCCAAGCGCCCACGGTCGAGCAGCAGCGCGAGGCGTATACGACTCTGCTCTCGGCGTTCCCGGGCAAGAAGGTCGTGGTGCGGGTGCTCGACGCGGGGGCCGACAAGCCGCTCGCGTTCCTCAATGACGCGCACGAGGAGAATCCCGCACTGGGTCTCCGCGGCATCCGTGCCCTGCGCGCGAGCGAGGACATCCTGCGCGAGCAGCTCACGGCCCTCGCGGAGGCGGATGCCGCCACCCGGCAGACACCCGACGGCCCCGCCGATCTGTGGGTCATGGCCCCCATGATCGCGACCGTCGAGGAGACGGAGTACTTCACCGGTCTCGCGCGCGAATACGGCATCAAGACCGCGGGCGTCATGGTGGAGGTGCCCTCGTCGGCACTTCTGGCGGACAGGATCCTCACGACGGCGGACTTCGCCTCCATCGGGACGAACGACCTGACGCAGTACACGCTCGCCGCCGACCGGCTGCTCGGCTCGGTCGCCTCGTTCCAGGATCCGTGGCACCCCGCGGTCCTCCGGCTCATCCGCGAGGTGGGCCAGGCCGGACGCGAGAACGGCAAGCCCGTCGGGATCTGCGGCGAGGCGGCCGCCGACCCGCTGCTCGCCGTCGTCCTCGTGGGCCTCGGCGCCACGAGCCTGTCGATGGCTCCCACTGCCCTCGCCGACGTCCGCGCGTCGCTGCTGGAATACACCCTCGCCGAGGCGCGCGGAATCGCCGAGGCAGCCCTCGCCGCAGACGATGCGGCGTCAGCCCGAACGGCGGCCCGAGAGGCCGCGACCCGAGAGGCCGCGGCGCGCGGCTAGAGCGGCCGCCTCCCGCGGCCAGGGACAACCAGGAAACAAAGAGGAGACAGCAATGACAACGGCGTCAACGCCCACCACGGGCAGCCGGGCGCGGGTCGGAGTACAGCGCTTCGGCACGTTCCTGTCCGGCATGATCATGCCGAACATCCCCGCGCTCATCGCGTGGGGCATCTTCACGGCGTTCTTCATCGAGGTGGGCTGGACGCCCAACGCGGCCCTCGCGACGATCGTCGGCCCGTTCATCCACTATCTGCTGCCGCTGATCATCGCCTACACGGGCGGCAGCATGGTCTACAACGTCCGCGGCGGCGTGGTCGGCGCGATCGCCACGATGGGCGCCATCGCGGGGTCGGACTACATCGTCGACCAGTTCAACGCGGGCCTCGAAGAGGGAGCGTCCCAGCTCGGACAGGTCCACATGTTCATCGGCGCGATGATCCTCGGACCGCTCGCCGCCTGGACGATGAAGTGGCTCGACTCGCTCTGGGAGGGCAAGATCCGGGCGGGCTTCGAGATGCTCGTCAACATGTTCTCGGCGGGCATCTGGGGCTTCGCGATGGCGATCGTGGGCTTCTACCCCGTCGCGATCTTCGTGAACTGGATCATGGCCGTCCTCGGACGCGGCGTCGAATGGCTCGTGGAGATGAACCTCCTGCCGCTCACGAGCGTCCTGATCGAGCCGGCCAAGGTGTTCTTCCTCAACAACGCGATCAACCACGGCGTCCTGACGCCCCTCGGTCTCGCGCAGGCGGCGGAAGAGGGCTCGTCCATCCTGTTCCTCCTCGAGGCCAACCCCGGCCCCGGTGTCGGACTCCTCCTGGCGTTCACGTTCTTCGGGATCGGCGCGGCGCGGGCCTCGGCTCCCGGTGCCGCCGTCATCCAGTTCTTCGGCGGCATCCACGAGGTGTACTTCCCGTACGCGCTCATGAAGCCGATCCTGATCCTCGCCCTCATCGCGGGCGGCGCGACGGGCGTCACGACGAACATGCTCCTCGGTGGTGCGCTGCGGGCCCCGGCGGCGCCGGGCAGCATCATCGCGGTCCTCCTGCAGACGGCGCCAGGGGCGTACTTCGCCGTGATCCTGTCAGTCATCCTGTCGGCGACGGTGACGTTCCTCATCGCCGGCCTCATCCTCCGGGCCTCGCGCAAGCGCGACCTCGAGGCGATGGCGCTGACCGACGACGCCTTCGGCGCGGCGATCACCCAGACCGAGGCCGCCAAGGGCAAGAGCTCCGACGCCCTCGCGAACCTCCGCGGCGGCGCGGCCACGCAGGCCGACGGCATGGGCGGCCCGGCGGTGGGCACGGAGCGCCAGATCAAGAGCATCGTGTTCGCGTGCGACGCCGGCATGGGGTCGTCCGCCATGGGCGCGAGCGTCCTGCGCAACAAGATCAAGAAGGCGGGCATCGAGGATGTCACGGTCGTCAACAAGGCGATCGCGAACCTCGACGGGTCCGCCGACCTCGTGATCACGCAGAACCAGCTCACGGACCGCGCGAAGCACATGACGCCCGACTCGGTCCACGTGTCGGTCGACAACTTCATGAACTCGCCGCGTTACGACGAGGTGGTGGATCTGGTCAAGGCCCAGCACGGGAACCAGTCCTAGACCGGAAGCTCTCCGGGGTCGGATGCGCGCGATGCCCCGGCCCCGGAGTCTTCCATGACAGCATCCGCAACGATTGAAAGGCGATTGACATGGCACGTGAGGTTCTCAGCATCGGGCAGGTCCGGATCCACTCTTCGAGGACGTCCAAGGAGGACGCGATGAGGGAGGCCGCCGACATCCTGGAAGCCGCCGGCGCCGTCACGAGCGCCTACTTCGACGCGATGCAGCAGCGCGAGCAGACGGTCTCGACCTACATGGGCAACGAGCTGGCGATCCCGCACGGCACGAACGACACCAAGAGCGCGATCCTCGACTCGGCACTGTCTGTCGTCCGCTACGACGGCGGGGTCGACTGGGACGGCGAGCCCGTCACGTTCGTCATCGGCATCGCCGGCAAGGGCGACGAGCACCTCGAGATCCTGTCGCAGATCGCGATCCTGTTCTCCGACGAGGACGAGGTCGAGCGTCTCAAGTCGGCGCAGTCGCCCGAAGAGCTGTTCCAGATGCTCAGCGCGGTCAACGAGTCATGAAGGCCGTCCACTTCGGCGCGGGCAACATCGGCCGCGGCTTCGTCGGCCTGCTCCTGCATCAGGGCGGCTACGAGCTGGTCTTCTCGGATGTCGCCGCCCCGCTCGTCGACGCGATCAACGAGGTCTCGGAGTACACCGTGCACGAGGTGGGCGAGGGCGGCGTCGACACCGTGGTCACCGGCTTCCGCGCCATCAACAGCGCGACGGATCCGGATGCTGTCGTCGACGAGATCGCGAGCGCCGATGTCGTGACGACCGCCGTGGGCCCGACGATCCTTAAGTTCGTCGCTCCGCACATCCTGAAGGGTCTCGGGCTGCGCAACCCCTCCGCTGCTCCACTCCAGGTCATGGCCTGCGAGAACGCCATCAACGCGACCGACCTCCTGCGCGACGAGATCCGCGCGCAGGCGGGCGACGCGTGGGACGCGATCCAGGGACGCGCCGTGTTCGCGAACACGGCCGTCGACCGCATCGTGCCGGCCCAGCCCGCCGACGCGGGCGTGGATGTCACGGTCGAGCCCTTCTACGAGTGGGCGATCGAGCGCCCGCCGTTCGGCGACGCGCCCCCCAGCATCCCGGGCGCGCACTTCGTCGACGACCTGGGGCCCTACATCGAGCGCAAGCTCTTCACGGTCAACACGGGCCACGCGACGACGGCCTACTTCGGCGCGCAGGCCGGCGTCGAGACGATCGCCGCGGCGCTCGCGGACGACTCGATCGCGGCACGGGTCTCGGCGGCGCTCGAAGAGACCTCGGCGCTCCTCGCCGCGAAGCACGGCCTGGCCGCCGACGATCTCGCGCAGTACCGCGCGACGATCCTGCGCCGGTTCCGCAACGACGCGCTGCCCGACACGGTGTGGCGGGTCGGCCGGCAGCCGCTGCGGAAGCTCTCACGGCACGAGCGGTTCATCGGCCCCGCGGCCGAGGCGGCCGAGCGCGGGCTCTCCACGACGGCGCTCGTCGCCGCGATCGGTGCAGCCCTCGCGTTCGACGACGCCGAGGACGAGCAGTCCGTCCAGCTCCAGGCCCAGCTCCGCGAGCAGGATGCTGCGACCTTCACGGCCGCCGTCACAGGGCTCGAGCCCGAGCATCCGCTCTTCCCGCAGGTCGAGGCGGTCGTCGCCGCCCGTCAGTCCGAGCTCGCCGGAACCTGACCACCCCCTCGCCCCGAGGCCCGCCGCGGGCAGCATCTTGACGATCGTGCCGGTGCCGAGGGCGAACGCGCC
>NZ_JBEYBL010000007.1:0-231199 GCF_040632175.1 Microbacterium sp. NPDC019599
CGTCAACGATGACCCGACTCACCCCGTCAACGATGACCCGACTCACCCCGTCAACGATGACCCGACTCACCAACCCAGCGTCACCGTCAACCCGGCGAACCCACGAAAAAGTCCTGAGTCGCGACTCGTTCGTAAACGATGTCGCGACTCAGGACAAATGGCGGTGACGGTGGGATTTGAACCCACGGTAGGGGGTTACCCTACACAACTTTTCGAGAGTTGCACCTTCGGCCGCTCGGACACGTCACCGCCGACAAGCTTACGACACGCCGGGCGATGCCGCGAATCGAGGCGCGTCCGCCGCGGAACCCAGCCTGTCAACCCCTGGTCCCGGCATCCGATCTCGGCTTCGCTGGCCCCGAACCCTCGTGAAGGAGGCAGCGCATGCCCGGATACATCGCTCGTGCCGACATCGACATCGACGCCTCGCCGGTGAAGGTGTGGGAGACCCTCACGACGCACGCCTCCGACGTCAACTTCGGAGCGACGGTGGAGTCCGACTGGAGGCCGGGATCCGCCGTCGTCTGGCGCGGAGACTGGGAGGGGAAGTCCTTCGTCGACACGGGCGAGGTCCTCGAGGCCGTCGCCCCGCATCGGCTCGTCCTGACGCACGAGAGCGGCGCCTCGGCGGACGCGCTGCAGCATCGCCTCACGTATGAACTGTCGGGCCGAGGCGCGGGAACCCACGTCGAGCTCTGGCAGGACGGCAACGCGACCCAGGGTGCGGCCGGGGAGTCCGAGCGCAACTGGGTGCAGCACCTCGAGGCGGTCAAGGAGCGGGCCGAACGCTGACGGCCGGCGAGTCCGGCTATGGCGGGAGAGCGCGCGCCGGGCAGAGGATGAGCGCATGACTGGATGGACTGAAGCGCAGCTGGCCGAGCTCGACGCGATCGACGAGGTGCGGGTGGCGGGCCGTCGGGTGGACGGCTCGGCCCGGACCCCTGTCATCGTGTGGCACGTCGTCGTCGATGGCGCCGTGTACGTCCGCTCCGTCAAGGGACCCGATGGTCAGTGGTACCGCGGAGTGGTCCACCACCACGAGGGCATCCTCCAGTGGCGCGACTCGACGGTCGACGTATCGTTCATCCCGGACGACTCGCACGACGGCGCTGTCGATGCGGCCTACCTCGCGAAGTACGGCGATTACGCCCCCACGCGGGCGGTCACGAACGCCCTCGCCAAGCAGACGACGTTGCGCATCGAGCCCCGCTGACCGAAGGCCCCCGCATGGCGTCCAAGAGGGGCATCGTGCTGGATGCTGTGCGCCCGGGGCGGGCTCGGACCTCGGGGCGGCACGTGCACAACGTCGCCGATCCGGGTCCCGGCGGGCCGGTGCGGGACCTGTCTCGGCGTGTCGCGGGTGGATCAGCGACGTTGTGCACAGCGCGCCAGCGGCCTCAGCGCGCGGCGATCTCCGCGGCGAGCCGCAGCGCCTCGGCGGCGAGGGCGGCGGAGGTGTCGGCATCCCGCATCCACAGGGGGATCGAGCGGCATGCGATCCCGGCGGACTGCACGGGGGCGACAGCATCCGGATCCTCCTCGGCGACGAGCCAGCCGTCCAGAAGCCCGCCGCGGGAGCGGGAGCCATAGTGCAGCGCCACCGCGGCCGCATCGGTCTCGACGCCGATCGCCGCGAGGCACGCGTCGGCCATGCCGCGCACGACGGAGCCTCCGATGATCGGCGAGACCCCGACCACGGGCGCGCCCGACGCCAGGACGGCGTCGCGCAGCCCGGGGACCGCGAGGACGGGGCCGATCGAGACGACGGGGTTCGACGGGGCGAGCAGCACGACATCCGCGGCGGCCAGCGACTCCAGCGCACTCGCCGAGGGCCGCGCCTCGGCGATGCGCTGCTGTTCGAACCGCAGCGCCGGGACGGCGGCGCGCTCGCGCACCCACCACTCCTGGAAGTGCATGCGCCGCCCGTCCGCCGTCACGACGTGCGTGTCGATCTCGTGGTCGGTCGCGGGATGCAGCGTCGCACCGAGGTCCCAGCGGCTGCCGAGCCGCGCGAAGACGTCCGACACAGAGTCGCCGGCACGCAGCCACGACGTGCGCGCGATGTGCGTCGCGAGGTCGAGGTCGCCCAGCGTGAACCAGCCAGGCGTCGCGCCCCACTCGCTCAGCTCGGCGGAGACGCGCTCCGATTCGCCCCGGCGGCCCCAGCCGCGCTCGTCGTCGTTCTGGCCCGCGAGCGTGTACAGGATGCTGTCGTGGTCGGGCGAGATCCGCAGCCCCGAGACCCACCAGTCGTCCGCGGTGTTGACGACGACGTCGATCTCGCCGTCAGCCCCCGTGCGCCGCACGTGCTCCCGAAGGCCCCGCACGTACCGGGCGCATCCGACGCCCCCGCCGATCACAACATGCCGCATGCCTCCACGCTATCCGCGCGCCCGGCGTCGCCCGGCCGCAGTGCCGATGCGCGAGACTTCACGAATGGGCCGCCCGGATCGGCGTGTCGCGACCCGTTCGTGAGTCTCGCGCACATGCCGTCACTCGCGCGAGAAGGCCGAGGCGCGCTCGATCTGATCGCGCGTCGGGGTCACGCCCGTGTAGCGCGAGAACTGCCGCGCCGCCTGGAGTGCGATCACGTCGGCGCCCGTGATGACGGGGATGCCGGCATCCCGCGCGGATCGGATGAGCGGCGTCTCGGAGGGGAACGCGACGACGTCGATCACCGTCTGAGCCGCCTCCACGTGCCCCTGCGTGAAGGCGAGGGTCTCGGCATCCGCTCCGTTCATGCCCAGGGGAGTGACGTTGACGATGACGGCGTGGCCTGGCGGCGGGTCGGCCGTGACCGAGCGGTAGCCGTACCTGGACGCGACGGCCTCGCCCGCATCGGCGTTGCGCGCGAGGACGGTGACGTCGTCGAAGCCCGCCCCGCGGAACGCGGCGACGACCGCCTTGGCCATACCGCCGGAGCCGCGGACGAGCACCGAGAGGCCGGGGTCGACCTGGTGGCGCTCGAGAAGTTCGGCGACGGCCTCGTAGTCGGTGTTCGAGGCGGTGAGGGAACCGCCGTCATTCACGATCGTGTTGACGGACTCGATCGCGGCGGCCGAAGGCTCGATCGCGTCGACGAGGGGGATTACGGCCTCCTTGAACGGCATCGAGACGGAGCAGCCGCGGATCCCCAGTCCCCGCACACCGGCGATCGCGGCGGCGATGTCGTCGGTCGTGAATGCCTTGTAGATGAAGTTGAGGCCGAGTTCGTCGTAGAGGAAGTTGTGGAAGCGCGTTCCGATGTTGGACGGCCGGGCGGCGAGCGAGATGCAGAGAGTCATGTCCTTGTTGAGGATCGGCATGCGGCCATTGTCCCGCAGGCGCCGGCTCGCCCCACGCCGGCCGCCGGTTCAGCCCGCGGCGCGGGGTGTCGCGAGCGGCTGGGCGATCGCGTCGGGATCGAGGCCGCGCGCGACGAGGTCTGGCCCGACGAGGAAGAGCTCGCGCGCGTGCTCGTTGACCGTCACGGGCCCGTAGCCGACGCGCAGCCGGAACATCTCGCGCACCTCGGACCAGGACTCCGGCCCGCGCACAAGGCGCGCATCCGCCCGGAACGGGAACCCGCGCTCCGCGCCGTACCGCCGCAGCCGCGCGGGTGAGTCGTAGGCGGGGTCGTAGCTCATCGCGAGGTGCGCTCGGCCCGTGTCGGCGCGCGCCGAGGCGGCGAGCCGCGTGATCGTGAGCGAGCACCGCGCGGGGTTCATGCAGCGCGTGTAGAAGAACGCGAGCAAGGTCTCGCGCCCGGCGAGCAGCTCGAGCAGCGTCGTCCTCGCGCCGTCCTGGTCCTCGACGTGCACGGTCGCGAGCGCCTCGGCATCCAGCGGGATGACGGGCTCGTCGAGCGTCGTGCGGTCGGTGCCGACCCCGGGCTCGGCGGCGGCCGCCGGCGCCTTCCCGATCTCGTCGAGCGTCGCGAGCAGCTCGCCGCGAGCCGTGCGCATCCACGACGCCGCGACGACGCCGGGCACCCACCGCACGTAGACGTCCGCCGTCGCGACGCGATCGGCGGCATCCTGCAGCAGCGCGGCCCAATCGCCCGCGGCATCCGCCCCGAGACCGCGCACGGCCCGCGCGGCACCGGCCAGCACGACGGGGCTCGCGCTCGTGCGCAGCTCCTCGGCGAGGACCGCGCGCGCGTCGTCCGGCACACCGTGCGCCTCGAACGACGCCAGGAGGTGCGCCCGCACGCGCTCCGCATCCGACGTCGACAGGCCCGCTGTGTGCGGGGCGTCCTGCCGCAGCACGTCGGCCGTCACAGGCTGCGCGAGCAGCTCGACGATGACCGCATCGGCCGCGCTCGGCATCCCGTCACTCCGGAGGCGTCTGCTCGCGGGATTGCGAGAAGCGGTCGATCGACGTCTTGAGCGAGCGGGATGCTGTCGCATCCTTCATGCGCCCGAGATCCTCGTCGAGCGCCTCGGCGTCGATCGCGGCGGCCGCCTCGGGGGTGAAGGCGAGGGCCGACAGCGCCGCGGAGCGGAGCTTGTCGTCCTCCTTCTCGTCGACCACCATCTCGCGGGCCACGTGGGCGAACCGCTCGGGCGACGAGGCCTTGAGGCTCATCGCCGCGAGCTCGCGCACCTTGGCGCTCTCGGACTTGTCCGACGAGATCTCAGCCAGCAGCTCCACCGACTCGGGATCGGCTGCGAGGGCACGAAGCGCCTCTACGCGGACACGGGCCGATCCCGTGCGCGCCAGCTCGCGGAAGAGGGGTGCGGCATCGCCGTGCTCGTCGCGCGCGAGGAACCGCGTCGCCGTCGCAGGCGGCACGAGCGGTTTGCGCGCGCCCTCGAGCCCCTCGCGCAGGAGCCGCTTGCCCACCTCGTCATCGTCGAGGGTCAGGCGATCGAGAGCGAGATACCGCAGCCCCTTGTCGTCCGAGACGGCGAGGTCGCGGAGGCGCTCGACGAACTCGGCGTGGAACGGCGCGAACCGCGTCGGCTGGAACGCCGCCCCGCCGAGCCGCTCCACCGCCGTCGTCTTCTGCTCGATCGAGGCCGACTCGTCGGCCAGGATGTCGAGCAGCAGCCGGACCGCCGTCTCGAAGGTGTCGGCGTCCACGAGCATCGTGTCGAGCTGCTCCTGGCTCATGTCGGGCGTCCGCGCACGCTCGATCGAGCGGGCCGAGAGCGCCCGCGGACGCGCTCGGCGCACCTCGCTGAGCTCCTCGACGTACGCCTTGCGCAGCTGCTCGATGTCGCTCTCGTCGGCCATCACAGGCCTCCCGCCTGGAACGGCACGTCGTCGTACGCGAAGCCGAGGTGCCTCGCCGACAGCGTGCCGAGGTAGTCGATCGTGTCGCGGACACGCGGGCTGATCCCCGGTGCGTCCGTCATGGGGGATGCTGTCAGCCCGCCGCCCGGCGCGGTCGTCGGCCGCGGCGCCGCGAGCGGACCGCTCCACGGCCACAGCCGGTCGCCGATGCGGTGGCCGGGCGTCACGGAGCCGGTCGCGAAGGAGCGCGCGGCGGCCGGATCGTGGCGCCGGAACGCCCACTGCCACTTCGCCCACAGGCGGTCGACGTTGCAGTGCAGCAGGAAGAACAGCGGGTCCTGCGGAGCCGTCCCCGGATCCGTGATGACTCCGCTCCAGTGCGCCATGTGCGCGCGGCCGTGCGGATTGCCCTGCATGATCGCGAAGCCTGCGAAGTCGGCCGACGGCGAGCCTCCCAGCGCGAGGGTCTCCTGCTCGGTGCGCACGGGCGGGACGGTGAACGGCCCGACGCCCGGTCCGCGCTCGACACCCGGGAGGTTGCCCGCGACCCACGCGCGGAGCGGGTTCGTGAAGCTGAACTCGACGCGGTCCTGCGGTCCGGACAGGCCCATGAACTGCCGCGTGAAGACGTTGGGCGCCGCCTGGTCGAACCGCCAGTACGGGAGCGAGACCTGACCGTCTATCCGCTGCAGCTCCCGCTCGAGGTCGAGCAGGTAGATGCGGTGCCAGGGGAGGAAGCCCGCGCCGCCGTGCGCCTCGCGGTCGGGCGGACCCGCGACATGCATGTCGCGGAAGTCGCGGAACCGGCCGCTCGCCGAGCCGTTGAGCGTCGCGAGCGCCCGCAGGAACCGGCTGCGCTCCGCGGCCGTGAGCCGGTCTGCGTTCTTGCGGACGCGGACCATCGTCAGATGGCTTCCAAGGTACTCATCGCCGGGGTTCGTCCGCACCTGCATCACCACATCGCCGAAGCGCGTGCTCGCGTTCGGGAACTGCCCGCCCACCCAGACCGAGCGCGGCGTCCCGTCGGTGGGCAGCGTGAGGTCGAGGGTCGGCGTGCCGGCGTGCGTGAGCTGATCGGCGAACAGCAGCGCGCCGCCGCCCAGGTATCGCCGGGCCGACACCCTGACGTCGACGGGCGGTCCGTCCTGAGGGGGCGAGACGGCGAGCTTGATCTCGACGGGGCGCCACGTGAGGTAGGCGCGGCCGTTCGCGTCATAGCGCGGAAACGTGATGCTGACGCTCATGGACCCTCCATGCCGCTGCCTTCCCCCGCGCTCAGGCTAGTCACGCTGAGAAGGCGCGTCGAGAGTGCCCGCCGGCCGCTCCCGGGCCGGCGCGGCGCACCCCGTTGACGCGACCCCGCGCAGGCGCTTGCATCGGAGAGTCGGCTGACAGAAGGGGCTCTGAGATGACCGGCTTCCTCCCGCGCGCACGCGCACAAGGGCTCACCGCCGCGCCGGACGGCGAGCGCCGGGCCGCTCCGGCGGCGGCGTTCCTCGCCGCGCCCGGCATCCGGTTCACCGACTTCGACGAGATGCTCGGGATGCTGCCGCTCGCGGTCGACGAGATCGACTCGTTCGAGACGTTCCAGTCGATCTCGACCCCTGCGGGCGACCTCGTGGCGAACGGCCGGGTGGCGAAGTTCCTCATCGACCGCCGGCATCCCGCCGAACCCGCGCTGCGATTCGTCAACGGCAACTTCACCGAGAACGGCGAGGTCCCGGACTCGGCGAAGTACCACTACTTCTTCGGGCGCGCGACGTTCGGCATCCCCGAGTCGCTCGACGACTTCAACGACCACACCTACTTCACGCAGGACAAGCGGTACATCGCGGGGAGCATCCGCTCGTATCTCCTCGACGGCGGCGCCGACCCCGTCGTCGGGCTGCAGTTCTATCCGCAGGACGTCATCCGCGAGCAGTTGGTCGTCGAGGCCGTGAGCGTCGTGCGCACGCGGATCGGCATCCCGAGCGCCCGGTTCGCGTTCGTGCCGACGGGCGCGCAACAGACGACGGCGACCGTCGGGCAGGAGCTCGCCGACCTCGACGTCGAGGTGCTGCCGATCGACCGCATCCTGGGCTCCGTCGACTACCTCCCGCTCAACGTCGGCGAGGCGTGGGGGCACCTGCGGATCTTCCCGCGCGACAACGACGAGCTCGCGGCGACCGACATCCCGGTCTTCGACGAGCTGCCCCTCGACCTCTCGGTCGTCGCGGGGGTCATCACGCGGTCCGTGCAGGACACCAACTCGCACGTGAACCTCAAGTCGAAGGAGCGCAACACGCCCAACGCCGTGCTGCGCAGCGCGGGGCCCGACCACCCGCGGCTGACGCCGTTCGCCGACCGGCCCGTCCACTTCGTCGTGCGCAAGGACGGCTTCGACCTCGAGGAGACGACGGAGGAGGTCGTCGCCGCCAAGCTCGCGGAGCGGCTGGACCGCCCGCTCGTGCCGCTCACGTGGGAGCCCGAGATCCAGGTGCGCTCGTACGACGAGCTCGCGACCGGAACGCCGGCGCAGACACGGGCCTTCGCCGCGAAGTACGGCTCGAAGGCCGCGAACATCGGCTTCCTCGCGCACCGGAGCGTGCTCGGCCGCGTCGAGGATGCCGGCAGCCCGAGTGGCGAGCGGGGGTACGACCTCGTGCCGAGGGGCCTTGCGGTGCCGCTGCAGGCGTATCGCGACTTCATCGACCATCCGCCGAACAGCGATGTCAAGGCGCTCATCGACGCCTTCGTCGCCGACGAGCAGGCGGGCGGGCTGTCGCCCAAGGAGCGCGCCGCGCGGGTGGAGGAGATCCAGGACGGCATCATGGCGGCATCCTTCCCGCCGGGGGCGCTCGAGCGTGTGCGCGCCAAGCTCGACGAGGTGCTTCCGGGCGTCGAGAAGATCAAGGTCCGTTCCAGCGCCAACGCCGAGGACGTCCCGAACTTCGACGGCGCGGGACTGCACGACAGCTACGCGGCCGACACGCGCAAGCGCGACCGGCCCATCGGACCGTGCCTCGTGGAGGACGACGACGAGGACGGCGAGGTCAAGCGCAAGGTCAAGCCGAAATCGCTCGGCTGCGCCATGAAGGGCGTGTACGCGAGCCTGTGGAACAAGCGCGCCGTCGAAGAGCGCTCGTTCGCCCGCATCGACCAGACGACCATCGCGATGGGGCTCGCGATCGTGCCGGCCTATGACACGGAGTCGGATGTCGCGGCCAACGCCGTCGTCGTGACACGAGTGCTCAACACCGACCACGTCTTCGGGTACTCACTGTCGGTTCAAGCGGGGAACAACCTCGTGACCAACCCCGATCCGGGCACGTGGTCCGAGCTCACGGTCGCCGCGTTCATCTCCGACACGGAGCCCACGAGCCTCACGACGACCCGCTACGCCAAGCCGACCCGCGACGCGCCGGAGTGGACCG
Organism: Microbacterium sp. NPDC019599; assembly: GCF_040632175.1. Classification (NCBI taxonomy): domain Bacteria; kingdom Bacillati; phylum Actinomycetota; class Actinomycetes; order Micrococcales; family Microbacteriaceae; genus Microbacterium; species Microbacterium sp. NPDC019599. Next base: position 8,631 of record NZ_JBEYBL010000007.1, read on the forward strand.
AGCCCGTGCTTCCGCCGGTGCGGATGGGCGAGCTCGTCGACCTCGCGCGCCGCGTCGAGCGCGCCTACTGCCGGGCCACCCCGGGCTATTACCCGGACTGCCGCTTCGTGACCTCTGCCGACGACAAGGAGACGTCGCTCGACCTCGAGCTGAAGATCCTCGAGAACGGCCGGCTCGTCTACAAGCAGGTGCGGGAGTTCGGCGGTCGCTGAGGGCTGCACGCTCACCGGATAGCCTGGTCCGGTGGAGCCCGAGCCGGCAGCAGGCGCCGCGCGCCCCGCTCGCGCGCGCATCAGCGACGTCGCGGCGCTGGCCGGAGTCTCGGTCACGACGGTCTCGCACGCCCTGAGCGGCGCCCGCACCGTCAACGCGCAGACGCGCGAGCGCATCCTCGAGGTCGCAGCGTCGCTCGGCTACGCGCCCGACCGTGTTGCGAGCGGCCTGCGCCGCAAGCGCACAGGCCTCGTCGGGTTCGTCGGCGACCACGTCGCCACGACGCCCTTCGCGGGACAGATGATCGCGGGCGCGCGGGATGCGGGCCTCGAACGCGACATGCTGCTGCTGGTCGCCGAGTCGGAGGGGGATGCCGCGCAGGAGCAGGCTCTCATCGACCGGTTCGTCGCGCAGCGCGTGGACGGCGTGCTCGTGGCGCGCATGTACCACCAGCGCGTCCGCCGCCCGGCCGTTCCGGCCGACCTTCCGGTCGTCCTGCTGGACGCGGCGCCCGAACCGGGCTGGACCGTGGACGCCGTCGTGCCCGACGAGGCCCAGATCACGAGGCTCGCATGCGAGCGGGTCTTGAGTGCGGGCCACAGGGCCATCGCGTACGCGGACACCGTCGACGAATCACGAGCCGCCCGCGGCCGGCTCGTGGGCGTGCGGACGGCGCTCGGCGACGCCGGCGTCGACCTGCCGCCCGGCCGCATCGCCTCGGCCGCGTCGGACGCCGCGGGCGGTCGCGCGGCAGGTGCCGAGCTCCTCGACCGGGCCGATGCGCCGACCGCCGTCATCTGCTTCAACGACCAGATCGCGATGGGTGTCATGCAGGCGGCGGCTCGGCTCGCCCTCGCGGTGCCGGACGACGTGTCGGTCGTCGGCATCGACGACCTGCGACCGGTCGCCGACGCGCTCGATCCCGGACTCACGACCGTCGCGCTGCCGCATGCCGAGATGGGCGCGTGGGCGATGAGCCGCCTCATCGCGCGCATCGACAAGGCCGAGACCGCGCCGCCGCGGCTGCATCTCATGCGGGGGTGGCTCGTCGAGCGCGGCTCGGTGGCGCCGCCGCGCGCCTGATCCTCGTCAGTCGGCGCGCTCGACGGGCGCGACCCGCAAGGGGGAGACGGATGCCTCGTCCAGCCGCACGTCGCCTCCGCTCGCCTCGACCCGCAGGCCGCTCGCTCCGCCCGCCGCGCTCGAGACCATGCTGAGCGCCGCGCCGTCGCCCGTGAACACCTCGATGGAGCCGACGTCCACGACGATGTCGAGCCGGACGCGGCCGTCCTGGGCGGTGACAGGTGCCGTCCGCACGGCGCGATAGGCGTCGGGCATCCCACCGGCGATGGCATCGGCATCCCGGGCCACGAAGACCTGCCCGCTCGCGGGGTCGTAGCCGACCGTCGCGAACGCGCCGTCGGCCCCGCGCGGGAGGTGCACGCGCAGCTCGCCGGCGGCCGCGTCGTCCTCCGCAACGTCGATGCGCACGCGATAGGCATCCGAACCGGGGTCCGGCAGAGCCACCGCGGCTCCGGCCTCGACGGTCTGAGCGCCCAGCTGCGCGGGCGCGCCCTCGAGGTCGCGGAGGGCGTCGGTGGGCGCCGATATCAGCGTCGGGCGGCCGTCTCGGTCTGTGAGCCGGATCTCGCGCACGATGCTGTCGGACCCGCCGCTCCACTCCTCGCCCGGCACGTCGCCCGCGTAGGCCCAGTTGTTGAGCCAGCCGATCCCGTACCGGGTCGTGAGCCGGTCCTCCTCCGCCTGACGCGGGTCGTCCCACGTGACGGCGGCGTACCAGTCCGCGCCGCGGTCGAGCCACTGGTGATGCGAGTCGTCAGGCGTGAACGTCTCGCCGTCCCACGAGCCGGTCCAGTACACGGTGCCGGTCGTCATGCCCTCGGCCGCGCCGTTCGCCCCCGCTGCGAGCACCCACCGCACGTCGGCGGCATCGCCGTCGACCGCCATGGCGAAGAGGTCGGGGCACTCGAGCACACCGAGGCCCGGCGCGGTGAATCCCGACCGGTACGTCCAGTCCTTGAGGTCCGGCGACGTGTAGAAGCCGATCTTGTCGCCCTCCGCGAGCGCCATGACCCACCGGCCGTGCGCGTCGTCCCAGAGCACCCGGGGGTCGCGGAAGTCGCGGACTCCGGGATTGTCGATGACGGGATTGCCGTCGTACGGCTCGAACCGATAGCCGCCGTCCCGTGACACGAAGAGGGACTGCCGCTGCACGCCGTCGTCCTGCTGCGTCACCATCGCGACGACGGCGCCGCGCCCGAATCCGGCCGTGTTCTCGTGGTCGACCACGGCAGTGCCCGTCCAGATGTCGCCGAGGCCGTTGGTGTACTTGTCGATCGCGACGCCCTGATCCGTCCAGTGCACGAGGTCCGTCGACGTCGCGTGGTACCACGCCGTCCCGTTCCCCTCCGGGTGGTCGGCGTTGTAGAGGTAGTAGTAGTGCCAGACCCCGTCGAGCAGGAACGGGCGCTGCGGATCGTTCATCCAGTGCTGATCGGGTGTCAGGTGCACTGCCGGGCGGGCAGCATCCCAGCCCTCCGGCCGTTCGAAGGGCGACGCGGGGGCGGGGGAGGGGGATGCCTCGGGCGCCGACTGCCGCTGCGACACCGCGATGCCGATGCCGGCGAGCAGCGCGGCGAGCGCGAGCGCCGCGGCGAGTGCGAGCAGGACACGGCGGCGGTCGGTCGGTCGGTCGTGGGTGCGCATGAAAGCTCCTCGGTGGTCGGTCATCGGTGGTCGGTGGCAGGGCGTCGAAGGGATGGGCGAACGGATGCCCCGGCGCGGGCGTGGCGCCGGGGCATCCGCGTCGAGTCAGCCGCCGTACTGGGCGAGCAGCTTCTCGATGAGCGCCTTGGTCGAGGCCGGGACGGGCTTGCCCGCGAGGTAGTCGTCGAGCTTCGCGCCGACCGCGGAGCGGATCTGCTGCGCCGTGGCGTCCGAGACGCTCGCGCCGCGCTTGCCCGTCGTGAACAGGTGCCGGTTGGCGGGGATGTCCGCCCAGCCGCCGAGGCCGCCCTCACCGTAGGAGTAGTCCACGGCCGTCGAGGTCGGGTCGCCGTTCACGCCGATGTCCATCTTCACGGTCGGCGCGAGGGTCCCGCCGCGCACGAAGTCGTCGTGCGTGCCGATCGTGTCGATGAACGACTGCACCAGGCCGCCGGGCATGACGTAGTGCGAGTACGCCTGGAAGTGGCCGGGGTGCTGGTTGTAGTCCGGTGCGAAGGGCTGTCCACCGAGGAAGTTGAGGTTGGTGGGGTTGCCCAGCGCGAGACCCGAGCCGCCGTTGAGCGGCTGGAAGTCGCTGCGGATGCCGTCGCCGACGAAGCCGTACACGCCCTCGGGGCCGTCCAGTCCCGCCGCGAACGTGCTGCGGTGGCTGATCGTGAAGAGGTAGTACTTGCCGTCCTTGATGACGAACTGCGGGCGCTCGGTCTGGTCGGTGACGCAGTTGGCCGAGAGGATCGGCGGGAGGAACTCCCACTCCGTCAGGTCGTCGTTCTTCGCCTTCGCCAGGCCGATGTTGCCGATCTGGTACGGCGCGCCCGAGGCGTTCACCTCGGCGACGGTCTCGGCGTGGGGGTCGCCCGGCTGGTAGCCGAGGTCGCCCTCGTCGCACGCCGCGGTCTCACGCGGCATCGCCGAGTTGCCTTCGAACACCATGTACGTCTCGCCGGGGTGGGCGGGGTCCTCGAAGGTGAACGGGTCGCGGAAGTTGAAGTACGGGTTCTGTGCGCCGGTCTGGTAGTACGTGCCGTCCGCCTGGAGCAGGTCGATGACCTTGTTGAAGCCGCTGAACGAGACGCCCTTGGCGCTCGCGTGGACCTTCCCGACGCTCAGTGCGATGCGAGGGTCGTAGGGCTTCAGGTCCTTGCCGTTCGCGTCACGGTAGAACGCCACGTCGGTGAAGAAGAGCTTGATCTCGCCGTTCTTCGAGACGCGCGCCGAACCCGACCACTGGGTCTGGTGGCTGTAGGACTGGTCGTCGAAGATCTTGCCGGTGACGCCGTCCTTGAAGACGAGGCCGCCGTACGTCCAGCCGCCGTTCTCGGGGCGGTCCGCCGCAGGCACGCCGGCCGGGCGGTAGAAGTAGCCGATCTTCGCGAAGACGTGACGGTCGTCGAACCCGAGGCTGCGATCCGCGACGAGCGAGAAGATGATCTCCTGCCCGTTCACCGAATACTGGTTGCCGTCCTCGTCGGTCAGCGGCCACGTGTCCCAGACCCAGACCTGCCCGTCGGACATGTCGGGGAAGTCCTGCGGGACCGTCGGCATCGTGAGCGCCGACGGCATCGAGTTCTCCCGCGATCCCGCGGTCGGGTCGGACAGCCGCTTCAGCTGTCGCGCATCGGCTCGCGTCCACTTCGCGGTGAAGTCGGCGTCGGGGGCGTAGGCCTTCTGGGTGTGGGTCGTGGGCTCGGGACCGTCTTGCAGCGCAGGGGCCGCAAGCGCGGTCGTGGTGCCCGCGACGAGGGTCGTCGCGACGAGCGCGCTCGTGACAAGACCGCTCGCGAGCAGGCGCATGGGGCGCCGGTTCGAAGTGTGCATCTACAGGGGCTCCTTATCGAGTGGGAGACTATGCAAATCGATTTGCATAGCGATCTCATGGTTGCACAGACAGCTCCCCAGATCACAATCCGCTATCCGTGCTTGACGGCGGGCACGGCGGCCGCGCATAATCAGTGCGCAGTGATAAATCGATTTATCAAAGAAAGCGGGCGAAGCATGGCCAGGCCACGGATCTCGGATGTCGCAGCCGCGGCCGGGGTTTCCGTGACGACCGTCTCACTCGTGCTCAACAACGCGCAGACCCGCATCTCCGAGGAGACTCGGCAGCGCGTGCGGGCTGCCGCCGAAGCCGTCGGCTACGAGCCGAGCTCCCTCGCGCGCGGTCTGCGGACGCAGCGCACGCGCACCGTCGGGCTCATCTCGGACGAGATCGCTTCGACTCCCTTCGCCGGCCGCATGCTGGCCGGCGCCCAGGACGTCGCACGCGAGCAGGGCCACCTCGTCTTCCTCCTCGACACCGGCGGGGACGCCCGCATCGAGAGCGAGGCCATCGCAGCGCTGTCCGCCCACCAGGTGGACGCGATGATCTACGCCTGCATGTGGCACCGCGTCGTCGATGCACCCGCCGGCGTGCGTCGCGACACCGTGTTCCTGGACTGCCGCCCCTCGGAGGGCGGCTACCGCAGCGTCGTCCCCGACGATCGTGCGGGGGGAGCCGCGGCCGTGCGCGAACTCGTCGAGGCGGGGCATCGGCGCATCGCTTACCTCGACGCCGCCGAGCCGAAGCCCATCGCCTCGGGCCTGCGCCTCGAGGGCTATCTCGAAGTGCTCGCGGCGGCAGGAATCGAGCCGGATCCCGCGCTGCACGTCGAGGGCGAGGTCTCGGCGCAGGGTGGCCGTGACGCCGCCGGGCGCCTGCTCGACCTTCCGGAGGATCAGCGGCCCACCGCGATCTTCTGCTTCAACGACCGTCTCGCGCTGGGCGCGTACACCGCCGCCCGCCGCCGCGGGCTCGAGATCCCGCGGCACCTGTCGATCGTCGGCTACGACGACCAGCAGTTCGTCGCAGCGGAGCAAGACCCCCCTCTGACTACCGTCGCGCTGCCCCACTACGAGATGGGCCGCTGGGCGATGGAGGTCGCGCTCGGCGTCCGCGCGGGGGACCAGGACGTCACGCACCTCATGGAGTGTCCCGTCATCCGACGAGACTCCGTTGGCCCGCCGCCGGCGCAAGTCGCCAAACCGAACCGGCGACGGGCTTCACTCACCGAGCGGCCGCCGTCGGCGGCCCCCGATCGGTGATCGACGCGGGCGTCGATCACAAGAAAAGGAAACCACAATGAAGCGCAGGACTGCGCCGATCCTGGCATCGGCGGCACTTGTGGCAGTGCTGGGCCTGACCGCGTGCGGCCAGGCCGGGCAGGACAGCGGCACGTCGGAAGACGGCCGCACCCAGCTCACGATGTGGACGCACTCCGCCGGCAACCCGGCCGAGCTCGAGGTCTACGAGCGGATCATCTCCGACTTCAACGCATCGCAGGACGAGTACGAGGTCGTGCACGAGTCGTTCCCGCAGGGCGCGTACAACGACGCGATCGTCGCGGCCGCGGCATCCGGGGATCTTCCCTGCCTCCTCGATCTCGACGGTCCGATCATGCCCAACTGGGCCTGGGCGGGGTACCTGCAGCCGCTCGGCCTGCCGACCGAGCTGACCGACAGCCTTCTGCCGACCGCTGTCGGCGTATGGGACGACGAGATCTACTCGGCCGGATACTGGGATGCCGCGCTCGGCATCTTCGCGCGGAAGTCCGTGCTCGATGAGAACGGCATCCGCATCCCCACGGCCTCGGACCCCTGGACGAAGGACGAGTTCACCGACGTCCTCGCGACGCTCAAGGCGGCCGGCTACGAGACGCCGATCGACATCGGAGCCGAGGACGCGGGCGAGTGGTGGCCCTACGCGTACTCGCCGTTCCTGCAGAGCTTCGGCGGCGACCTCATCGACCGCTCGACGATGCTGACTGCCGAGGGTGCGCTCAACGGCGACGAGGCCGTCGAATGGGGCGAGTGGTTCCAGGGCCTGTTCGCGGACGGCTACGCGAGCAACAGCGGCACGATCGGCAACCAGGAGTTCATCGACGACGAGGTGGCGCTGAGCTACACGGGCGTCTGGAACGCGCTGGCCGCGCTCGACGCCGTCGGGGACGACCTGCTCATCCTGCCCACCGTGGATCTCGGAGAGGGCCCGAAGATCGGCGGCGGCTCGTGGCAGTGGGCGATCTCGTCGGAGTGCGCGGATGCCGAAGGCGCCCGCGAGTACCTCGAGTTCAGCTTCCAGGACGAGTACATCACCGCCTTCGCCGACAACCAGATCGTGATCCCGGCGACGGAGTCGGCCGCCGCCGCGTCGAAGTACTTCGCCGAGGACGGCGTGCTGCGACCCTTCGTCGAGTTCTCGCAGGACTTCGCGGTGCTGCGCCCCGAGACGCCGGCCTACGCCGTCATCTCGTCGACCTTCGAGACCGCCGCGAAGGACATCATGAGCGGCGCGGACGTCAAGACGACGCTCGACAACGCGGTCGCCGAGATCGACGCGAACATCGCCTCGAACGACGGCTACGGCTTCGAGTGATCCCTCCGGTGGTGGGGGCTCCGGCCCCCACCACCCCTGGAAAGGCACCTGAAATGACTGTCACTCCGCCGACCGTCGCCGCCGAGACTCCTCGTCGGTCGCTGCGTCGCTTCCGCTCCATCAAGGGCCGTGAGACGTGGGCGGGGCTCGCGATGATGGCCCCCGCCGGCATCCTCCTGATCCTCTTCCTCGCGGTCCCCGTGATCCTCGCGTTCACGCTGTCGTTCACGAACGCGCGGCTCATCTCGCCGAACCCTCCGCGGTTCGTCGGGCTGGACAACTTCGTGCGCGCCTTCACGGCCGACCCCGTGTTCCTGCAGTCCGCGTGGAACACCTTCGTCTTCGCGCTCGTCGTCGTCCCCGTCCAGGCGGGTCTCGGTCTGCTGCTCGCGGTGCTCGTCAACCGCCGGCTGCGCGGCGTCACGGCGTTCCGGGTGATCTTCTTCATTCCCGTCGTGACCTCGATCGTGGTCGTGTCGATCCTCTGGAAGTTCATGTACCAGAAGGACGGCCTGATCAACTCGATGATCGACACGCTGACCTTCGGCGCGTGGAGCGGAGTCGACTGGCTCAACAACCCCAGCACGGCGCTCGGCGCGATCATCGTGCTCTCGATCTGGCAGGCCGTCGGGTTCCATATGATCATCTGGCTCTCAGGACTGCAGACGATCCCCGAAGAGCTCTACGAGGCCGCGAAGATGGACGGCGCGAGCCCGTGGCGCCAGTTCACGAACGTCACGTGGCCGGGGCTGCGCCCGACCATGGTCTTCGTCCTGGTCACCATCACGATCGCGGCGCTGGGGCTGTTCGTCCAGGTCGACGTCATGACGCAGGGCGGTCCGACAGGTTCGACCTCGACGATCGTCTTCCACGCCGTGCGCAAGGGCTACGAGCAGCAGGAGATCGGCTACGCCGCCGCGATCTCGCTCATCTTCTTCGTCGCCGTGCTCGCCGTCGCCCTCATCCAGCGGCGCCTCACTCGAGAGAAGGCCTGACATGGCGACGACGACAGCCGTCATCACGACCACCGCGAAGCGGTCCGACACGCCCACGAGTTCCAGCGCGAAGGCCGCCAAGGTGCGCGGCCGCGTGTTCACCTACCTCGCCCTGAGCGTGTTCGGCGTGATCTTCCTCTTCCCGCTCGTGTTCATGTTCGTGTCCAGCCTCAAGCCGGACGCGCAGATCCTGCAGGACATCGGCACACCCTCCGCCTTCCTGCCGGTCGGCGACATCAGCCTCGACAACTACTTCGGGGTCTTCGACCGCGTGCCCGTCGCGCAGTTCCTCTTCAACTCGGTGCTCGTGACCGTGCTGACGGTGGGCCTCGGGCTCGTCGTCAACTCGATGGCCGGGTTCGCCCTGTCGCGGCTGGAATGGCGCGGCCGGATCGTCGTGCTCGCGCTGGTCATCGCGACGCTCATCGTGCCGTTCGAGACGATCGCGGTGCCGATGGTCTACTGGGTCGCGCAGCTGCCGACGCTCGTGATGGAGGGCGGCGTGCTCAAGTACGACTTCGGCTGGCTCAACACCTACGAGGTGCAGATCGTCCCGTTCATCGCGAACGCCTTCTCGATCTTCCTGTTCGCGCAGTACTTCTCGACGATCCCGAAGTCGCTGGATGAGGCCGCCCGCATCGACGGGGCGAGCTGGTTCACGATCTACCGCCGCATCCTCGTGCCGCTCGCGGGCCCCGCCTTCGCGACCGTCGCGATCCTCACGTTCCTGCCCGCGTGGAACCAGTACCTGTGGCCGCTCATGGTCGTGCAGAAGGAGGAGCTGCGGCCCGTCATGGTCGGCATGCAGTACTTCTTCCAGCTGAACACCGCGTGGGGCGAGGTCATGGCCTACACGTCGCTCATCACGCTGCCCGTGCTGCTGGTGTTCCTCGTCTTCCAGCGCGCGTTCGTGAGCTCCATCGCCGCGAGCGGGGTGAAGGGATGACGGGGCCCGAAGCGTCGCCGCGGCTGCTGGTCGTCGGCGAGGCGCTGATCGACGTCGTCCATCGCTCCGACGGAGCGGTCGACGAGGCCCCGGGCGGCAGCCCCGCCAACGTGGCGCTCACGCTCGGGCGGCTCGGACGTGCTCCGCAGCTGCTGACCCGGCTCGGCCACGACCCGCACGGCGAGACCCTCCGGTCGTGGCTCGCGGCATCCGACGTGGACGTCGTGAGCGCGCCGGCCGAGCGGACCGCGACGGCGACCGCCCGCCTCGACGAGTCCGGGGCGGCGACGTACGAGTTCGATCTCGAGTGGGAGCTCGCGGGCACCGCTGCGGGCCCGGCCGACTGGGTCCACACGGGATCCGTCGCCGCGCTCCTTCAACCGGGCGCGGACGGGGTCGTCGCGTTGCTCGAGGAGTCCCGCGCGACGGCGCTCGTGTCGTACGACCCCAACATCCGCCCCGCGCTGCTGTCGACAGCATCCGTCGTCCGTCCTCAGGTCGAGGCGCTCGTGGCGCTGGCCGACGTCGTGAAGGCGAGCGACGAGGACCTCGACTGGCTGTATCCGGGTGCCTCGGTGCACGAGGTCGCCGAGCTCTGGCTCGGGCTCGGAGCCTCTCTCGTCGTGGTGACGCGGGGGGCCGGCGGTGCGCTCGCCGTGACCGGGGCGGGCGTCGTCGCCGTCGATGCGGAGCCCGTCGCGGTGGTCGACACCGTCGGTGCCGGCGACACGTTCATGGGCGCACTCATCGACGGGCTCCTGGACGCCGGCTGCTCCTCGGCCGCATCGCGCACGGCGCTCGCCGGCATCCCCTCCACCGAGCTCGCCGGCATTCTGCGCCGCTGCGCGCTCGCCGCGGCCATCACCGTGTCGCGCCCCGGGGCGGACCCGCCGCGCCGGGCGGAACTCGAAACCTCCATGGCCCGGCGCTCGGCGAGCGCGGCACCGACGAAAGGCTGACATTGTTCGATCTCCCCGGTTCCTGGGTCTGGGACTACTGGTTCGCCGACGACGGCGAGCGCTACCACCTCTTCTTCCTGTACGCGTCGCGCGCGCTCGGCGACCCCGACGCGCGGCACTACCGGGCATCGATCGGCCATGCCGTGTCGACCGACCTGGTCGAGTGGACGCAGGTGACCGACGCGCTCGTCCGCAGCGACGGGCCCGCCTTCGACGACCTCGCGACGTGGACGGGGTCGGTCGTGCGCCATCCGGACGGCACGTGGTTCATGTTCTACACGGGGTCGACCCTCGCCGCCGGCGGCAAGAACGTGCAGCGGATCGGGTACGCGACCTCGGATGACCTCGAGGTCTGGACGAAGGCGCCGGGCCCCGTCCTCGAGGCGGCGCACCCCTGGTACGAGACTCTCGAGGACGGCGCGTGGCACGACGAGGCCTTCCGCGACCCGTGGGTGTTCGCGGATCCGTCCGGCGACGGCTGGCACATGCTCATCACGGCCCGCGCCCGGACGGGGGTCGCCACGGGGCGGGGAGTGATCGGCCACGCCGTCTCGCGCGATCTGCGCCGCTGGGAGCTGCGCCCGCCGCTCACGGCGCCGAGCGAGACGGGCTTCGGGCAGCTCGAGGTCATGCAGGTCGAGGTCGTCGAGGGACGTCCCGTGCTCCTCTTCTCGTGCCTGGCCGAGCACGCGACAACGGCGCGGGCCGGCACGACCGGCGGCACGTGGGCCGTGCCCGCGGGAGGACTGCTCGGGCCGTTCGGCATGGAGGCCGCCTACCCCCTCACCGACGACCGTCTCTACGTCGGCCGCCTCCTGCGTCGGCGCGAGGACGGGCAGTGGCTGCTCTTCGCCTTCCGCAACGTCGGAGACGACGCGCCGTTCGTGGGGGGAGTGAGCGACCCCATGCCCGTCGCGTGGGTCGACGGGCGTCTGACCGTCGCAGCCACCGCGGGCGCGGCAGCCGGCGCGGCAGCCGGGTCAGCGACCGACGCAGGGGAGCGGCACCTCACCACCTGACCGGCTCGCCCGGTCCAGCACGAAAGGTCGACGATGACTTCTCGCTTCACCCCTCTCCGTGCCGCTTCTGCGTCGCGTCGCCGGGCGGCCGCACGAGCGGCCGCCGCGGCGACGGCGGCCGCGGCATCCGTCCTCGCGCTCCTGGGAGCCGGTCCGGCCGCCGCCGACGCCGACGCCGCGGAGCCCGCGACCTACCGCGCGCAGTACCACTTCACGGTGCCCGACCACTGGAAGAACGATCCGCAGCGGCCGGTCTTCGTGGACGGGAAGTTCCACTACTACTACCTGTACAACCCCGACTACGACGCCGACCCGACGGCGAACTTCGGCACCTCGTGGCGACTCGCGACGACCTACGACGGCGTCGTGTTCGCCGACCAGGGGATCGCGGCGCCCAAGAAGACGAACGCGAACTACGACCTCTGGTCGGGTTCGGCAGTCGTCGACTCGGCGAACACGGCCGGGTTCGGCGCGGGAGCCGTCGTCATGCTCGTCACGCAGATGGACCACCCGACGGCGGCGCAGCAGGCGAACGCCTCGGGTCCGCAGGCGCAGTTCCTCTGGTACTCCATCGACGGCGGGCGCACCTTCCGGCCGTACGGCGACCAGCCCGTCATCGCCAACGGCGGGCGGGCCGACTTCCGCGATCCGAAGGTCGTGTGGGATGCCGAGCGCGGCCGGTGGGTCGCGCTCATCGCGGAACGGGACCGCGTGAGCTTCTACACGTCGCCGGACCTGAAGAGCTGGACGCGCCGCTGGGAGTACGTCAACGCCGGGATCGGGACGATCGAGTGCCCCGACCTGTTCCGCATCCGCGCCGACGACGGCACGGTCAAATGGGTGTTCGGGGTCAGCGCCAACGGGTATGCGACGGGAGAGCCCGCGACCTACGCCTACTGGACCGGCTCGTACGACGGGACCTCCTTCCAGTTCGACAGCCCGGCTCCCCAGTGGCTCGACCACGGCTTCGACTGGTACGGCGCCGTCACGTGGGAGGACCCGGCCGCGCCGCTGGATCGCCGCTACGCCGTCGGCTGGATGAACAACTGGGACTACGCCCACACGACCCCGACGTGGCTCGCGGACGGGTTCAACGGGACCGACTCCATCACGCGACGCATCCGCCTCGCGCGGACGGGCTCGTCGTTCAGCCTGCTCTCCGAGCCCGTCCCCGCCCTGCAGAACATCGCGACCTCGACGATCGAGCTGGGCGACGTCGTCGTGGACGGCTTCCTCCCGCTGTCGTACCAGGGTGACGCGTACCGGGTCGAAGCCGACGTCACCCGCGAGACGGCCACGAACATCGGCCTTCAGCTGCGTCGGTCGGCCGACGGCAGCCGGCACGCCGACGTGGGGGTGACGGATGCCTACGCCTACCTCAATCGGGGGCAGACGGGGCACCCCGGCAATCCGTTCAAGCTCGAGAGCCGCACGCCCACAGACTCGCCTGACGAGACCGTCCATCTCGAGATCCTCGTGGACCGCACGACGATCGAGGTCTTCGTCGGCGACGGCCGCTACGTGCACTCGAGCCAGGTCTTCGCGCCGCCGTCCGACCGCGGTGTCGCGCTCTACACGGCCGGGGGCGCCGCGACGTTCGAGAACCTGACGATCACGGAGTTCGGCAGCGTCGTACAGCGTCCCGCCAAGGTCATCGCGGACTTCGAGGGAGACACCTGGGGACCGGGGTGGACGGCGAGCGGTGCGCTCGCCGCGACGCCCCCGAGCACAGGCGAGCTCCCCGGTCGCGTCGGGGCCAAGACCGCCGACACCTTCGCGGGCGGCGACGGCGCCACGGGGGTCGTGACCTCGCCGCCGTTCACGATCGACCGCAACTTCGTGCGGTTCCTCATCGCGGGCGGGCATCATCCCCTCGGCGTCGAGCCGGCGACGTCGGTCCAGCTCCTGGTCGACGGGCAGCCGGTGCGCACCGCGACGGGCGACGACTCCTCGACGCTGCGACCCGTCGCCTGGAACGTGCAGGATCTCGCGGGACGGACCGCGCAGTTCCAGATCCTCGACGACGCGACCGGGGGATGGGGACACCTCATGGTGGATCAGGTGACGCTGAGCGACTGAGGCGGCGCGGCCGGCGCCGCGGGCGAGGGAACGTGGCTGCCGCAGCGGCGCCCAGCATCCGGATCACCCGACCCCGCGTCCGGGGGATAACCGGAAGAGAAGACTCCGGATGCCTCGGGGGCGCTCGCCGACGTGCAGTTCTAGCTTGGAGGCATGACTTCAGGCACCCCCGCCCCCGCACCATCCTTCGCACCGCCCCCACGCCAGGCGAGCGTCACCTCGCCCGCTCGCGTCGCCGGCGCGGTCGCGCAGCTCGCGGCGCTCGGCGTCCTCGGCCCCGCGGCCGTCACGCTCCTCTTCTCGTTCCTCGGGCTGGGCCTCGGACTCCTCCCCGTGCTCGGGATCGGCATCCTGTTCCTCGTCGCGCTCGTCTACATCCTCTTCGGCCTCGCGTGGGTCGAGGCGGCGCGCGTCGACGGACTCTACGATTTCGGTCTGCCCAAGCGCCGGCTCCGCTCGAGCGGGCGCCCGGGGTTCGGCGGCTGGCTGCGCACGCTGTGGCTGCAGACGATCGACCCGTCCGTGTGGCGGGGCATCGCGAGCCTCGCCGTCGCGACGATCCTCGGCTGGATCACGGTCCTGCTCGTAAGCGTCTTCGCCTCCGGCGTCGCGCTCGCCTTCGCTCCGATCTACGCCGGGAGCGACTTCGTCCGGATCGCGCGCACGGGACTGCGCGTCCCCGTCGAGTGGGCCATCCCGGCCGGGATCCTGCTCGCGATCCTGTCGATCGCGGCGATCGTGGGGCTCGCGATCCTGCACGGGGTCCTCGCCCGCGCGATCCTCGTGCCCTCGCGCGAGGCGCAGCTCGCCGAAGCCGCCCGCACGTCGAACGTGCAGCGCGCGGGCGCCGTCCGCGCCGCCGACGTCGAGCGCACCCGCATCGAACGCGACCTCCACGACGGCGTCCAGCCCCGGCTCGTCTCGGTCGGCATGACCCTCGGCCTGGCTCAGCAGAAGATCGACACCGATCCCGCCGCGGCCAAGGCCCTCATCGACGAGGCGCACACCTCGACGAAGGCGGCGATCACCGAGCTGCGACAGCTCGCGCGCGGCATCCACACCTCGGTGCTCGACGACCGGGGACTCGACGCGGCGCTCTCGGCCCTCGCCGGGCGGTCGGTCATCCCCGTCGTCCTGGACGTGCGCCTGGACGGCCGCTGCAGCCGCGACACCGAGGCCGCCGCGTACTTCACGATCGCCGAAGCCCTCACCAACGCCGCGAAGCACTCGCGCGCGACCGAGTGCCGCGTCGTCGCCCGGCTCCGGGACGGCGGGATGCTGTGGGCGCGCGTCGAGGACAACGGCATCGGCGGCGCGCAGGTCGTGCCGGGCGGCGGGCTGGACGGGATCGTCAACCGCGTCGTCGCGGCGGGCGGCACCATCCGCATCGACAGCCCCATCGGCGGACCCACGAGCGTGGAGGTGAGCATCCCGTGCGCATCCTGATCTGCGAAGACTCGGCGCTCCTGCGCGAAGGGCTCGTGCGGGTGCTCGAGGACTCGGGCCACACCGTCGTCGCGGCGGTCCCCGATGCGATGCACCTGGAGCAGACGGTCGCCGAGACGGCTCCCGAGCTGTGCATCCTCGACGTGCGCCTCCCACCGACCTGGACGGATGAGGGCATCCGCGCGGCGCTCGCCCTCCGGGCCGTCCGCCCCGAGCTGCCTCTGCTCGTCCTGTCGCAGTACGTCGAGGAGCGCTACGCCGCCGACCTCATCGGCGCCAAAGGCGGCCCGCTCGGCTACCTCCTCAAGGACCGCGTCGCCGACGTCTCGGACTTCCTCGACGCGATCGGCCGCATCGGGGCCGGCGCGACTGTGCTCGACCCCGAGGTCGTCGCGCAGCTGCTGAGCCGGCGGACGAGGGACGAGCGGATGCTGCGCCTCACCGACCGCGAGGCCACGGTGCTGGCGCTCATCGCAGAGGGTCGCTCGAACCAGGCGATCGCCAAGACGCTCTTCATCTCCGAGGGCAGTGTCGAGAAGCACGTGACCTCGCTCTTCCAGAAGCTCGACCTCGAGCCGGACGAATCCGGCAACCGGCGGGTGCTCGCAGCGCTCGCACATCTCGAACACGGCGGCCCGCGGCCGCACGACCAGGGCGGCGCCGCGCCGCAGTCAGGAATGAACCGATGACCACGACTCTCACCCCGCCCCCCGCCGGCACCGACGTCCCGCCCCCGGGTCAGCCGTCATCCAACCCGGCGGCGCGGGTCATCGCGATCCTGATCATCGTCTTCGGCGGGCTCGTGGTCGTCGGCACGCTCGTGTCGGCCCTCATCACGACGATCGCGTCGGCCTCCGTCGAGACGTCGACCCGGACCGCCGACGCCGCGGTCGTCGCGAGCCTGGATGTCGACCTCGCGGCCGGGTCGCTGCGCATCGAGTACGCCGACGTCAGCGACGCCGAGCTCGAGGTGACGGGGTCCGGCGGCGCCGACCGCTGGACGCTGCGCGCCGACGGCGACGAGCTCATCGTGTCGTCGCCGCAGGGCTGGTTCAACGGCGGCTGGTGGCCGTTCGGCGGAGGCTGGCCGTTCGGCGAGAACGGCGTCGGCGATGCGACGCTCCGGCTGCCTCAGGAGCTCGAGGGGCTGGATGTCGACCTCGGCCTCGCCGCAGGCGAGCTGTTCGTCGACGACGGCGACTTCGGCGACCTCGCGCTCGACATGGGCGCGGGCCGCGCGCAGGTGACGGCATCCGTCGACACGATCACGGCGGACGTCAGCGCCGGTGCCGCCGAGCTCGACCTGGAGAACGCCCGGGAGGCGACCTTCACCGTGAGCGCGGGTGCGCTGGACGCCGTCCTCTCAGGGCTGCAGCCGGACTCGCTCGACCTGTCGGTGAGCGCCGGCGCGCTCGACGTCACGGTGCCGGCGGGGGAGTACGACGTGTCGTCCGACGTCTCGGCCGGTGACTTCGACAACCGGGTCGGGTCGACCCCTGGCGCGGACCGCACCATCACCGTGGACGTCTCGGCGGGCAAGGCGATCCTCCGCGCCGAGTGATCGGC
Organism: Microbacterium sp. NPDC019599; assembly: GCF_040632175.1. Classification (NCBI taxonomy): domain Bacteria; kingdom Bacillati; phylum Actinomycetota; class Actinomycetes; order Micrococcales; family Microbacteriaceae; genus Microbacterium; species Microbacterium sp. NPDC019599. The sequence goes on from NZ_JBEYBL010000007.1 coordinate 25,013, forward strand.
CGGGCCCCGGCTTCGGGCCCGGCTTCACGAAAGAGAGGCCCCACCGTCCGGTGGGGCCTCTCTTTCGCGTTCGCGGGTCAGCGCACGAAGCGCACCTCGGTGAGCGTTTCGCCGAGGAAGGGCTCGGTGTGCGCGGCGCCGTCGAGCTCGAAGCCGTTGCGCGTGTAGAAGCGGTGGGCGCGCGGGTTGTCCTCCGCGACCCAGAGGTACAGCTTCTCGTCGGCCTCGACGACCGAGTCGAACAGCTTCTGGCCGATGCCGGTGCCGTGCCACGCGTCGAGGAGGTAGATGAAGTACAGCTCGCGGAAGCGCGGCGCGTCCTTGTCGCGGGCGGGACCCGAGCCCGCGAAGCCCACGATCTCGCCGTCGACGAGGGCGGCGAACATCCTGAAGTCGGGACCCTGGACGGCCCAGTGGGTCCACAGCTCGGCCATGCGGCGAGGCGAGATCTTCTCGAGCGCGGCCTTGCTGATGAGGTGGTCGTAGGTCTCGTGCCAGCAGGTCGCGTGGACGCGGCCGAGGGCCTCTGCGTCGACGTCCCTGACCGGACGGACGACGATGTCGGTCTGGATTTCGGCTTCCATGGGGTGACTCTACGCTCGGGCTCGAAGAGCGCGAAATCGAGCGGATGCCGCGGCACGACCCGGGCGTGTCCGGTTCCGTCGCCCCGCGATGCGCGGGATCGCTCCCACGGTTTGGGTGGTCGTCGAAGCCGCGCGAAGTTCGCCCGAGACCACGCGCGACGACCGGTGGGCGGCCGGGGCGTGCGCCGCGCTCAGGCGTTTCGTCTCGCGGAGACCCGCACTGAGCGAGCGAAGCGAGTCGAAGTGTCGCGCAACGACCGGATGAGGTCTGTGGGAAGGCCACAATCCGATCGGCGGTTCGTTCCGCGATGGTTACCATCGCTCCTCGTGAACGTGATCTGGCGGACCCTCCTCATCACCCTGGGAGCACGGCTTCGACTGCGACTGGGCCGCGGGCTCGCGCCGACGGACGTCGGCCGCATCCGCCTCACGACGCTGCCGACCGACATCGACGTGCTGCGCCACATGAACAACGGCCGCTACCTGTCGCTGTTCGATCTCGGGCGCTGGGATCTGCTGATCCGCACGGGCATGGCCGGCGCCATGCGGCGGCATGGGTGGTACGCCGTGGTCTCCAGCGAGACCGTCACGTTCCGCAAGTCGCTCGAGCTGTGGCAGCAGTTCGTCGTCGAGTCGCGCCTCCTCGGTCACGACGACAAGGCCGTGTACCTCGAGCACCGCGCGGTCGTCGACGGCGAGATCTACGCGCGGGCCATCATCCGCGCGCGCATGCTCAAGCGCGGAGGCGGCACCCTCTCGCACGAGGAGCTGTTCGCGGCGGTCGGGCGTCCCGACGACCTGCCGGACGTCGAGCCCTGGGTGCACGACTGGGCTGCGGCATCCGCTCTCCCCTCGACGCGCGCGCAGGCGCCGAGCATCTGGGACTGAACCGGCACAGCGGTCGCACCTGCCCCTGCGCCGCGGGTAGCGCACGTCGCAGCACCTGGCAAGGGGTTTGCCGCGGCACGTCCCGTGGGGTTGCGTCGACTGAGCGGCCGAGACCCGTTCGGCCGCTGCACCGAAGGAGGGCCCGTGGACAGCACAGCACTCATCTGGATCATCCTCGCGATCGCGGCCGCACTCGTCGTCGTGATCGTGATCGCCTTCTTCGTCGCTCGGCGCAACAGCGGGCGACGGGATGCCGTCCGCCACGAGAAGGCCGAAGACCTCCGCGCACGGGCGCGGCAGTCGGCCGTGGCCGCAGAGGAGGTCGAGGCGCGCCGGGCGAGGGTTGAGGCCGACGCCGCGACGGCGGCAGCCGAAGCGGAGCGTGCCAAGGCGCGCGCGGCGCAAGCCGAGGTCGACGCGCGCCGATACGCCGACGAGCACGCGGACGAGGTCGAGAAGCACCGCCAGGAGGAGGCCGAGATCCGCCGCAAGGCCGACGAGCTGGACCCGTACGTGGATGGCGACGCCGCTCGCTCCTCAGCCGCCGGAACCCCGGCCGGCAGAATCACCAAGGACCGCTACGGCGAGCCCCCCACAACGACGGATCGAACAACGGCCCGCGCCGACGACGCGGTCGACGACTCCCAGTCGGCCCCGAGCAGCGTCCGCGAGACGCCCGCCGGCGTCGATGAAGACCCCGTCGCGCACCCGACCGGCGACACTGCAGGCACCCCCGGCCCACGTCGCCGCGGCGACGCCGTCTGACATCCGGCGACGAGGCGCCCCCGTCCCAGGACGCGGGGCGCCTCGCTCATTCTCCGCGCGGGAGCGGCTCTCATGCAGTCCTCACCTGACACCGCCGCCATCGCCACCCGATGGACGGCGCGATGACGGATGCTGGAATCATGCCCCCGACGCACCCGTCCTTCGAGCCGCCCGCGGATCTCGCCGATCGCGCCGTCTCGCTCGCCCGGCGCTGGATCGCCGAGAGCGCCGACGTCCAGGTGGACTCTGCAGCGGAGCGTCTCGCCGGCGTCCTGAAGGACCCAGACGGACTGCCGTTCACGATCGGCTTCGTCGACGGCGTCATGCGCCCCGAGAGCCTGTCGGCCGCGGCATCCGCTCTGCATCGCGTGGCTCCGCTCGTGCCGGACTTCCTCCCGTGGTGGCTGCGCGGCGCAGTGCACGCGGGCGGTGCGATCGCGCCCGTCCTGCCGGCGCCCACCGTGCCGATCGCGCGGCGCGTCCTCCGCGAGATGGTCGGACACCTCGTCGTCGACGCGCGTCCCGAGAAGCTCGGCCCCGCGATCGAGGCCCTCCGCGCCGACGGCGCGCGGCTCAACCTCAACCTGCTCGGGGAGGCGGTGCTCGGCGAACAGGAGGCGCTGCGCCGCCTCGAGGGCATCCATGACCTCATCCGGCGGCCGGATGTCGACTACGTCTCGGTCAAGGTCTCGGCGATCGCGAGCCACATCTCGATGTGGGCGTTCGACGAGGTCGTGGAGCTCGTCGTCGAGCGGCTGCTCCCGCTTTACGTCACGGCGGCGGGCTCGGCGACGTTCATCAACCTCGACATGGAGGAGTACCGAGACCTCGACCTCACGATCGCGGTCTTCACGCGCATACTCGAGGACCCGCGCCTGCATGCGCTCGAAGCCGGCATCGTGCTCCAGGCGTACCTGCCCGATGCGCTCGGCGCCCTCGACGGCCTCACCGCGTGGGCGCAGGAGCGCGTCGCGGCCGGCGGAGCGCGCATCAAGATCCGGCTCGTCAAGGGCGCGAACCTTCCGATGGAGCGGGTGGATGCCGTCCTGCACGGCTGGAGCCTCGCGACCTACGACGCGAAGGTCGACTCGGACGCGAACTACCTGCGCTGCCTCGACGCCGCGCTGCGAGCGGAGAGCACGAAGGCCGTCCGTGTCGGCGTCGCGGGCCACAACCTGTTCGACATCGCGTTCGCGTGGCTGCTTGCGGGGGAGCGCGGCCTGCGCGCGCCTTCGATGGGCTCGGGGCAGGCGTCCGGGCTTCCCGACGGAGGCCCCGACGTCGAGTTCGAGATGCTGCTCGGGATGGCGCAGGGGCAGGTGGCCGCCGTGTCGCGCGATGTCGGCCCCGTCCTGCTCTACGTGCCGGTCGTGCGACCGGACGAGTTCGACGTCGCGATCAGCTACCTCGTGCGCAGGCTCGAGGAGAACGCGTCGAGCGACAACTTCCTCTCCGCCGCGTTCGACCTCGCCGAGGACCCCGCCGCCTTCGATCGCGAGCGCGACAGGTTCACGGCATCCGTCGCCCGCGCCGCCGAACCGGACCTGCGGGCGACCCCGAAGCGCACGCAGGACCGCGGAGCCGCGGCATCCGCCGGGCTGCGGGCCTCGTCGCGCATCCTCCGCGAACAGCCCGCTCCCGAGGACGGGGGCCTCACCGAGGTCGTGCTCGGCATCGCCCGGTCGGCCGCCGCCGAAGACAGCAGCGAGACGTCGCCCATCGAGCCGACCGCCGAGGAGCAGCTCTTCGCGGGCGACGCGTTCGTCGAGACGGCCGTCTTCGCGCGCCGCGAGTCCGGCGCGCGCGCATCGGGCGCGCCGGGCTTCCGGAACGCGCCGGACTCCGACCCGGCGCTGGCCGCCAATCGGGAGTGGGCGCGCGGCATCCTGTCCCGCATCGAGGTCTCGACGGCCGGAGACGCGACGATCGATGAGGCAGGCATCCGCGACGCCGATGCCCTCGAGGCCGTCGTGCGGCGGGTTCGGGATGCCGGAGCCGAGTGGGGCGCGAAGCCCGCGGCGGAGCGATCCGCAGTGCTGCTCGCGGCAGCGCGCGCCCTCGAGGCGCGGCGGGCCGAGCTGATCGAGGTGGCGGCGTCCGAGACGGGGAAGGTCTTCGCGGAGGCCGATGTCGAGGTCAGCGAGGCGGTCGACTTCGCGAACTACTACGCCGCGACGGCTCGCGAGCTCGACCGCGTGAGCGGCGCCGTCTTCGTGCCGTCGCGCGTGACGGTCGTGACGCCGCCGTGGAACTTCCCGCTCGCGATCCCCGCGGGCGGCGTGCTGGCGGCGCTCGCCGCGGGATCCGGTGTGATCTTCAAGCCGGCTCATCAGGCCCGGCGGTGCGGAGCGGTCCTCGCCGAGGCGCTGTGGGAGGCGGGCGTGCCGCGCGACCTCCTCGCACTCGTCGCGATGCACGAGGGCGCGCTCGGCCAGCAGCTCGTGTCGCACCCCGACGTGGACCGTGTGATCCTGACCGGCTCGTGGGAGACGGCGGCGCTCTTCCGCTCGTGGCGGCCCGACCTGCCGCTGCTGGCCGAGACGAGCGGCAAGAACGCCATCGTGGTGACGCCGTCCGCGGACCTCGACCTCGCGGCATCCGATCTCGTGCGCAGCGCCTTCGGCCACGCCGGCCAGAAATGTTCAGCGGCGTCGCTTGTCATCCTCGTCGGCTCGGTGGGGCGCTCGCAGCGCTTCGCGCGCCAGCTCGTGGACGCCACGACGTCGCTGCGCATCGGGCCGCCGAGCGATCCGCTGTCCGAGGTCGGCCCCGTCATCGAGGTGCCGCACGGGAAGCTCGAGTGGGCGCTCACGACCCTCGACGAGGGCGAGCGCTGGCTCGTCGAGCCCCGGCGCCTGGACCTCGGGCCCGACACGGCGGGCCGGTTCTGGACGCCCGGTATCCGGACCGGCGTCCGGCCCGGGTCGCGCTTCCACCGCGAGGAGTTCTTCGGCCCCGTCCTCGGCGTCATGCACGCGCCGTCGCTCACGGAGGCGATCGAGCTGCAGAACGCCGTCGCCTACGGGCTGACGGCGGGCCTGCACACCCAGAACCCGGACGACCTGGCGCTGTGGCTCGACCGCGTCGAGGCGGGCAACCTCTACGTCAACCGCGGCATCACGGGCGCCATCGTGCAGCGGCAGCCGTTCGGCGGCTGGAAGCGCTCGTCGGTCGGCGCCGGCGCCAAGGCCGGCGGTCCGAACTACCTCGTGGGCCTCGGCTCGTGGCGGCCCTCCGCGGGCGGCAAAGCCTCGCGCACGCTGCACCTGCGCGGCCTCGACACGCGCATCACCGAGGTCATCGAAGCCGCCCAGCCCTCGCTCGACTACGAGGGCTTCGACTGGCTGCGCCGAGCCGCCCTGTCGGACGCGATCGCGTGGGATCGCGAGCTCGGGCAGGTGAAGGATGCGTCGCACCTCGGCGTCGAGCGCAACCTGTTCCGCTACCGCGCGGTGCCGCAGGTCGCCGTGCGGGCGACGCCCGACGCCGCATGGCACGTGCTGCTGCGCGTCGCGATCGCGGGAGTGCGCTCCGGCGCGGGGCTCACGGTGAGTGCGCCGGCAGGGCTTCCCGCCGCCGTGCGGCGCGCACTGTCGGCGCAGCACGTGCACGTCTTCGTCGAGACGGACGACGAGTGGCTGCACCGGATGTCGCACCCCGGTGCCGCCGACGAGGCGGGGGGAGCAGCATCCTCTCGTCCTTCGCGAGCCCGTCTCGTGGGCGGCGCCGAGTCCGTCGCGGCCTTGCATCGCGCGCTCGCGACGGCTGTCGGCGGCGACCCCGACCTCGCGGTCTACCCGAACGCGGTCACGACGGCGGGCCGGCTCGAGCTGCTCCCGTTCCTGCGCGAGCAGTCGGTCACGATCACGGCGCACCGCTTCGGGAATCCGGACGGCTGGAGCGACGAGGTCATCTGACGGGGCGGCGGGTGCGGCGCGCCGCACCGCTTCGTCACCGATCCCCGCAACGCTTCACTGGACGGGGGCGATGTCTGCGACATTGCGGCTTTCTGCGACTTTGCGGTGCGGGCGACTAGTCCTACAACGTTGTAGAAGAGACTAGAGTGGTGGCGGAACGGGGAGGGTTCACCGCCATGGATAGAGTTCATTCGTGACTGATGCCGACGCGCCGCGCAGCGACGTGCACGACGGTCCCGAAGCAGACGAGGCGCCTCCCGCCTCGGCGCACGCGCCGCTCACCCGCCGCCCGCGCGCCGCCGTCACGATGCACGAGGTCGCGGCCCGCGCCCGTGTCTCGATCAAGACCGTCTCGAACGTCATCAACGGGTATCCGCACATCCGCCCGGCGACGAAGGAGCGGGTCGAGAAGGCCATCCAGGACCTCGGCTACAAGGTCAACGCCTCGGCGCGCAACCTGCGACGCGGGCGCGCGGGCGTCATCGGTCTCGCGTTGCCCGAGCTCGCGCTGCCGTACTTCGCCGAGCTCGCCGACGAGGTCATGAAGGCTGCGGAGCGACACGGCGTCTCCGTCCTCATCGAGCACACCGGGGCACAGCGCTCGCGGGAGTTCGACGTCCTGCGCAGCGACCGACGCAGCCTCACCGACGGACTCCTCTTCTCGCCGCTCGAGATGGCGCAGGACGACGTCGGCGCGCTCACCGTCGACTATCCGCTCGTGCTGCTCGGCGAGCGCATCTTCGGCGGGCCCGTCGACCACGTCACGATGGCCAACGTCGAGGGCGCGCGCGCCGCGACGGCCCACCTCATCGAGCGAGGGGCGCGCCGCATCGCCGTCGTCGGCTCCCACGAGGGCGAGGTCGTCGGCTCGGCGGCTCTCCGCCTGAACGGGTACCTGCAGGCGCTGAACGAGGCCGGCATCCCCATGGATCCCGAGCTCATCCGCGAAGCGGGGCTGTGGCACCGCTCCACGGGCGCCGAGGCGACCCGCCGCATGCTCGACGACGGCGTCGCCTTCGACGCGGTGTTCGGTCTCAACGACGCGCTCGCGCTCGGCGCACTCCACGAGCTGCACCAGCGGCACGTCGACGTTCCGGGTCAGGTGAAGGTCATCGGCTTCGACGACATCGAGGATGCCGCGTACTCGACTCCGACCCTCTCGACGATCTCGCCCGGCAAGCAGCAGATCGCCCGCACGGCCGTCGACTTCCTCATGGAGCGGATCTCGACGCCCGAGCTGCTCCTCGGCCCGCGCTACGTCGAGGCGGAGTTCTCCGTCGTCGCGCGGGAGTCGACCGGCGGCTGATCCCGGCCCGTGGCGGGCGTCCGGGCGTTTCGTCTCGGGCGCGCTGCGCGCGGCCCCGCTCAACGACCGAGAAGATGATCGGTCGTTGAGCGAGCGAAGCGAGACGAAACGCGCCGAACCGCTGAGCTCAGCGCGCGGATGCCGCGACGGCCGGAGCCGACAGCATCCCGGTGAGCAGCAGCGGCAGCGCCGCACCGAACAACAGCGCGATCGGCGGGACGAACCAGTAGACCAGCCCGACCGCCGCGAGCACCGCGAGGATCGCGAAGCCGCGAGCCGGGAAGAGCGCGGGCGCGAGCAGCACGAAGCGCACGCTCGGCGCCCAGGGGTCGGCGTGCTCGCCCGCCACGATCGGGAGGTAGGCGAGCGCGACCGCGAGGTAAAGGACGACGACGAGCAGCGCCGCCCCCATCGCGGCGCGCACCGCGCCCTGGGCGGCGCCGAGCATCCAGACGTCGGCGGCCACCAGCATCCCGGCCCCCCAGAAGGGGAGCGCGAGCAGGTTCGCGCGCACGAACCGCGCGCGCCAGTGCGACCAGAAGTCGCGCCACAGCGACGTGCTCGGATCGGTCGTCGCGAGCCGCGCCGTGAGCGCGCGGGCGGCGCTCGCCGCAGGCGCGAGGCCCGCGACGACACCGCCCGCGAGGGTGCCCGCGATCATCAGCAGGTTGATGCCGACGAGCTGCGTCACGACGCGCAGCACGGCCATGACGACGCCCGCCCAGCCCGGCACGTCGGCCAGGTCGGCGCTGGAGGCGGGGCGCGGTCGCTCGCGGATGTCCGTCATCCCTTCGTCCCCGTGAGGGCCACCGACTCGATGATCTGCCGCTGGAAGATGAGGAAGACGATGAGGATCGGCAGCAGCGCGATGAAGCTCGCGCCCATGATCAGCGGGTAGTCGCGCTGCGTCGCGAACTCGACGTTCAGGTTGGCGATGACGACCTGCAGCGTCTGGTTGGCCGGCGTGTTGAGGTACAGGATCGGCGCGAGGTAGTCGTTCCAGATCGCCATGAACCACAGGATGAACTGCGCCGCGATCGCGGGGCGGATGAGCGGCACGACGATCGTCGCGAACACGCGCGGGTGCGAGGCCCCGTCGATGTACGCCGCCTCGATGAGTGAGTCCGGGACGCTCTGCAGGTACTGCCGCAGGAAGAAGATCATGACGATGTTCCCGAACAGGAAGGGCACGATCAGCGGAAGGAGCGTGTCGACCCAGCCGAACTTCGCGAACATCGTGAACTGCGGGATCATGATCGTCGGGTAGGGGATCATGAGGCCCGCGAGGAGCCCCAGGAAGATCGCGTTCTTGTAGGGAAGCCGCATCTTGGCGAGCGCGTAGGCCGCGAGGGTCGACGTGAACGAGCCGATGATCGTGACGGTCAGCGCCACGATGAGGCTGTTCTGGATGCCGGACAGGATGGGTGCGGCATCCCACATGCGCGTGTAGGTGTCCCACTGCGGATCCTCCGGGATCCACACGGGAGGCAGCGCGAAGACCTCGGGCTTGGTCTTGAGCGACGTGCTGACCATCCACAGGAGCGGTCCGAGCATGATGATCGAGCCGATCGCCAGGACGACGAACAGCACGACGTTGACGAGCCGCGTGCGGCCCTTCTCAGTGGACGGCGTGAGGCGGCGGTTCTTGGGAACCGTCAGTGCGCGGGTGTGATCCGACATTCGTTCCGGCTCCTTTACTCGACGCTGAACTCGTTGCGCCGGTTGAGGCGGAACTGGATGAGGGTGACGACGAAGATGATGATCCCGAGCACGACGGCCATCGCGGTCGCGTAGCCCATCTCCTGGTAGCGGAAGGCCTGCCGGAAGATGTACCAGACCACGGTCGCCGAGCTGAACTCGGGGCCGCCGTTGGGGGTCATGATGTTGACCTCGGTGAACAGCTGGGCGCCGCCGATGATGTTCGTGACGACGAGGAAGAATGTGACCGGGCGCACCATGGGCACGACGATGCTCCACACGCGCTGCGCGGCGTTCGCGCCGTCGATCGTGGCGGCCTCGAGCATCGAGCGAGGCACCGACTGGATCGCGGCAAGGTAGAGGAGGGTCGAGTATCCGAGGCCCTTCCAGATGGCCATGATGATGATCGCGGGCTTGACGGTCGCGGTGTTCTGCAGCCAGTCGGGACCCTGGATGCCGAACCAGGCCAGGACCTGATTGATCATGCCGTAGTCGCCGTTGTAGGCGAACTGCCACACGATCGCGACGGCCGCGAGCGACGAGACGACCGGCACGTAGTAGATCGTGCGGAACGCGGTCTGGCCGAAGATGCCCCGGTTGAGCGCGAGCGCGAGCAGGAGCGAGAGCGCGAGGCCGATCGGGATGCCGATCATGTAGAAGAACGTGTTCCACAGCGACGTCAGGAAGTACTGGTCCTTGAACAGACGCAGGTAGTTCTCGAGGCCGATGAAGGTCATCTGGCCGAGGCCGTTCCAGCGGGTCAGCGATGCGTAGACGGCGTACCCGAGCGGGTACACCGTGAACACGAGGAACCCGATGACGGGTGCCGCCATGAACAGCGCCGCCCAGCGGTGCTCCGTGCGGTGGAGGCGATTGACCTCCTTCCGCGTGCGCATCGGCTCATCCGGCTGCCACGGCTCATCCGTCGTGGCGGCCAGTTCCGTCGCCGTCACGGCCGCGATGGTCGCGCGGGCCGTCCTGGTGTCGCCCAGTCCTGACATGTCGCTCCTCGTGGGGTGAGCCGGCACCCCGCTGACGGGGTGCCGGCTCGGTTGGCGGATCAGCCCGCCGCGGCCGCCTGCTCGGCGCGGAGGTTGGACTCGTCGAGCAGCTCCTGCATGCGGGGCTGCACCTCCGCGAGGTAGTCCTCGGCCGTCTGCGTGCCGTCGAGGACGGGCTGGATGTTGGTCCAGAGCTCGTCGTACCAGGCGGCGCCGTACGTGAACGCGGCCGGCATCGGGCGGCCCGTCTCGCGGACGATGTTGAGGAACTCCTCGCGGTTGGCCGGCTCGGCGTCGGGCTCGGCAGCCCACTCCTTGGCCATGTCGATGAGGTTCGGCACCTGGATGTTCGCGTCCACGAGCGTCTCCTGGGCCTCGCGGTCGGTCGAGAGGTAGGTCACGAGCTCGACGGCCGCTTCGGGGTTGCCGGTCGTCGCCGAGACGCCGATGCCGAGGCTGCCGACCCACGTCGCGGGCTCACCGGTCGAGCCGACCGGCCAGGGGATGAGGTCGTATTCGAAGTCGAGGTCGTTGTAGACCGAGACGTCCCACGGACCGACGGGGAAGAAGCCGATCTCGCCGGCCATCCACCGCTGGTAGGTGTCCAGCGTCGCGGCGTCCGACGCGCTGGGCGTCACGCCGTAGACGTTCGTGAGGTCGGCGAAGTACTGCAGCGCCTCGGCGAACTCGGGGGTGTCGACGGTGACCTCGGTGCGGTCCGCGTTCGTCCAGTCGCCGCCGTTGCTCCACACGAGCGCCTGGAGGTTCCACATGACGTTCAGGCCCGTGCCCCACTGGTCGAGCGCGCCGTCGCCGTCCTTGTCGACCGTGAGCTGCTCGGTCACGTCGACGAACTCGTCCCACGTGTAGCCGTCCTCGGGCGAGGGGAGCGGGATGCCGGCCTCTTCGAGCATCGTCTTGTTGTAGCCGAACGCGAACGGACCGACGTCCTTGGGCAAGCCGTACAGGCGACCGTCGGGCGTGCCCTGCAGCTCGCCGTCGAAGCGGTAGGAGTCCACGCCGAAGGGCCAGATGTTGTCGAGGTCGACGTCGCTCTCCTCGATGAGATCGGTGATGTCCATCAGGACGCCGGAGTGCACGTACGACTGGAGGTTCGCCTGCTCGATGTAGAAGACGTCGGGCACCTTGCCGCCCGAGACAGCGGCCTGCAGCTTCGTGGCGTACTGGTCGGCATCCGTGACGATCATCTCGACCTTGATGCCGGTGTCCTCGGTGTAGCGCTCGATGGCCGCCTCGTAGGCCGCCTTCTCATCGGGCCCGCCGCGGAACATGAACTGGATGGTGTCGGCGTCTCCCGAGCCGCCGCCGCTGCCGCACGCCGTGAGCGTGAGCGCTGCGACTCCTGCCACGGCCGCCATCGCGGCAGCGGTCCTGATTTTCCTCATTGTGAGTACCTCCGGGGTATGTATCGGAGGTCGCGGGAGACTCGCCTGGTGCACATCGGCGTGAGTGCGAGCTTGTCGCCGTGTCGCCCTTGACCTTTCGGATCTGCTGATCCATTACAACGTTGAAAAGTGTTACCCGCAACCCTTTTGTCTGTCAACCGCGTTATTAATTCGTGTTGTTTGACAGTCGGAGGATTCCGTGTGTACCGTTCTGCTACAACGATGTAGAGATCCATGCCCGAACTTCGACGTCTCGGGCTGGAAGGAGACACCCGCTGATGCGCACCGCGCGTTTCACCCTCGACCCCGCGTTCCAGGTCGGTCCCGTCCGCCGGCGCACGTTCGGCTCGTTCGTCGAGCACCTCGGACGCTGCGTCTACACGGGCATCCACGACCCGCAGCACCCGAGCGCCGACGAGGACGGCTTCCGTGAGGACGTCATCGCCCTGACGCGCGAGCTCGGGGTCTCGACGGTGCGCTACCCGGGCGGCAATTTCGTGTCGGGCTACCGCTGGGAGGACGGGGTCGGCCCGCAGGAGGATCGGCCGACGCGGCTCGATCTCGCGTGGCACTCGAGCGACCCTAACACCGTGGGCGTGGACGAGTTCATGCGCTGGGCGCACAAGGCCGGCGTCGAGCCCATGATGGCGGTCAACCTCGGCACGCGGGGCGTCCAGGAGGCGCTCGACCTCCTGGAGTACTGCAACGTGCCCAGCGGCTCGCACTTCTCGGACTACCGCGTCGCGAACGGCGCGACCGACCCGCACCGCATCACCATGTGGTGCCTCGGCAACGAGATGGACGGTCCTTGGCAGATCGGCCACAAGACCCCGTACGAGTACGGCCGGCTCGCCGCCGAGACCGCGCGGGCCATGCGGCTCATCGACCCCGACCTCGAACTGGTCGTCTGCGGCTCGTCCAGCTCCGACATGCCGACGTTCGGCGAGTGGGAGCGCATCGTCCTGACCGAGACCTACGAGCACGTCGACTACATCTCGGCGCACGCGTACTACTGGGAGGAGGACGACGACCTCGCCTCCTTCCTCGCGTCCGCCGTGAACATGGACGCGTTCATCGAGGACGTCACGGCCACGGCCGACCAGGTCCGCGCGGCCGGGCGCCACAGCAAGCGCATCAACATCTCGTTCGACGAGTGGAACGTCTGGTACCAGAAGCGCGCGGAGTCCAAGCCGCCCACGGGCGACGACTGGCCTGTCGCCCCCGTCCTCCTCGAGGACCGCTACACCGTCGCCGACGCCGTCGTCGTCGGCTCGCTCCTGATCAGCCTGCTGCGTCACACCGACCGCGTCCACGCGGCGTCGCTCGCGCAGCTCGTCAACGTCATCGCGCCGATCATGACCGAGCCGGGCGGCCGCATCTGGAAGCAGACGATCTTCCACCCGTTCGCCCAGGCATCGAACCTGGCGAAGGGCGTCGTCCTGCGCCCCGTCATCTCGGCCCCGACCTACGACACGGCCCGCTTCGGCGAGGTGCCGGTCGTCGACGGCGTCGCGACGTACGACGAGGAGTCGGGCGAGATCACCGTCTTCGCCGTCAACCGCTCCGAGACCGAGGTGCAGACCCTCGAGATCGACGTGCGCAACGGTGCGACGCGCCTCATCGAGGCGACGAGCTATTCGCACGACGACCCGCGCTGGACCGCGACCGCAGACGACGACACGACCGTCGTCCCGCGCGTCAACGACACCGCCACGACTACCGGTCGCATCCTCTCGCTCGAGCTGCCGCCGGTGTCGTGGAACGTCGTCAGGCTCGGCCGTGCCGAGGCGTGAGACTCGTGCACTCCTCGCTCTTCTCGTCGCGGCGGCGCTCGGCGTGAGCACGGTCGCGTGCGCGCCCGCCTCCCCGGCCGCCCAGGAGGTCGCCCTCTCGGGCGATCTCGGCGTCCACGACCCGGCGCTCGTGGTCGGCGCCGAAGGCGAGCCCTGGTACGTCTTCTCCACGGGCGATGTCCGCAAGGGCCTCGGCGCCCCGCAGATCCGGCGCTCGCTCGATGAGGGGGCGACGTGGGAGTACCTCGGCACCGTGTGGGACGCGGCATCCCGTCCCGAATGGGCATATGAGGCGGTTCCCGGAGTCTCGAACTTCTGGGCTCCCGACGTCGTCCTGCATGACGGCGTCTACTACCTCTACTACTCGGTCTCGACGTTCGGGAAGAACACGTCGGCGATCGGCCTCACGACCAACACGACGCTCGACCCGGACGACCCCGCGTACGAGTGGGTCGATCAGGGCCTGGTGTGGAAGTCGACCGCGGGCCAGGACAACTACAACGCCATCGACCCGGGCGTCATCACCGACGAGGACGGCACGCCGTGGATGGCCTTCGGGTCGTTCTGGGGCGGCATCCAGCTCCTCGAGCTCGATTGGCCGAGCGGGATGCCGGCACCCGGCGCCGAGCCGACGACGATCGCATCGCGGATCGGCGCGCCGAACGCCATCGAGGCGCCGTACCTCGTGCGCCACGACGGCCACTATTACCTGTTCGTGTCGGAGGAGTCCTGCTGCAAGGGCACGGACTCGACCTACCGCATCGCGGTCGGGCGCTCCGAGCGGGTCACCGGCCCGTACGTCGGGCCCGACGGCACCGAGCTGCTGTCGGACGGCGCGCAAGTCATCCTCGACACGACCGGCGACATGGTCGGCCCCGGCGGCCAGTCCGTCTCGCACGGGATGCTGGGCTTCCACTTCTACGATGCGACGCAGGGCGGCCTGCCGCAGCTCGCGATCCGCCAGCTCGCGTGGGACGAGGACGGCTGGCCCGTCGCCCGCATCGCCGAGGAGCTCGCGGAGCGTCCCGCGGAGTGACCGACACCACGATGTAAAAGATTATTGACAGGATGCCGGCATCCGGCGTACCTTCGGAATGTCAAATTTTCTAGACATCCGGAGCCTGTCATGGTCTACGAGGAACGCAACCTCTGGTCGAGCCTCATCGTCAGCGTCATCGGTTCGATCGTCTACATCGTGATCACGCTGGCGGCGGCGGACGGCGGACCGCTCACCGACGTCGACTGGGTGCCGATCATGCTCTGGACGATCGTCGGGAGCATCGTCGCGGCGATCGTCGTGAGCATCGTGTGGGGAATCGTCGCCGGCATGGGGGATCCCGACGGCGTGGGCAAGTCCGACCAGCGCGATCGCGACATCGCCCGCATGGGCAATCGCGTCGGCTACTCGTTCCTCGTCATCGCCGGACTCGGCGTCCTGGTCCTGTGCGCGTTCGAGGCCGACTGGTTCTGGATCGCCAACACGATGTACTTCGGCTTCGCCGTCTCGACGATCGTCGGCGGCATCGCGAGCGTCATCGCCTACCGCCGCGGGCTGGTCTGATGGTCAAGCCCACTCGCGTGACCAATACGATCCGGGCCGTGCGCGAGGGTGCCGGGATGACGCAGGCCGACCTCGCCCGCCGGATCGGCGTGACGCGTCAGACGCTCATCGCGATCGAGCAGGGCAGGTACTCGCCGACGCTCGAGCTGGCGTTCCAGATCTCGCGCGTCTTCAGCGTGGGACTCGACGACCTGTTCCAGTACCCAGAGGAGGGCTGACATGGACCGTGAGACGGATGCCGCGTCCCCGGCCGTTCCGCCGACGATGACGGCGTGGCGACAGCATCGGTACGGAGGACCCGAGGCCGTCGCCCCGGAGGAGGTCGCGGTGCCGGCGCCGGTTCGCGGGCAGGTGCTCCTCCGGGTCCGCGCGACGGCGATCAACGCGGGGGACACGCTCGTGATGCGCGGCGTGCCGCTCATCGTGAGGCTCGCCTTCGGCCTCCGGCGCACGCGGCGCTCGACTCCGGGAATGGATGTCGCGGGCACGGTCGTCGCGGTCGGTCCGGAGGTCACGGGGTTCGTCGTCGGCGACGAGGTCGTCGGCGAGCTGCCCGGCGGCGGCCTCGCCCCGTACACGCTCGCTCCCGTCGCGCGGCTCGTCGAGCGCCCGGCCGCCGTCGACGCCGTTGCCGCGGCATCCCTCCCCATCGCGGCCGGGACGGCGCAGCAGGCGCTCGATCTCGCGGCGGCGCCCGAGGGCGGCCGGATCCTCGTCATCGGAGCCTCCGGCGGCGTCGGGACGTTCGCCGTCCAGCTCGCCGTCGCCGCAGGCCTGGAGGTGTGGGCGCTCACGGGCGCGCGGTCCATCGACCTCGTCAGCGGCCTCGGCGCGTCGCAGGTCTTCGACTACCGGACGGTCGCGCCGGGTTCGGCGGCGCTTCCCGCCGGCTCGTTCGACGGCGTCCTCGACATCGCCGGTGCGGCCCCGCTGCGAGTGCTGAAGCGCCTCGTCCGCGATGGTGGGCGCCTCGTGCTCGTTTCCGGCAAGGGCGGCCGCGTGCTGGGGCCGATCGGCCGGCTGCTGAGCGCTCCGATCCTCTCGCTCGGGTCGCGCCGCAGCATCCGGGGCCTTGCCGCCACGCCGAGACCCGCCATGCTGCGCGACCATCTCGCTCTCGTCGCGGCGGGGCGGGTGGTGCCCGTCATCGAGCGGACGTTTCCGCTCGAGGACGCGCGTGCCGCGCTCGCGCACGTGGATGCAGGCCACACGGTCGGCAAGGTCGTCGTCGTCGCGGGGTGAGGTTCCGCGGGAACGGCCGACGGCGTGCGTCACAGCATCGGTTCACGGGTGATTCGCGGAGGCCGTGAGAGAATAGACGCGGCGTGCCCGTGTCGCCGGCTTCTCAAAGCACCGCCGGGCCTCTGGACAGCGTCCGCCAGCCGTTCGAAGGAGCAGGATGTCCATGCCGAACCCCGCGCCCGCCGCCTCCACCACCGCCGCCACGACCCGCGTCCAGCAGCACCGCCGCTACCTCATGTGCCGGCCGGAGCACTTCACGGTCACGTACACGATCAACCCGTGGATGGAGCCCGCGAACCCCACCGACACGGCGCTCGCCGTGCGCCAGTGGCAGGCGCTGTACGAGACGTACCTCGCACTCGGTCACGAGGTCGAGCTCATCGACCCGATCCCGGGCCTGCCCGACATGGTCTACACGGCCAACGGCGGGTTCGTCATCGACGGCGTCGCGTACGGCGCGAAGTTCCGCTTCCAGGAGCGCGTCCCCGAGGGTCCTGCGTTCATGGACTGGTTCCGCGACAACGGCTTCGACGTCGTCGACCCCGTCGAGGTCAACGAGGGCGAGGGCGACTTCCTCCTCGTCGGCGACACGATCCTCGCCGGCACCGGCTTCCGCTCGACGGGCGACAGCCACCGCGAGCTCGCCGACGTGTTCGGCAAGGAGGTCGTCTCGCTCAACCTCGTCGACCCGCGGTTCTATCACCTCGACACCGCGATCGCCGTG
This sequence comes from Microbacterium sp. NPDC019599, assembly GCF_040632175.1. Lineage (NCBI taxonomy): Bacteria > Bacillati > Actinomycetota > Actinomycetes > Micrococcales > Microbacteriaceae > Microbacterium > Microbacterium sp. NPDC019599. The sequence goes on from NZ_JBEYBL010000007.1 coordinate 41,898, forward strand.
CTCGACCCGGTCGAAGGACCTGAGGGCGTCGACCGCGCCAACATCGCCTACCTCGAGCATGCGTTCGACGATCGCAGCCAGGCGATCCTCGCCGAGCGGTACCCCGACGCGATCCGCGTGAGCGACGCCGACGGCGCCGTCTTCGGCCTCAACTCCGCGAGCGACGGCCTCAACGTCATCATCTCGCCCCGCGCCAAGGGCTTCGAGGCGCAGCTGCGCGAGCGCGGCTACAACCCCGTGCTCGTCGACCTTTCCGAGCTCCTCCTCGGCGGCGGCGGCATCAAGTGCTGCACGCTCGAGCTGCGCGGCTGAGGATCCGGCGATGACCCCCTCGCAGACCCCCGCCCTGGACACCTCGACGATCCGGATCATCGGGTCGGAGGAGCAGCACGTCGCGCACAACTACCATCCGCTGCCCGTCGTCGTCTCGCACGGCGAAGGGGCGTGGGTGACCGATGTCGAGGGCAAGCGCTACCTCGACCTGCTCTCCGCGTACTCGGCGCTCAACTTCGGCCACCGGCATCCCGCCCTCGTCGCGGCCGTCGAGGAGCAGCTCGGCCGCATCACGCTCACGAGCCGCGCGTTCCACAACGACCAGCTCGGCGTCTTCGCCGCCGCGCTCGCGCGACTGTGCGGCAAGGACCTCGTCCTGCCGATGAACACGGGCGCCGAGGCCGTCGAGACCGGCATCAAGGTCGCCCGCGCGTGGGCGTACCGGGTCAAGGGAGTGGCTCAGGATGCTGCCACCGTCGTGGTCGCGCACGGCAACTTCCACGGCCGCACGACGACGATCGTCGGATTCAGCGACGACCCGCTGGCGCGCGAGGGTTTCGGGCCCTTCGCGCCGGGATTCGTCTCGGTGCCGTTCGGCGACGCCGCCGCGATCGAGGCCGCGATCACGCCGGACACGGCGGCCGTGCTCGTCGAGCCCATCCAGGGCGAGGCCGGCATCATCATCCCGCCGGTCGGATACCTCGCCGCCGTGCGCGAGATCTGCACGAAGCACAAGGTCCTGTTCATCGCGGACGAGATCCAGTCGGGCCTCGGCCGCGTGGGCGAGACGTTCGCGTGCGATCGCGAAGGCGTCGTGCCGGACGTCTACCTCCTCGGCAAGGCGCTGGGCGGCGGCATCCTCCCGCTGTCGGCCGTCGTCGCCGACGACGAGGTCCTCGGTGTCATCCGGCCCGGTGAGCACGGCTCGACGTTCGGCGGCAACCCGCTCGCCTCGGCGGTCGGACTGCGCGTCGTCGAGATGCTCGAGACGGGCGAGTTCCAGCGTCGCGCCGCCGCGCTCGGCGAGCACCTCGAGGCGAAGCTCGACGAGCTCGTCGGTCACGGCGTGACGGCCGTGCGCGTCGCGGGGCTGTGGGCCGGCATCGACATCGACCCTGCCGTCGGGACGGGCCGCGAGGTCGCCGAGCGGCTGCTCGGACGCGGCGTGCTCGTGAAGGACACGCATGGTCAGACGATCCGCATCGCGCCCCCGCTCGTCGTGCGGGCGACGGAGCTCGACTGGGCGATCGAGCAGCTGAAGGTCGTCCTCGCCGGCTGACTCGAGCCCGCTCCATCTCGCCGAGCCGGGGCGAAGGCGTCGAGCCGAGGCGCGAAACGCCATCGATCGGCGCGCCTGCCTTGGCTCGGCGAGCCCGCGCCGGTCGCTCGGGGAAGGGGATGGGGATGCCGCGCGTCAGGCGACGTCGATGTCCAGCTGCTGCCAGCCCGTCGCTCCGTCGGGCATGGGCCAGGCATCCGTCTCGGTCTGCGTCTCTCCGAGCGCGTTCGTCGCGCGGCAGCGGATCGCGTGCGAGCCGGGCTCGGCCGTCCACGGGATCGACCACTGCACCCACGTGTCGTCCGAGATCGCACTCGCGAGCGTCGCCTCGCGCCACTGCCCGCCGTCGACCTGCACCTCGACCTTCGAGATGCCGACGTGCTGCTGCCACGCGACGCCGGCGATCACCGTGTCGCCGGGGCTCAGCCCCTGGTTGCGGAGGGGGACGTCGATGCGCGACTGGACCTTGATCGGGCCCTTCGCCGACCAGCCGCGGTCGGTCCAGTACGCCGTCGCGTCGGCGAAGCGCGTGACCTCGAGCTCCGTGATCCACTTCGTCGCCGAGACGTAGCCGTACAGCCCTGGGACCACCATCCGGACGGGGAACCCGTGCTCGGGCGGGAGCGGCTCGTCGTTCATGCCGACGGCGAGGATCGCGTTGCGGTCGTCGGTGAGCACCTCCAGCGGGGTGCTCGCGCTGAAGCCGTCGATCGACCGCGACAGCACCATGTCGGCGTCGGCCGAGGGGCGCGCCCGCGCCAGGAGCTCGCGGACGGGGTAGCCGAGCCACTTCGCGTTGCCGATGAGGTCGCCGCCGACGGGATTCGAGACGCACGCGAGCGTCGTGTAGCTCTCCTCGAGTGGCAGTGCGAGCAGCTCGTCCCACGTGAGGACGACCTCCTGCTCGACGAGCCCGTGGATGCGCAGGCTCCAGTCCGCCGGATCGATCTGCGGCACGACGAGCGCCGTGTCGATCCGGTAGAACCGGTCGTTCGCCGTCACGACGGGTGCGAGACCCGGGATGCCGAGCTCGGCGCCGGCCGGCACCGAGGCCGCGCTCACCGCGGGAGAAGGGAGGCGCAGGGCCTTCCGGGCGGCTTCGACGGCCCTCGAGCCCGCCTGCAGCGCCGTCCCCGCGATCGCGGCGACGATTCCGGCGGCGGCTGCAGCTCCCGTCCATGCCAGGAACAGGCGGCGGCTGGGTTCGGGGCGCGCCACATCGTCACCGATCACCACATCGTCGGAGCCGTGCACGGCGTGTCGGTCCGACGATGTGGTTTTCTGCGACGTTGTGGTGCCGGTGCCGGTGACCGCATGAACCCGACCCACCTCCGACGACGGGACGACGGGGAGTGCGGCATCCGTCCCCACCGCACGCCGCGCGAGCTGCGTGAGCATCCGCACGGCGACGGCGGCGACCGTGCCGGCGGCGAGTGAGGGGAGCCACGACAGGCCCGTCGCGTCGGCGCGGGTCATGGCGAGCACCGCGACGCCGGCGCCGAGCGCCGCGCACACGGCGGCTCCGAACCACGGACGACGCAGCTCGAGCACACCGACGGCGCCCGCCGCTGCGAGCATGACGATCGCGATTCCGGCGAGCAGGGCGATCTTGTCGTTCGTGCCGAACAGCGCGATCGCGGTGTTCTTCGCCCACGCCGGGGCGAGGTCGATCAGCACCCCGCCGACGACCGTGAAGGGACCGGATGCCGGGGCCACGAGCACCGCCAGGAGCTCGCCGATGCCCGCGCCGAGCACGACCGCGGCGACGCCGCCGAGCATGCCCGCCCACGCTGGTGCGCGCACGCCGCGGACGGTGGCCTCCGCCTCACGGGTCATAGCGCGAGCATACGTCCGCGGCGGCGCTGCCGGGGCGTGGCTGCGGGTTCCACAGGTGGGGATGGCCGCATTTGCTTCACGTTCATGAATTCGTACGATCTGTGGTGACGACCGCCGCTGGGGGCAGGTCGCGGTGCCGTCCCGCGGCGCCGGTGGGGCGCGTCACCGCAGATCGCGCAGCCGAGTTCGAAGGAGAACGATATGAAGTCCATCACGCGCATCGCGATCGGCGGGGCCGCCGCAGTGGCGCTCGCCATCGGCGCCGCAGCCGGTGCCACCGCCCTCGGCGCGGCCCCACCTCGAGACGGCGTCGACCGGGCCGAGCTCCGCGACGCCGCCTCGGCGTCCACCTTCGCCATCACCGAAGCCGCAGCGGTGACCGGTGCCGGGTCGGAGCAGCTGTTCGTCCCGATCAGCCCTTGTCGCATCGTCGACACGCGAAAGGCCGGGGGCGCTCTCGGGTCCAATACGACCCGCAGCTTCTACGTGAGCGGAACCACCGGCTTCGCCGGCCAGGGTGGGACGAGCGCCGGGTGCGGCATCCCGACGGGTGCGACCGGCGCGGCGGTGTCGTTCACTGCCGGGCAGGCGTCCGGTGCGGGTCGCCTTGTCGCCTATCCCGCGGGCGGCACCGCGCCGAACTCGACGATGCTGTCCTATACGAGCGCCGCGAGCGCCACCTCGACGCCGACCGTCGCCCTCCGGCCCGGCACCGACCGTCAGATGACGGTGAAGAACTTCAACACGTCCACGCACCTCGTCGTCGATGTGCTGGGCTACTACGTCGCGCAGATGTCCGCCGTCCTGGACCCGGACGGCGGCCTGTACGCCGGGGCGCGCGTTGTCGACTGGGGACGCTCCGAGACGGGCGTGTACGGTCTCCAGTTCGACACCGACATCATCAACTGCGCGGGCGTCGGCAGCTCCGACCAGGAGTCCAACGCCGTCGCCGTCTTCCCGGGGGAGGACAACACTGCGTGGGTGTACGTGTACGACTCGACCGGTGCGCCCGTCGACGGCTGGACGAGCGTCACGATCATCTGCTGACCGACAGGTTCTCGTGCGCTTGCCCGGGCGGGCGCACGAGAACCCGCCATCGTCTGCTGACCGCGTGGTCCCTGGGCACCCACGCAGTGGGGCGCGTGAGCGCCACCACCGCCCTCTGCTGACAGCGTGGTCCCTTGGGCACCCGCCCAGTGGGGCGCATGAGCGCCACCACCGCCCTCTGCTGACCGCGTGGTCCCTTGGGCACCCGCCCAGTGGGGCGCATGAGCACCACCACCGCCCCCTGCTGACCGCGTGGTCCCTTGGGCACCCGCCCAGTGGGGCGCATGAAGACCGAAACACAGCGGCAACATCGCCCGGACTAGGCTCATCGGCATGGGTGATCTGTTCGACGGCTACGGCTCCACACTGGCCCCGCGGAAGACCCTGACCGGGACGCCTGCGTTCGACGAGATGTTCGGCTCGCCGACGCATCCCGGGGCCGCGGTCGAGTCGCGCGACGCCTACCGCGAGCTCTACCAGGCCCTCGCCCAGATGACGCAGGAAGAGCTGCGCGGGCGGACGGATTCGCTCGCCAGCTCCTACCTCGCGCAGGGTGTCACCTTCGACTTCGCAGGGGAGGAGCGGCCCTTCCCGCTCGACGCGGTCCCGCGCATCATCGAGTACGACGAGTGGTCCCGCATCGAGGCCGGCGTCCGCCAGCGTGTGCTCGCGCTCGAGGCCTTCCTCGACGACGCGTACGGCCACCAGCACTGCGTCCGCGACGGCGTCCTGCCGGCCGGGCTCATCGCGTCGTCGCAGTACTTCTACCGCCAGGCGGCCGGCATCCACTCCGCCAACGGCGTGCGCATCCAGGTTTCGGGCATCGATCTCATCCGCGACGAGCACGGCGAGATGCGGGTGCTCGAAGACAACGTCCGCGTGCCGTCGGGCGTCAGCTACGTCATCTCCAACCGCCGCGTCATGGCCCAGACGCTCCCCGAGCTCTTCGTGTCGATGCGGGTGCGGCCTGTCGGCGACTACCCCAACAAGCTGCTCGCGGCGCTGCGCGCGTCCGCGCCGCCCGGAGTCGAGGACCCGAACGTCGTCGTCCTCACCCCGGGTGTGTACAACTCCGCCTACTTCGAGCACACGCTCCTCGCGCGACTCATGGGCGTCGAGCTCGTCGAGGGACGCGACCTGCTGTGCGTCGGCGGCAAGGTCTTCATGCGGACGACCCGCGGGCCCAAGCGCGTCGACGTCATCTATCGCCGCGTCGACGACGACTTCCTCGACCCGCTGCAGTTCCGCGCGGACTCGATGCTCGGCGCCCCCGGGCTCATGCTCGCGGCGCGCTTGGGCAACGTGACGATCGCCAACGCCGTCGGCAACGGCGTGGCCGACGACAAGCTGCTGTACACGTACGTGCCCGACCTCATCCGCTACTACCTCGCCGAGGATCCGATCCTCAAGAACGTCGACACGTGGCGGCTCGAGGACCCGAGCGCGCTCGAAGAGGTCCTCGACCGGCTCCACGAGCTCGTCGTGAAGCCCGTCGACGGCTCGGGCGGCAAGGGCCTGGTCGTGGGACCGGATGCCTCGCCAGCCGAGCTCGAGAAGCTCCGCAAGCGACTGCTCGCCGACCCGCGCGGCTGGATCGCCCAGCCCGTCGTCATGCTCTCGACCATCCCGACGCTCGTCGAGGACGGGATGCGCCCCCGGCACGCGGACCTCCGTCCCTTCGCGGTCAACGACGGAGAGGACGTCTGGGTGCTTCCGGGTGGCCTGACGCGCGTCGCACTCCCGGAGGGGCAGCTCGTCGTGAACTCCAGCCAGGGCGGCGGATCCAAGGACACGTGGGTCGTCGGCGGGTCCGCACCGGGGCACGTCGAGTACGGCCAAGGCCAGGGCCTGCCGGGCCTCGTCGCCGACCAGGCAGCCACGGTCACCGCCGCGATCCCGATCATCTACGACGGCCAGCCCGCCGTGGCGCATTCGCCGCAGGACCGCCCGCGCTCCCGCGTCGAGCAGCAGGAACAGCAGCAGCAGGCGCGTGCCGAGGCATCCGTCCCACTCCCGAACCCACCCATTCCGCGCGAGCCCATGCGTTCCCGCGCACTGAATCGGGTGGGCTCGCGGGGAACAGGTGGGTTCGGCGACGAGGCGGGGGAGGCGACGGGATGCTGAGCCGCATCGCAGAGTCCCTCTTCTGGATCGGGCGCTACATCGAGCGGTCCGACGGCACGGCGCGCATCCTCGACGTGCACCTGCAGCTGCTCCTCGAGGACCCCTGGATCGACGAGGACACCGCGTGCCGCTCGCTCCTGGCGGTCATGGGGTCCTTCGCGACTCCGGACGCCGAGAAGGTCACGCGCGAGGATGTCCTGGCCCGGCTCGCGGTCGACCGCATGAACCCGTCGAGCATCGCCTACTCGCTCACGGCCGCGCGCGAGAACGCCCGTCGCGCCCGCGAGATCGTCAGCACCGAGCTGTGGGAATGCCTCAACACGACCAATTCGCGGATGCCGCGGCGCCTGCAGACCGAGAAGGTCCACGAGTTCTTCCAGTGGGTGCGCGAGCGCGCGGCGCTGGCCGTGGGCATCGTGGAGTCCTCCACGAGCCGGGACGAGGCGTGGCAGTTCTTCACGCTCGGGCGCAGCATTGAGCGGGCCGACATGACGGCGCGCCTGCTCGCGACACGATCGCTGACCGAGGCATCCGGTCCCTCCTGGACGACGATCCTGCGGTCGTGCGGCGCCTATGAGGCGTACCTGCGCACGTATCGCGGGATGCCGAGCGCCCGCAACGCCGCCGAGTTCCTCCTTCTCGACCGCCTGTACCCTCGCTCGATCATCTACTCGATCCAGCGCGCGGAGGACTGCATGAGCGCGATCGACCCTCGCGCCGACCGCGTTGGGCATTCCAACACCGTGCTGCGGGCGCTCGGACGCATCCGCAACGACCTGGAGTACCGGCCGATCAGCGAGATCCTCCACGAGCTGCCGCTGCACATGGACCGCGTGCAGAAGGTGACGCGCGAGGCATCCGAAGCCATCCGCTCGCGCTTCTTCCCCACGCAGGCCGAGCCGAGCTGGATCGGAGAGATCTCATGAAGCGCCTGCGCATCGAGCACGCGACGGGCTTTGCGTACCAGGGCGACGTGTCGGCCTCGTACAACGAAGCGCGGATGCTGCCGGGCTCGACCGACAGCCAGTTCGTGCTGAGCTCGGCGCTCGACATCGAGCCGTCGACCTCCGTCAACCACTACGTCGACTACTTCGGCACGCGCGTCGCGGCGTTCGACGTCCTCTCGCCGCACGCCGAGCTCAAGATCACGGCGCGCTCGCTCGTCGAGGTGCGGCCGCGGCCGCTCGAGCACGTGGACGTCACGTGGGGCAAGCTCGCCACCGAGATCGGCCGCTCGATCGAGACCGTCGAGCAGCTGGGCCAGAGCCACCGCACCAAGCCGCACCCCGAGGTCGCCGAGATCGCGCGCTCCATCGCGGGTCAGCACGATCACCCGGGGCGCGCGGCGCACGCGATCGCGACGGCGATCGGGGATGCTGTCGAGTACATGCACGGCATCACCGGCGTGCACTCGACCGCGAGCGAGGCCTGGGAGGCGCGCAAGGGCGTCTGCCAGGACATGGCGCACATCACGCTCGGCGCGCTGCGCGAGGTCGGCATCCCGGCCCGCTATGTCTCGGGCTACCTCCACCCCAAGGCGAGCGCCGAGGTGGGCCAGGCGGTCGCGGGCGAGTCGCACGCGTGGATCGAGTGGTTCGCGGGCGACTGGCAGGGCTTCGACCCGACGAACAACATCGAGATCGGCGACCGGCACGTCCTGGTCGGCCGTGGCCGCGACTACAACGACGTGCCGCCGCTGCGCGGGGTCTACGCCGGCCCCTTCAAGGGCCACCTTCACGTGAAGGTCACGATCACACGCGAAGCGTGAGATCGTGGTTCATCCTGAGTAGGCGCGAAGCGCCGTATCGAAGGGATTACGCGAGAGGCGTGAGGCTCAGGCCGGCGGGGCGTCGGGGTCGAGCGTCTTGAGGGTCTGCTCCTCGGCCGGGTTGTCGGCCTCCAGCTGCTCCTCGGTCGTCTCGTCGCCGCCCGTGGGGGCTCCGCCTTCGACGGGATCGCCGCCGTCCGCCCCCGTGTCGGCGGCAAGCTGATCGGTGCCCGTGGGCGGCTCCTCGATGGGCTCGTTGTTCGCGCGCGTGTCGTCCATGGCGCGACGGTATCCCGAGCGCGTGCGACGGCGACAGGGATTGACACCGCGCACGAAACGACGCTGGGGCGGATGCTGCAGCATCCGTCGCCGTCGTCTCAGGCCGGCGGCGTGGTCGAGGTGCGGACGCGCAGCTGCGGCTCGAACACCTCGTGCACGGCGTCGGTGCGTCCGCCGACGCGCTCCAGAAGGAGCTGGATCGCCCTCGCGCCCATCTCGTCGCCGGGCTGGTCGACGGTCGTGAGGCCGAGCGCGGGGTGGGAGGCGATCGGCACGTCGTCATACCCGACCACCGAGATCGGCCGGTCCGCTTCGGCGACGGCGTGCAGAGCGCCGATCGCGAGCTCGTCGTGGGCCGCGAAGACCGCGGTGGGCTCGGCGCCTTCGCGAAGCGCGTCCCGCAGCGTGCGGTACGCGGCATCCTGGCCCTCGTCCGTGCGGATCACGAGGATCTCGCCGGCGAGGCCGGCCCGCTCCATCTCGCCCACGTAGGTCTGCAGGCGCAGCCCGTGGGGGGACTCGTGCTCCTCGTCCGACTCGGGGAGCGTGAGGTGGGCGATCTTCGTGTGCCCGAGCTCGAGCAGGTGCGCCATCGCCGCCTTCGCCCCGACGACGTCGTCGCCGGCGACCGTGTCGTACGCCTCGGAGTTGTCGTGCCGGCCGAACATGACGACCGGCGTGTGCGCCGCGATGCGCTCGAGCGCCTCGGGCGTCACGCGGGGGGACACCGCGATGACCCCGTCGACCTGCCGATCGACGAGGGCCTCGATGGCGCGCAGGCCCTGTCGCGATTTCTCCTCGGCCGGGGCGATGACGACCTGGTACCGGGTGTCGGCGAGCGCATGCATCGCACCGCTCAGCATCCTCGTGAAGAACTGGTTGCCGAGCACCGGGATCTCGATCCCGATCGTGAAGGTGCGCCCGCGCATCGCCCGCGCGGCGATCCGCGGGCGGTAGTTCAGCTCGGTCATCGCCGCGGTGACGCGCTCGCGCATCGAATCGCTCACGCCGTACGCGTCGCGAAGCACTTTCGACACGGCAGCGCGGGACACGCCCGCCGCGAGCGCGACGTCTTCGATCGTCGCGTTGCGTCCGGGGGCGAGGGCCATGAACAGAGAGTACTAGCGCGCCGCGGCCTCGGCCGTGGAGGCGACGGCGACCGGTGCGGGCAGCGTGAGGCGATGCGTTCCGGGGCCGAGCTCGATCTCGGCGGAGCCTGCAGTGCGGACGACGGCGATCGCGCCCTCCGGCACGGTCGCGGCGACTCGGAGCTCTCCGGCATCCGTCTCCCACTCGACCGCGGCGAGACCGTGCGGCGTCTCGAGGGAGGTCTTGGCCCACGTGACGCCGCCGCCGGGCCGCGGGTCGATGAGCAGGCGCGCGTAGCCCGGCTCGAGGGGTGCCAGGCCGCCGAGGACGCGGTGCATCCAGTCCGCGACGGCACCGAGGGCGTAGTGGTTGAAGCTCGTCATCTCGCCCGGGTTGATCGAGCCGTCGGGGAGCATCGAGTCCCAGCGCTCCCACACCGTCGTCGCCCCCATCGTCACCGGGTACAGCCACGAGGGGCATTCCTGCTGCATGAGCAGCCCGTACGCCTCGCCGAGGTGACCCGTCGACGTGAGCGCGTCCATGATGAAGGGCGTGCCGGCGAACCCCGTCGAGATGCGCAAGCCGCTCTCGCGGACGAGGTCGGCGAGCCGCTCACCCGCCCACTCCTGCTCGTCCTCGTCGAGGAGGTCGAAGGCGATCGCCAGCGCGTAGACGGTCGTGCAGTCGCTGACGATGCGCTCGTCGGCGACGTACTCGGTGTGGAAGCCGCGGCGCAGCGTCTCGGCGAGGTCGGCGAACTCGGCGGCGTCTTCGGTGCGTCCTAGGATCGCGGCGGCCTCGGCCGCGATGCGCGCTGTGCGGTAGGCGGAGGCCGTCGCGACGACGCCGCGGTCGGCCTTGGCAAGGGCCGGGTCCTCGGGCGGCGCATCGGGGTCGAGCCAGTCGCCGAACTGGAAGCCGGCGTCCCACACGCCGGCGGGCGACAGGAGCGAACGCACGCGGCGCGCGTGCGACGCCATCGAGGGGAACGCCTCGGCGAGGAGGCTCTCGTCGCCGTACGCCTGCCAGAGCGCCCAGGGCACCCACGCCGCGGCATCGCTCCACACGGCGGTCGAGTCGACGGGCTTGAAGCCGTCGGGCACCCCGACGCGCTTGAGGATGTCGGGCACGACGAAGGGGACGAGGCCGGCCTGGTGCTCCTGCTCGACGGCGAGGTCGCGCAGCCAGTCGCCGAGGAACCCGCTCACGTCGTAGAGGAAGGCGGACGTCGGTGCGAACACCGCGATGTCGCCCGTCCACCCGAGGCGCTCGTCACGCTGCGGACAGTCCGTCGGGACGTCGAGGAAGTTGCCGCGCATGCCCCACACGACGTTCTCGTGGAGCCGGTTGAGCAGGGGGTCGGAGGTCTCGAAGCGGCCGATGCGGCGCAGGTCCGAGCTCACGACGATCGCCGTCAGTGCGTCGGGGACGATGGCCTCGATGCCGCCGGGCCACCCCTCTACCTCGACGTACCGGAACCCGTGGAACGTGAAGGTCGGCTCGAAGACGTCGTCTCCGCCGCTCAGGACGAAGACGTCGGTGGCCTTCGCCGTGCGAAGGGGACGGATGCCGAGCTCGTCGTCCTCGAGCACCTCGGCGTGGCGGAGGGTCACGGTGTCGCCCGCCGTGCCCCGGACGGCGACGCGCACCCACCCGACGAGGTTCTGGCCGAAGTCGACGAGGACCTTGCCGGCCGGGCTCGTCCACACGCGGACGGGGCTCACACCTTCGTGCCGCCGCACGGGCGGTCCGACGTACGGCGCGAGCTTGCCGAGATCGACGTCGACGGCGTGGACAGCATCCCATCCCCGGTCGTCGAATCCGGGCTCGTTCCAGCCGGCGACGGCCAAGCGTGCGTCGATGTGCTCGCCGTCGTAGATGCTGTCCGAGACGACGGGTCCGGATGCTGTGCGCCAGTTCTCATCCGTGGCGACGATCTGCTCGTGACCGTCCTCGAAGCGGATGCGCAGCTCGAGGAAGCCCGCGATCTCGGGGCCGTACGGGGGAGCGTCGCCCCAGCCGAGCCGGCCGCGATACCAGCCGTCCCCGAGGGCGAGGCCGAGCGCGATGCGCGGCCCGCTCGCCTGCGCGAGGAGGGAGCTGACATCGTGGGCGGCGTAGCGCAGGCGCCACTCGTAGCTCGTCCAGCCGGGCGTCAGCACGTCCTCCGAGAGGGGCATGCCGTCGATGAACGCCTCGACGACGCCGAGCGCCGACAGCAGCGCGGTCGCCTCGACGACCGGACCGTGGCCGTCGTCGAGTGCGAACTCGGTGCGCAGCAGGGGTGCGCGCTCCAGGGGCTCCGCCGGTGCGATGAAACGGCCGATCCAGTCAGACATCCACATACCTCGTCGTGTGTCGCGTCGTTCGTTGACAATGGTCCGGCCTCTCGCCGGACGCGCCGAGCCTACCCATCTGTGGATCGGTCTACAAGTTCACCATGGCCGCCGATCCGCCGCCCGCTCGACCGGCGTCGGCGCAGTACGGGCATGACGGCCAGGTGCACGGCGTCGGTGCGGCCGGCCCGACGGCTCAGGAGCAGTTCGACGGCTCGGCGGCCCATCTCGACGCCCGCCTGGTCGACGCTCGTGAGCGAGATCGCCGGATGCGACGCGATCTCGACGTCGTCGTAGCCGACGACCGAGATCTCGCGCGTCGACAGGCCCGCGTCGCCGACGGCGCCGAGCGCGCCGAGTGCGAGGGTGTCGTTGCCGGCGAAGATCGCCGTCGGTCGGCGGGGCCCGCCGAGCAGTCGCGCGACCGCCTCGCGCGCCTCCGCTTCGCTTCTGCCGGTGCGCACGACCGAGGCGGTCAGTCCGCGACGGCGCATGTGCTCTTCGTACACGGCGAGCCGGACGGCGTGCGGAGTCCCCGAACCGGGTGCCGTGACCTCCTCGCTCCGGGTGAGGTGCGCGATGCGCTCGTGGCCGAGGGAGAGCAGATGATCCATCACGAGCCGCGTTCCCTCCGCGTCGTCGCCCGTCACGGTGTCGTAGCCGATGGACCTGTCGTGGCGCCCGAGCATGACCACCGGCATCCGTCCCGACAGGTCCTCGAGCCACGTCGGTGCGACCAGCGGCGAGATCGCCACGATGCCGTCCACCTCCCGGTCGGCGAGGGTCCTCAGCGCCTGGAGACCCTCCTCGGCGCCGGCAGAGGCGGGCGCGACGATGAGTTGGCATCCCGTGCCGGAAAGCGCCGCCATCGCTCCCGTCACGACCTTGTCGAAGAACGGGTTGCCGATGTCGGGCAGCTCGATCCCGAGCGTGTCGGTCACGCCGCGCATCGCGCGGGCGGCGACGCGCGGCCGATAGTCCAGGCGGCCGATCGCCGCGTTCACGCGGGCGCGCATCTCGTCGCTCACGCCGTAGGCGTCGCGGATCACCTTGGACACGGCCGACCGCGAGACGCCCGCCTCGCGGGCGACGTCGTTGATGGTGGCAGCCCGGTTCATCGCCTTCGATCCTCGGTCGGAGGATCACGACGATAACAATGTGTAGATCAATCCACAATGATTGTGTAGATCGGTTGACACACCGCGCCGGGTGTGCCTAGTGTGGCCTCACCCAAGCAACGAGAGCGTCCTCCGCCTCGAAGCAATACAGCGCAGTTCCCTTTACATGGAGGTAAAGAGATGGTTTCCCGCACCACGACCCGCCGAGCGCTCGCCGCCTTGGGCGTCGGCGGCGTCGCATTGACAGTGGCCCTCGCCGGCTGCTCCGCCGGCGGCGGAGATTCGTCGAGCGACGGCGAGGTGACGCTCTCGTATCTCGTCGACAACCAGGAGGCGACGGTCGTCGTCGCCGAGGCCCTCGCCGAGGCCTTCGAGGCCGAAAACCCTGACATCAAGATCGACGTGCAGACCCGCCCGCAGGGCGCCGAGGGCGACAACCTCGTCAAGACGCGGCTGGCGACGGGCGAGATGGACGACGTCTTCGCTTACAACTCCGGCTCGCTCTTCCAGGCGCTCAGCCCCGATGAGACGCTCGTCAACCTGGACGACCAGGAGTGGGTCGGCAAGCTCGACGAGAACTTCATCAAGACCGTCTCGACGGACAACGGCACCTACGCCGTGCCGATGGGCCAGTCGATGGCCGGCGCCGTCCTGTACAACAAGGACATCTACGCCGACCTGGGTCTGGAGATCCCGACGACGTGGGACGAGTTCATCGCCAACAGCGAGGCGATCAAGGAGGCGGGCGTCGCCGCCCCCATCGTGCAGACGTTCGGTGACACGTGGACGTCGCAGCTGTTCGTCCTCGGCGACTTCAACAACGTCCTCGCGGAGGACCCGGACTGGGCTGAGAAGTACACGAACAACCAGGCCAAGTATGTCGACGAGCCGGCCTTCGCGGGCTTCGAGCACCTGCAGGAGGTCTACGACAAGGGCCTGCTGAACGAGGACTACGCGTCGGCGCTCTACGCGGACGGCGTCTCTATGGTCGCGACCGGCGAGGGCGCGCAGTACCCGATGCTCACCTTCGCCGCCGGGCAGCTCATGACGAGCAACCCCGAGGCGAAGGACGTCGTCGGCACGTTCCCCCTCCCGGGTCCGGACGCCGGCTCCAACGGGCTGACCGTGTGGATGCCGGGCGCCGTCTACATCCCGAAGTCGACCGAGGGCGCCAAGCTCGAGGCCGCGAAGAAGTTCGTCGCGTGGATCACGACGAAGGAGAGCTGCGACATCCAGGCTGAGTCGACGGCGCCCCAGGGTCCGTTCGTCGTCGAGGGCTGCACCCTGGCCGACGACGTGCCCGCGATGATCTCGGACATGCAGCCGTACTTCGACGAGGGCAAGACCAACCTCGCCCTCGAGTTCCTGTCGCCCATCAAGGGGCCGGCACTCGAGCAGATCACGGTCGCCGTGGGATCGGGCATCACGTCGGCCGCCGACGGCGCCGCCCAGTACGACGAGGATGTCGTGAAGCAGGCCCAGCAGCTGGGCCTCGAGGGCTGGTAAGCCACTGAACCGGTCGCGGGGGTCGGGCGTGCGCCCGGCCCCCGCACCTTCGGAGATGACATGAGCACCACGATCGCGAAGCCGCGCAGCAGTCGAAGCTCGACTGCGGATGCCGAGCCCAGGCGTCGACGGAAGATGAAGAGCCCGTACCCGACGTGGTTCTTCCTCCCCGCGGGCGTCTTCTACATCATCCTGTTCTTCGTCCCCACGGTCGCGTCGCTGTGGTTCTCGCTGACGCGGTGGACGCTCTTCAGCGTCGAGTTCATCGGGTTCGACAACTACGTGCGCTTCTTCCAGGAGCCCCCGCTCGTGCAGGGCTTCATCAACACCTTCATCTACGCCTTCGTGACCTCGGGTGCGAAGGTCGTGCTGGGGCTGCTGTTCGGAGTGCTGCTCAGCTCGCAGATCATCGGCCGGGGCTTCACGCGGTCGGTCATCTTCTTCCCGGTCCTGGCGAGCACGATCGGCGTCGGGATCATGTTCAAGGTCCTCCTCGATCCGTTCGACGGCCCGGTCAACGCATTCCTCGAATCGATCGGCATCCCCGGTCCCGGATGGTGGACCGACCCGGCGACGGCCCTCCTCACGGTCGCCATGGTCGACATCTGGAAGGGTGTCGGGCTTGCGACCCTCATCTTCATCGCCGGCATGGTCGCCATCCCGCAGGAGTACTACGAAGCGGCCAAGGTCGACGGCGCGAACGGGCGCGCGACCTTCTGGAACATCACGCTCCCGCTCCTGCAGCCCGCCACCGCCACGGTCGTGCTGCTGTCGCTCATCGGGGGCCTCCGATCCTTCGACCTGATCTGGGCGATCACGAAGGGCGGCCCGGGCTTCACGAGCGACGTACTGGCATCCGTCGTCTACAAGCAGTACCAGGCCGGCTTCTTCGGCCTGTCCACCGCCGGAAACGTCGTGCTGTTCGTCGTCGTCGCCGCGATCATCTTCCCGCTGTCGTGGTGGCTCAACCGTAGGAGCGTGGAATCGTGACGAATCGCGTCTGGCGGTGGACCGGCGGCATCGTCGCGCTCGTCATCGCCGTCTTCATCTTCATCGTGCCCTTCGCATTCATGGTCCTGACGGCGGGCAAGACGAAACAGGAGGCCTCGGCCCTCGAGTTCAGCTGGCCGACCCAGTGGGCCTTCCTCGACAACCTCGTGACTGTCCTGAGTGCGCGGGACTACATCCTCGTCCGGGCCTTCGTCAACAGCACGATCCTGACGGTCGTGGCGGTCACGATCATGGTCATCCTCGGCGCGATGGTCGGCTACGTCCTGCAGCGCCGGCGCTCGCGCTGGAACCCGCTCGTCAACTTCTTCGTTCTCGCGGGGCTCATCATCCCGCCTGCGGTCGTGCCCACGATCTGGGTGCTGCAGGGCGTCGGGCTCTTCAAGACGCTCGTCGGTCTCATCGCGGTCCACGTCGCCTTCGGGCTGTCGTTCTGCATCCTGCTCTTCCGCGCCTTCGTCGCGAGCATCCCGCGCGAGCTGGACGAGGCGGCCATCATCGACGGCGCGGGCCCCGTGAAGCTGTTCTTCCGCGTCGTGTTCCCGCTCCTGCGCTCGGTCATCGTGACCGTGATCGTGGTCCAGGCGGTGTTCGTGTTCAGCGACTTCACGTACGCCCTGTACTTCCTGCCGGGCGACGAGAACGCGACGGTGCAGCTGACGACCTACAACTACACGGCGCAGGCCGTCAGCTCGTGGAACCTGCTGTTCATGAACGTGCTGCTCATCACGATTCCGCCGCTGATCATGTACATCTTCTTCCAGCGGCAGATCGTCGCCGGCATGACCTCCGGTGCTGTGAAGGGGTGAGCGACTCCCCTTCCCGCCCCGCGTCCGCGGACGACATCCGGCGCTGGGCGGGCGAACGCTCACCCCAGCCGTTCCGGGAGTCCGAGGTCCGACCACCTGCGGGCGACCTCGTCTGGCTGTACGGCCCCGGCCAGTACGAGCTCGCAGTGCTCGCGCGCCTCGTCGACGAGGGCTTCGCCGCCAATCGGCACGTCCACTACACCCGCAACCACGGCCGCGTCGCCGTGGCCGCCGTCTTCCGGACCACGACCTCGCGTCACGGCCTTCTCTCGCTGCGGGTCTCGGGCGCGGCATCCGTCACGATCGACGGCCGGCCCGTCATCGCGGATGCCGGCGATGACGGCGTGATCGAGCTCGAGCTGCCGGGCCAGGAGGCCGAACTCGCGCTCGAGGTCGTGGGCGACGCCTCCGTCGTCCCCGCGCTCGCGCTCGGCGAGCGGGACAGTGAAGAGACCGCGTGGCAGGTGAGCCTCGAGGGAGGGGCGTGGACCGACGCGGGACGCCGGCGTGGCAGCATCCGTCCCCCGCACCTCGACCCGACGGGGAGTGCGACGCTCGCCGTGCGCGATCTCGGCGGCGGCGTGCTCGACGTCGGTGCGCCTGTACTCGGGCGCCCTGTGTTCGCGCCAGGCCCGCGCCCCTTCGTCGCGAGCGGCGAGAGCCCACAGGAGTCGGAGGCCGATCCGGGCGCGCACGAGACGCGGCACGACGTCGTGGCGCTTCCCGACGGAGGCTGGACGACGCGGCACCGCCTCGGCTTCCGGTACTTGCGCACGGATCGGCCGGCGGCGGAGGTCCGGGTCGAGGCATCCGTCCCGCCTGCTCCGCGCGCGGGCGCGTTCGCGTGCTCGGACGAACGGCTCACCCGGATCTGGGGCGTCGCGCAGTACACGCTGCGGACCTGCGCACAGGGCATCCTCATCGACGGGATCAAGCGGGACAGGATGCCGTGGGCCGGAGATCAGGCGATGAGCACGCTCGTCAACGCCTTCGCGCTGGGCGACGCGGGCCTCGTCGCCGACGGCCTCGTCGCCCTCGGCCGTCCGGGGCACGGGTACGTCAACGGCATCTCGGACTACTCGCTTTGGTGGGTCGTCAACGCCGACCTGTACGTGCGCTACTTCGGTGACGCGGGCTTCGTCGAGCGCGAAGCGCAGCGCGTGCATGACTTCGTCGGCGACCTCGCCCAGCACGCCGGCGCCGACGGCGTGTTCCGGCCGCTGCGGCAGGCGGGAGGCTTCGTCGACGCAGGACCGGGGTCCGTGTTCATCGACTGGGGCGTCGAACTCGAGCACGGCCGTGACGCCGTCGCGTTGCAGATGCTCTGGTACTGGGCGCTGCGCAGCGCCCAGCGCGTCCTCGAGCGTGCCGCCCACCCTGGTGTGGCCCAGTGGGCTGCGCTCGCCGAGCGTCTGGAGACGACGCTGCGCACGCGCGCGTGGGCGGGCGAACCGGGGCGCTGGACCTCGTATCTCGACTCCGCCGAGCCCGACGACGCGCCCTACGCCAACTTCCTCGCCCTGCTGGCGGGCATCCACGACGGCACTCCGCCCGGGGTGCGGGACGCTGCGCTGGGCCTGGAGGCGGGAACTCCGTTCATGAACGGCCTGCGCCTTCGCGCGCTGCTCCAGGGCGGCGACTCGGCGGGGGTCCTCGACGAGATCCGCCGCGTGTGGGGCGGGATGCTCGACCGCGGCTACGGCACGTTCTGGGAGGAGGCGACCGTCGTCGGCGACCCCTTCGCGATGTACGGGCGGCCCTTCGGGAGGAGCCTTTGCCACGCGTGGTCGGCAGGGCCCGCGGCGATCATCCCCGAGGCCGTGCTCGGCATCCGCCCCCTCGGCGACGGGTGGTCGTCCTTCACGGTCGACCCCGCGCTCGGGGAGCTCGAGTGGGCTTCGCTGGTGGTGCCCACGCCGGTCGGCGACATCGTCGTCGTCGCAGACCGGGAGCGGGTCGAGGTCGAGGTGCCGGTCGGCGCGACCCTCGTGCACCCTCGCGGACACGAGGTCGGGGGCCCGGCGCGGGTCGCGTGGGTCAACCGGGCCGCCACGGACAGGGCGACGCACGCCGTCGAGGTCACGAGGAGCAGCTAGCGCCTCGGTGCGGGGTGCGAGGCGCGGGGTGCGATGAGAGCGAGGAGCGCGGGATGCGGCACCAGGACGAGACGCTTGCGGTCTACGCCGACGAGGTCCGGAGCGACCCGGACGTCCTCGGCCTCGTCCTCGTCGGCTCGCTCGCGCGCGGCACCGAGCGGGCGGACTCCGACGTCGACGTGTATCTCGTCCTGGCGGAGGCCGCGTTCGACCGGGCGCGGGAGCGGGACCGGCTGAGCTACATCGAGACCGATGTCGCGACCTACGACGGCGGCTATGTGGACGTGAAGGTCGTCTCTCCCACGTACCTCGCCGCGGCGGCGCAACGCGGGGACGAGCCGACCCGCGCCTCCCTCGTCGGAGCCCGTGTGATCTGGTCCCGCATCGCGGATCTCGACGCCGAGGTGGAGCGCATCAGCCGGCCCGGCCCGGACTTCTTCCGCACCCGGTGCGCCTCGTTCATCGCGCAGATGCGGCTGCAGGGCGGCTACTTCCTCGGCCGGGGCGAGAAGCGCGACGACCCGTACCTCACGGCGTGGGCCTCGCTTCACATGATCTCGGCCGCCGACCGGGCTCTCCTCAGTCACCACGGCGTGCTGTTCCGCGGACACAAGTACCTCCGCGAGATGGTCGCGGGCCTTCCCGAGCTGCCTGCGGACTACGGGCGGCTCGTGGACGAGCAGCTGCGCCGGCCGACCGCGGACCGCGGGCTTGCGATCATGCGGAGTGTCGAGGAGTTCCGGGACTGGGGCGTTCCGGGCGACGCGACCCTCTCGCGCTACATCGAAGACACCGAGCTCGCCTGGCTGTTCGGCACCCTCCCGCCCGAGTACGCGTAGACGTCGTTCCGGCGCCGCCCTGATCGGGCGGCGCCCCGTCGGCGCGCGCCCGATCCGCCAGCGATCCGGACCACGGCGGACCACTTGAGGCGTGCGCCCGCAATCCACGTGTCCAACCCTTGACACCGGCGTCCTCCTTAAGAAAACGTAGATCAATCCACACTCTGTGGACCGATCTACGAAGCTCAAGGAAGAGGAACTCGGACGATGACGTCATCCGGTCAGAACCCCGACATGCGGAGAACCCGCAGCCGTCGGCGGCTCGTCGCAATGCTCGTGGGCACCGCGCTCATCTCGATAGGAGGAACGGCGGCCATCGCGGCCCCCGCCGCTGCCGTGGACTGCAGCACCGTTCCGTGGATGGATGCCTCGAAGTCGGCGGACGAGCGGGCTCAGGCCCTGCTCGACGCGAGCTCGCAGCACCAGAAGTACCGGTGGCTCGTCGAGCAGCCGACTGTCAGCCCGACCCAGACCGAGTGGCGGGCCGGCTTCACCGGCGAAGCGCCGGTCGTCTACCCCGTGCAGGTCGACTGCACGCCGACGATCGTCTACACGGACGGACCCGAGGCCGTGCGCTCTGCGGGCGTCACGGACTTCCCGGCGCAGATCGCGCTCGCCTCGACGTGGAACCTCGACCTCGCCTACGAGAAGGGCGTCGCGATGGCGGACGAGGCCTTCGCGAAGCGGAAGAACGTCATCCTCGCGCCGGGCATCGGCAACGGCCGGACGCCGCTCGCGGGCCGCACGCCGGAGTACTTCGGCGAGGACCCGCTCGTGAACGGCCTGTTCGCGGCATCCAACGCCAAGGGCATCGAGGCCGACGGCAAGGTCATCTCGGACCTCAAGCACTTCACCGCCAACGAGCAGGAGCTCGACCGCCAGACGAGCTCATCGAACCTCAGCGAGCGCGCGCTCCGCGAGCTCTACGGCCTTCCGTACGAGATCGCCGTCGACGAGGGCAGTCCCGAGAGCGTCATGTGCGCCTTCAACCAGGTCAACGGCGTCTACATCTGCGAGAGCCCGATCATGCAGGAGCTGCTGAAGGACGACTACGGCTTCGACGGCTTCATCATGTCCGACTTCGGGTCGGTCCACTCGACGGCCGCGTCGCTCATGAACGGCCTCGACCAGGAGCTCAACCGCCCCATCTGGTTCACGCCGGCGCGCCTGGACGCGGCCCTGAATGCGGGTGAGATCACGCAGGAGCGCATCGACGAGGCCGCCTTCCGGGTCGTCCGCTCGTACATCCGCGGGGGGCTCTTCGACAACCCGCTGCCTGCCCAGGCCGCCGCCGAGGCATCCACGCCCGAGCACGAGGCGATCGCGAAGCAGATCGCCGAAGAGGGCAGCGTCCTGCTCAAGAACGACGGCGTTCTACCTCTGTCGCCCACGGCGGGCCAGACGATCGCGCTCTTCGGGCCGACCGCCTCGAGCACGCCGACGACGGTCGGCAACGCGCCCACGAGCGCTGTCTCGGTGTGCAGCCTCACGCTCCGCTTCAACGCGAACGCGGCGCCGCGCAACACCCTCCCCTGCGAGGACGTCGTCTCGGCCGAGACGGCCCTGACGGCCCGCGCCGCGGCAGCCGGTGCGACCGTCACGTGGAACAACGGCCAGGATGTCGCGGCCGCCGCCGCGCAGGCCGCCACCGCCGACATCGCGATCGTCTTCGGCTACCAGCGGATGGGCGAGTTCAACGACCTCACCGACCTCAAGCTGCAGGGCAACGGCGACGCGCTCATCGCGGCCGTCGAGCAGGCGAACCCGAACACCGTCGTCGTGCTCCAGACCGGCAGCGCCGTCGAGATGCCGTGGATCGACGGGGTGCAGGCGGTGCTGGAGAACTGGTACGGCGGCGAGCAGCAGGGTCCGGCCATCGCGTCGCTGCTGTTCGGCGACGTCGCGCCGTCGGGCAAGCTCCCGATGACGTTCCCGAAGTCGCTCGCCGACACTCCGACGAATACGCCCGCGCAGTACCCCGGCATCTTCTCGGACGGCTCGACGACCCGGCCTGCCGGCACGAACGAGATCCGTCAGGTGTCGTACAGCGAGGACCTCGCGGTCGGCTACAAGTGGTACCAGGAGCAGGGCATCGAGCCGCTCTTCGCGTTCGGCCACGGCCTCACGTACACGACCTTCGGGTACGACCGCGTGCAGGTGACGCCCAAGTCGACGAACGGCGCGAAGGAGATCCGGGTTCAGTTCAAGGTCACCAACACGGGGGAGCGCACCGGCACCGAGATCGCCCAGGCGTACGTGACGCTCCCGTCGTCCGCGGGTGCTCCGGGATCGCGGCTGGTCGGCTGGAAGGCCGTCACGCTCGCCCCCGGACAGCACGCCAACGTGACGATCACGCTGTCGGCCGACGACCTCGCCGAGCAGCACCTGCTCGAGCACTGGGATGCCTCGGCTGACCAGTGGGTCACGGCCAAGGGCTCATACGGCGTGGCCGTCGGCGGCTCGTCCGAGACGCCGGTCGCGACGCAGTTCACGATCAAGTAGCGGATGAAGGATGCCGGGGGTCGCGGTTGCGCGGCCCCCGGCATCCTTCTGCGTCGCGGGAGTGTGTCAGAGGCCTGCGACGATCGCGTTGTCGAGCTCGTCGGGATTGACCGGGCTGTGGGCGGTGTTCGTGAGCAGGACCCACGCGACGCCGGCCGTCGGGTGCACCCAGAACTCGGTGCCGGACCACCCGCTGTGGCCGAAGGCATCCCGGTCGAGACGGCTGGGGGCGCGGGTGGGGAGGTTCCAGGAGAAGCCCCAGTCCTGTCCGGCCTCGGCGGGGTACGGATCGAGGCGCGGGATGTCACCCGTCAGCGGGCGGAGCATCATCGCGAGCGTCACCGGCTGCACGACGGAGCCGTCATCGCGCAGCAGTGCACTGCCGAGGGCGAGCAGGTCGGACGCGCGCCCGAGCAGCCCCGCGCCGGGGTGGCGGTTCGCGACGAAGGCCTCGACGTCGAGCCCCGCCTCCGCCGCGTCGACGACGGCGTGCGGATCGGTGGCCTCGTCGAGCGTGAGCCCGTCGGCGCCGATGCCGTCCGCCCAGTCGGAGACGGCGGCATCCCATTCCCGTCCCGTCGCCTTCGCGACCATCTCGGCCACGCCCTGGAAGGCGATCGAGGAGTAGCGCGAGACGGTGCCCGCCGCGAAGTCGCGGCCCGGCGTGCGGAGGAGGGCCTCGAGTCCCGGACTGTCCATCGGCGGCTCGGGGATGCCCGAGGTGTGGCTCACGAGGTGCCTCAGGCGGACGACGTCGTCGCGATCTCCGCCGAAGTCGGGGATCGCCGCCGCGACCGGCGTCCCCATGCCGAGGAGACCCCGCTCGATGGCGCGTGCCGCGGCGATGCCGAGCAGCGGCTTCGTGATCGAGAAGAGGCGGTAGTGGTCGTCGGGCTTCGCGGCCCGCCCGTCCGTCGCACCGAAGGCGTCGAGCGCGACGACGCCTTCCGCCGTCGCGATGCCGAGCACGGCCGTCGGGAGGCTGCCGGCGTCGACATGGCGGCGGGCCCAGTCGAACGCCGCGGAATAGCGTGAGGTCATGACTTGGGAGCGTACCGGCGCGGCGCGTGCGTGCGCGCCACGAGGTCGCGCAGCCCCTCGAGCGATCCCGTCACGAGACCCGCCGCGCGGGCCTGCACGAGGACGTTCCCGAGCGCCGTCGCCTCGACCGGCCCGGCGAGGACCGGCAGGCCCGACCGGTCGGCCGTGCGCTGGCACAGCAGCTCGTTGAGCGCGCCGCCGCCGACGATGTGGATCGTTCGGATGTCGACACCGCCGAGGCGGCCGGCCTCCAGCGAGGCGTCCGCGAAGGCCTGCGCGAGCGACTCGACGATGCTCCGGGCGTACTCGGCGCGCGTGCGCGGAGCCGCGACCCCGTGCTCGGCGCACCACTCGTCGATGCGCGCGGGCATGTCGCCGGGGGCGAGGAACCGCGGGTCGTTGACGTCGAAGACGGGGACGGATGCTGTCACCTCCTCCGCCGAGTCCAGCAGTGTCGGCAGGTCGATGGGGTGACCCTGCCGCTCCCACGTGCGGACCGCTTCGCTCAGCACCCACAGCCCCATGACGTTGTGGAGCAGGCGAACGCGCCCGTCGACTCCGCCCTCGTTCGTGAAGTTGGCGGCGAGAGCCTCCGGCGTGAGGACGAGGTGCTCGACCTCGACCCCGACGAGGCCCCACGTCCCGCACGAGATGTAGGCCGCGGCATCCGGCTGCATGGGGACCGCGACGACCGCCGACGCGGTGTCGTGCGAGCCGACGGCCGTGACGGGCGTTCCCGGTCGGGCGCCGATCGCCGTCGCAACCTCGGGCAGCAGCGCGCCGAGGCGCTCGCCGGGCGCGATGAGCGGGGGGAGGATGCCGCGCGGCAGGCCGAGCGCCGTGATGAGGTGCTCATCCCAGCTCTGATCGTGTTTCGATACGCGGCCCTTCGGGGCGCTACTCAACAACCAGTCGGAGCGACCCTGCGGGTCGCGCGGTGACACCCGGCGCAGGAGGCCGGTGGTCGAGGCGTTCGTCTCCTCCGCCCGAGCCTGACCCGTCAGCCAGTAGCCGACGAGGTCCGGGATCAGCAGCGCCGTGTCGGCGAAGTCGAGGAGGTCGGCGGGCTCGGCGGCGAGCTGGTAGAGCGTGTTGAACGGCAGGAACTGGAGGCCGTTGCGCTCGAAGAGCTCGGAATGCGGCATCCGCTCGTGCACCCTGTCGACACCGAGGGCCGTGCGCGCGTCGCGGTAGTGGACGGGGTTGCCGAGCAGGCGTCCGTTGCGCAGGAGCCCGTAGTCGACGGCCCACGAGTCGACGCCGATGCTCGCGATGCCGGGCTCGGCGCGGAACGCCTCGCGCAGGCCCTTCACGGCCGCGCCGTACAGCGAAAGGATGTCCCAGTGGAGCTCGTCCGCCGTCTGCACGGGGTCGTTCGCGAACCGGGCGACGGGCGTCGCCTCGAGCGTGTCCGGGCCGACGTGGCCGACGATGACGCGGCCGCTCGTCGCGCCGAGGTCGATCGCCGCGACGGAGCCCGTGCTCATCGGGGCTGCCCGTCGGTCCGGGCCGTTTCGTCTCGCTTCGCTCGCTCAACGACCGGGATCGAGCCACGGTCGTTGAGCGAGGAGCGAAGCGACGAGACGAAACGCGCTGAGCCTGCGAGGGACGCCGTGCTCATCGGAGGAAGGCGGCGGCGACGCCGGAGTCGACCGGGATGTGCAGGCCCGTGGTGCGGCTGAGCTCGGGGCCGGTCAGGACGTAGACCGCGTCCGCGACGTTCTCGGGCACGACCTCCCGCTTGAGGATCGTGCGGTTGGCGTAGAACTGGCCGAGGTCCTCTTCCTTGACGCCGTAGGTCGCGGCGCGGTTGGCGCCCCAGCCGGCGGCGAAGATGCCCGAGCCGCGCACGACGCCGTCCGGGTTGATGCCGTTGACGCGCACACCGTGCTCGCCGAGCTCGACGGCGAGGAGCCGCACCTGGTGGGCCTGGTCGGCCTTCGTGGCGGAGTACGCGATGTTGTTGGGCCCGGCGAAGACGGAGTTCTTCGACGAGATGTAGATGACGTCGCCGCCCATCTTCTGCTCGATGAGCGCCTTCGCCGCCGCCTTCGAGACGAGGAACGAGCCCTTCGCCATGACGTCGTGCTGCAGGTCCCAGTCCTTCTCGGTCGTCTCCAGGAGCGGCTTGGACAGCGACAGGCCGGCGTTGTTGACGACGAGGTCGATGCCGCCGAAGGCGAGGACGGTCGCGTCGATCGCGGCCTGGACGCCGTCGGCGTCGGCGACGTTCGCGGCGACGCCGATCGCGACATCCGTCCCACCCAGCTCGGCCGCGGCGGCCTGCGCCTTCTCGAGGTCGAGATCGGCGACGACGACGCACGCGCCCTCTGCGGCGAGACGGGTGGCGATGGCCTTGCCGATGCCGGAGGCGGCGCCCGTCACGAACGCGATGCGGCCCTGGTGGGTCTTGGGCTTGGGCATCCGCTGGAGCTTGGCTTCTTCGAGGGCCCAGTACTCGATGCGGAACTTCTCCTCGTCCGAGATCGGCGAGTAGGTCGAGAGCGCCTCGGCGCCGCGCATGACGTTGATCGCGTTGACGTAGAACTCGCCCGCCACGCGCGCGGTCTGCTTGTTCGCGCCGTACGAGAACATCCCGACGCCGGGGACGAGGACGATGAGCGGGTCGGCGCCGCGGATTGCGGGCGACTCCGCGGTGGCATAGGCGTCGTAGTACGCCTGGTAGTCGGCGCGGTACTGCTCGTGCAGCTCGTGCAGGCGTGCGAGCTGCTCCTCGACGGTGGCCGTCGCGGGCAGGTCGAGGATGAGCGGCTTGACCTTCGTGCGCAGGAAGTGGTCGGGGCAGCTCGTGCCCAGCGCCGCGAGCTCGGGCGCCTTCTCAGACGCGAGGAAGTCGAGCACGACGTCGGAGTCGGTGTAGTGGCCGACCATCGGCTTGTCGTGCGACGCGATGCCGCGGATCGTCGGTGCCAGGGCCGCCGCGCGGGCTTTGCGCTCGGCATCCGGGAGCGCCTCGAAGCCCGCGCGCACGCCGCCGAACGGCTCGGCCTTGCCGTTGCTTGCGATGTAGGCGGCGGCGGTGTCGATGATCCAGAGCGAGTTCTGCTCAGCCTCCTCGGACGTGTCGCCCCATGCCGTGATGCCGTGGCCGCCGAGGATCGTGCCGATCGCCTGGGGGTTCTGCGCCTTGATCTCCGCGATGTCCAGGCCCAGCTGGAAGCCGGGGCGGCGCCACGGCACCCACACGACCTTGTCACCGAAGATCTTCGCGGTCAGCTCCTCGCCGTCGGCGGCCGTCGCGATCGCGATGCCCGAGTCGGGGTGCAGGTGGTCGACGTGGGCCGCGTCGACGAGGCCGTGCATCGCGGTGTCGATCGACGGGGCAGCTCCCCCCTTGCCGTGCAGGCAGTAGTCGAACGCGGCGACCATCTCGTCCTCGCGGTCGACGCCGGGGTAGACGTTCACGAGCGCGCGCATGCGGTCCAGACGGAGCACCGCGAGCCCCGCCTCCTTGAGCGTGCCGAGGTCGCCGCCCGAGCCCTTGACCCACAGCAGCTCGACGGGCTCGCCCGTCACGGGGTCGGTCTCGGTGCCCTTCGCGGAGGTGTTGCCCCCCGCGTAGTTCGTGTTCTTGGGGTCGCTGCCCAGTCTGTTGCTGCGTGCGATGAGCTCGGCGGCTGCGGGGTTGGTCATGGGGGTTCCTTCGCGGGGTGGGTTCGTCGTGGCGTCGAGTCGCCATGACACGCGGGCGCCGGGTCAGCCGGCCGGCGTGTCCTGGAGAGTCGAGGAGAAGGTGAGTGAAGAGCGGGTCGGGAGGGCCGCGAGGCGCGTCGCGATGCGATCGATCGAGACGGATGCTGCGGGCTCGTGCGAGCGGTTGAGGTGGCCGTGGCTCTCGCCGGCCTCGATGACGACCTCGATCTCGCGGCCTGCGGCGGCCAGCGTCGCGGCGAAGACCTCGCCCGACACGCGGAGCTCGTCGATGTGGTCGTTGATCATGAGCGTCGGCGGGAAGTCGGCCACGTCGTCGACCGACGCTGTGCCGGGGACGGCGTACAGGGGAGCCTCCTCGACGGGACCGCCGAGGTAGTTCTCGTACATCCCACGGACGGCGTCGGGCCCGAAGCCGTCGGCCGCGGGGTTCGCATCCAGCAGTGCGCGCAGTTCGGCCGAGGGTGCCGGCTGCACGGCCAGCAGGGTCGGATAGGCGAGCACGACGAGCGCCGGGAGGGCGTCAGGGTCGGCGCGGCGGGGAGCGGCATCCGATCCGTCTGCGACCAGGTCGCCGGCGAGCAGCCGCAGGACGGCTCCCGCGACGAGGTTGCCGCCGGCGCTCGCCCCGCCGATCGCGAGGCGGGCCGGGTCGATCCTCAGCCTCGCGGCGTTGGCGACGGTCCACGCCCAGGCCGAAAGGATGTCGTCGGACCCGGCCGGGTAGTGGTGTCCGCCGCGGGATGCGGCATCCGAACCCGCCCACTCCCGTGGCAGGGGCGCGAGCCGGTAGTCGACCGACACGACGGTCGTGCCGCGCGCCGCGAGCGCGCGGGCGACCCAATCGGCCTCGGGCATGTCGAGGTCGCCGGCGGCGAAGCCGCCGCCGTGCGCCCACACGAAACCGGTGCCATCGGGCTCGCGTGCGGGGTAGACGCGCACGAGCCCTTCGGCCGCGGAGTACGGATCGGCCATGCGGCTTACGCTCCCCAGCCGGCCTGCACGCCGCCGACGCGGTCCGCGGCGATCTGCTGCTGGTAGCCGGATGCCGCGTAGGCGGCCATGGGGTCGGCGGCGAGCCCGCGCGACTCGCGCCACTCGGCGAGTGCGGGGCGCACGTCGGTGTAGAACGCGTCCATGAACACGGCCTGCGCTCCGAGCACGTCGTTGGCCTGCTGAGCGGCCGCGAGGGCGGCGCGGTCGACCAGCAGGGCGCGCGCCGTCATCTCCTGGACGTTCAGGACCGACCGGATCTGGCCCGGGATCTTGTCCTCGATATTGTGGCACTGGTCGAGCATGAAGGCGACGTCGGGGTTGTTCAGGCCCCCGCCGCGCACGACCTCGAAGATGATGCGGAACAGCTGGAACGGGTCGGCGGCGCCCACGATGAGGTCGTCGTCGGCGTAGAAGCGCGAGTTGAAGTCGAACGAGCCCAGCTTGCCGAGGCGCAGCAGCTGCATGACGATGAACTCGATGTTCGTGCCGGGTGCGTGGTGGCCCGTGTCGAGGCACACCATCGCCTTGTCGCCGAGCGCCGCGACCTGGGCGTAGGACGTGCCCCAGTCCGGAACGTCGGTGTGGTAGAACGCCGGCTCGAAGAACTTGTACTCGAGCACGAGCCGCTGCTCTTCCCCGAGGCGCGCGTAGATCTGCTGCAGCGAGTCGGCGAGGCGGTCCTGGCGGGCGCGCATGTCGTTCTGGCCCGGGTAGTTCGAGCCCTCGGCGAGCCAGATCTTGAGGTCGCGCGAGCCCGTCTCGTGCATGATGTCGATGCACTCGAGGTGGTGGTCGATGGCCTTGCGGCGGATGCTGTCGTCCGCGTGCGTCAGGGCGCCGAACTTGTAGTCCTCGTCCTGGAACGTGTTCGAGTTGATCGTGCCGAGGCTGACGCCGAGGTCCTCTGCGTGGCGGCGGAGGTCGGCGTAGTCCTCGACCTTGTCCCACGGGATGTGCAGGGCGACGCTCGGCGCGAGCTTGGTGAACTCGTTGACCTTCGCGGCATCCGCGATCTTCTCGTAGGGGTCGCGCGGCGTGCCGGCGGTGGGGAACACGCGGAACCGCGTGCCCGAGTTGCCGAACGCCCACGAGGGCAGCTCGATGCCCTGCAGCTCGAGCTCGGACAGGACTTCAGAGGAGAGGATGCTCACGATGCGTCGCTTTCTGATGTGGAGGAGGTGGACCCGCCGGCGCTGGCGAGCTGGGCTTCGAGGTTGAAGACTTCGGTGAGGGGCGTCGCGGCCTGGTCGGGGCGGCCCTCGAGACCGAGGAAGAAGCGACCCATCTCGGCTTCCCAGCGGGCGGCGACGGGGGATGCTGCCAGGTAGGCCTGCGCTGCGGCATCGTCGTCGGTCTCGTAATAGCCGATGAGACGGCCGCCGTCGCCGAGGAACAGCGAGTAGTTGCGCCGCCCGGCAGCGGCGATCTCGGCGAGCATCTCGGGCCACACCGGGGTATGGCGCGCGATGTACTCGTCGAGCAGCTCGGGTCGCACCAGCAGCTGGAAGCAGACCCGCGTCGTCGCGGGGGTCGTCGTCATCGAGGAGCTCCTTGGGGCGTGCGATCTACCGGAGAATGAGGTATGAATCGTTTCAATGATAAGGCAGAAGGCGCCATCGCGCAACATCGGGCGTCGCTCGAGCCCGGCTGGGGGTGCGGTAGAGGCGAGCGGCCGTCGGGGTCAGTCGGCGCGGCGAGTCGGCCGGCGGAGGCCGGTCGGGGCTGGCCGGTCCGGGCGGCCGGCCTGGTCTTCGGCTGTCGGCTCAGGCGGCCGGTTGCGCGCTGGCCACTGCGTCGGCCGCGTCGGTGAGCGAGTCGAAGAACGCGACGATGGATCGGCGGGCTTCGTCGCTGAGTATCGAGCTGAGCTCCTGCAGCCGTGAGTCGAAGGCGCCGACAGTGCTGGTCACCTTGTCGTGCCCGCTCGACGTGGCGCTGATGAGGATGGAGCGTCGGTCGGTCGGGTGTGCGACGCGTTCGAGACTTCCGGCCCGCTCGAGGCGATCCAGGAGTGCGGTGGTCGATGCCGATGAGATGCCCAGGTGTCGGGTCAGCTCACTGGGCTTCACCTCGCGGCCCTCTTTCTCCGCCTCGACGAGGAACTGGATCATCCGGAGCTCGTTCTCGCTCATCGCGGTCGTGTCGCGGACGCGCTCGCGCATCGATGTATCCGCGGAGCGGAAGCGTCGGTACGCCTCGATCACCCCTTCAGGAGTGGATGCGATGACGTGCGAGTCCATATCGCGTTCCTTGTCTCTTGGATCTCACATTATACAGACTCAAACTCTCTAGTTTGACAAACTACTTGTACAGTGAATAACGTTCCAAACAAGAACAGTCCGTCCCTCGAAGGAGCAGACATGGGTCGCCTCTACTACGGCAGCAGCACCGAGCCGATCGAAATGCCCGACCGCCTGATGGCGCACCTCAAGCTCGTCGCGTCGAGCAAGCTGCGTCGATCCGAGAGCTTCACTCTCACCTGCAAGGACTCGACCATCCCGGGCGCGGGCCGCGAGACGATCTGGGTGCATTGCTCCATCCCGCTGCGATTCGTGTTCGACTCCGCGGAGAACGTCAACCTCGACCGGGCCTACCTCGAGGAGCTCGCGCGCGCCGCGACCTCTACCGTCGGCATCGTGATCGACATGGCCGACTGGATCGAGGCGCGCCCCGAACCGGTCCTGGTGCGTGCGGCATGAGTGCCGTCATCCTGAACCCGACACTGCCGACCGTGTCCCGAGTCACGTGGGCCCAGCCCGAAGGCGGGTTCTACGTGGCGTCCCGCGCCGGTGAGTTCGTCGGCTACGTCGACACGACCGCTGACGGCCACTTCATAGCGTTCGACGGCCGGTCGACGCCCGTGGGACGCTATGCGCGCCTCGCCGAGGCCAAGCGCGCGGCCGTGACGGCGAATGGCCGACGTCGCCGCACGCCCCTGCATGGGATCGACCGGCGCCTGCATGCGGCCGCAGCTGCGTCCGGGGCGATCGCCGCTGTGCTGTTCGCGGCCGCGGGGACGGTCGTCGTTCCGTATCTCTGACGCGAGCGGTCGTGTCGTCTCGGGGTCAGACCGGCGCGACAGCGGCTGCCTTCGCCGACATCGCGGCGTCGGTCCGGGCCTGCAGGTAGTCGCACATCTCGGCGAGCGTCCCCAGATCGTGGGAGAGCCGCGCCACGCCGGGACCGTCGAGGTCGAAGCTCTCGTGGCGAGCCTCGAAGGTCACCAGCCACTGGGGGAGTCCGTCGCGCACGATCGCCTGGATGTACGTCATCGTCGACGCGTTGCGCAGCGACACAACGACCATCCCGGAATCGGGCCCGGCGGTGAAGTCCTTCTCAAGGACCGACACATCGGTCGCCACGTCTTCGCGGGAAGCGAGGAAGTCGCGCACCCACATCTTCACCGTTGCTTGATCGCGATACGGCATGTCACCCCACAACGGCACTCCAGGTGCCGGCAGGCACTGCACCCATTATGCCCTCCTCGCCTGGGAGGAAGATGCCAACGCCCCTCGGCTGTGGACGGGAGGGTGCCCCCTACACTCTGATCAGGGCGGAAGGAGCACAGGGGGAGACATGGCTGTGAGCGTGAAGGACGTCGCGGCCGCGGCATCCGTCTCGGTCGGAACCGTCTCGAACGTCCTCAACCAGCCCGCCAAGGTCGCGCCCGCCACTGTCGAGCGGGTCATGCAGGCGATCGCCGAGCTCGGCTACGTCCGCAACGACGCCGCGCGCCAGCTGCGCGCGGGACGCAGCCGCTGCATCGGCCTCGTAGTGCTCGACGTCGGCAACCCCTTCTTCGCGGAGGTCGCCCGCGGCGCCGAGGCGCGCGCCGCCGAGGACGGCATGACCGTGCTGCTCGGCAGCAGCGACGAGCTCCCCGGCCGCGAGGCGGCCTACCTCGACCTCTTCCAGGAGCAGCGCGTCAACGGCGTGCTCGTGACGCCCGCGACGGACGACCTCGCCCCTCTCGCGCGTCTGCGCGAGGCCGGCGTGCCGATCGTCCTGGTCGACCGCGAGACGCACGAGGGGGAGTACCTCTCCGTCTCGGTCGACGACGTCCAGGGCGGGCAGCTCGCCGTGTCGCACCTCCTCGGGCAGGGCCGGCGCCGGATCGCCTTCGTCGGCGGGCCGCTCGCGACGCGGCAGGTCGCCGACCGCCTCGAGGGGGCCCGGCGCGCCGTCGCCGCCGTCGAGGGAGCGACGCTCGAGGTCATCGAGATGCCCGCGCTCACGGTGCTGCAGGGTCGCGCCGCGGGCGAGGCGCTCGTCGCGCGCGATGCCCCGGACCGACCCGATGCGGTGTTCGCGGCGAACGACCTCCTCGCCGTCGGTCTGCTCCAGGGGCTGAGCCTCATGGCGGATGTCCTGGTGCCCGACGACATCGCCCTCATCGGGTACGACGACATCGACTTCGCGTCGGCGACCGTCGTGCCCCTGAGCTCCATCCGGCAGCCGGCATCCCTCATCGGCTACACCGCCGTCGACGTCCTGCTCGCCGAGCTCGCGGGTTCCGGCGGCTATGAGCGCAACGTGCGGTTCCAGCCCGAGCTCGTCGTCCGCGCCTCGACTTCGGGCTGAGCACGGTCTTCGGTCTGCGCCGAACCCACCTCTTTTGTTCGCGAACCCACCTCTTCTTCGGCGAACCCACCTCTTTCGGCGCGCAGCAGCGGGTGGATTCGCTGTGAACGGGTGGGTTCGCAACGGCGATCAGCGGGTCGGGGTGAGGCCGAAGAGGGAGAGACGCTGGCTCAGAGCCGCGGGCGTCGCAATGTGCGGCATCCCCCAGCGGACGAATCTGCGTGAGCTCCGTCCGCGGATCCAGTCCTCGCGCTCCTTCTCCTTCGCGAAAGTCTGACGTGTCGTCTGGGACCCGAGGATGCTGGGGTCGAAGTACTTGCCTTCGCCATCGAACTCGCCCCATGCGCCGACGTCGTCAAGCCCGAAGTCGATCGCCAGGAGCTCGCCATTCGGACCTGGAAACGGAACCTGCAGCCGTGGCGGCGCGAATCCGAGGTCGGACAGGTAGAGGCGACTGACGCTCTCGCCTGGCAGTTGCGCCCGGCCATCGGCGAAGGCGGCGATCCAGCGGGCTTGTCGGATGCCGCGGGCCCCCGTCGACCGGGCGATTCGAAGGTGGAGTCGCGCGCGCCAGGTATCAGCGGCCACCTCGTCGTAGGTGCGATCGCCCGAGTTGTATGCGATGAGGCGGAGCGCGGCATCCGCTATTGCGACCGCCGTCTCGCGGGGTGTCGTGCGGATCAGATCGAAGACCGTCCGCTCGAGCGTGGTGCAGGGGATGCCGTCCACGACGTCGCGGTCGCTTTCGGGCACAGCCACCTCATGGTGCCGCACGAGCGGGCCCGTGCGCGCGACGCCGTCCGTGTGGAGCCCGGCGACGTGCACCGCGCCCGGTTGGAAGCGGAACAGAGGCAGCTCACGCAAGACAGCGGCCGAGGCGTGGGAGAAGACCACCGCATCGGTCCGTCGGGCCGAGTCGGCCGCCACGACGCGGAGCAGGTGCCGGGTCTCGGGGAAGGCCGACGCCCAATCGGGCTGCCGCACGAATCGGCCGCGATGAACCCGGACGAGGCGTCCTTCCTCAACGGCTCGCCGAACGGCGGCGGCAGTCCATCCCTGTCTTTCGAGCTGCGCGTTGGTGAGTACGAGGGGTCGGGCGAGATGAGGGGTCACACCTCACTGTGGCCCCCAGCATCCCTGACTCACGCCCCGCGACCCTTTTCTGTGGGTTGGTCGCCCTTCACGCTTCCTGTGGAGGAGGTCCCGTCGCGCACGCCGGTGCGCGAACCCACCCGATCCTCGCGAACCCACCCATTTGGTGCGCCGAAGCGGGTGGGTTCGCGGAAAGAGGGTGGGTTCGCGGAAAGAGGGTGGGTTCGCGGAAAGAGGGGGCGGCCGGGTCAGGCGGGGACGCGGATGCAGCGCACGGCCATGTACTGACGGCCGGGGAGGTCGACGCGCACCGTGCCGCGGTGCGTCCCCGGCACGCGGGTGATCGTCATGTTCCAGGTGTCGATGACGTCGATCGTCCACTCGCCCTCGGGGAGGACGACGTGGCGGAAACGGGGCCGGTTGAAGCCGAAGTAGGCGACGCGATGCGAGTCCGCGACGCCGCCCCAGGGGACGTCCCAGTCCGAGGGGAGCGGGTCCCACACGCCCTCGGGCGCCTCTGCCTGCAGGTCGAGAAGGAACCGGATGCGGTCCGGCGACGTGCCGTGCAGCTCGCCGCCCTTCGACCACCAGAGCACCTCGTCGGTGTCCGGGTGCGGGAGGTAGGTCTCGCCGTGGCCGACGTAGCCGCCGCGGACGGCGCCCTCCCAGAAGCGGCGCGTCATCTCCTCGCCGGTGATGTTGCCCCAGCCCTGATCGATGTCACCCTCGTAGGCGCACTCGTCGATGACGACGGGCTTGCCCCACCGCTCGCGCCACTCGTCGGTGTTCTCGGCGGTGCGGTAGACGTCGACGCGCTGCACGCTGACGTGCGTGATCCACGGCTCGGAGTAGTCGTAGAACGGGCGGCAGTTGTGGATCGAGTTGAGGTGCCCGAAGGCGTCCTCCTCACCGACGACGGCGGCCAACCGCTCCCAGTCCTCGATCTCGTTCGACCACATGAGGTCGTACTCGTTCGCCATCGACCACCACACGTTCGCGAAGGCCGCCAGGCGGCGCACGACGTAGCGCAGGTACCGCTCGTCGACGGCGGGGCCCATGTCGGCGAAGCCCCAGCGGTCGTACGCGTGGAAGAGGATGAGGTCGGCCTGGATGCCGAGCTCGGCCAGCTGCGCGATGCGCTGCTCGAGACGGCGGAAGTGGGCCGGGTCGAAGCGCGTGTGGTCGAAGCCGTCCTCGAGCGAGCCGACGAACACGAAGTCGGACGGCTCGTTGGCGTTGAAGAGATACGACTTCGGGAAGAGGCACATGCGGATCTTCGTGAAGGGCGCCTCGGCGAGCGTCGCGAGGGTCTGCTCCTGCAGCTCGTCGCTCTGGTGCGTCCACGCGTACGCCGTCGTGCCGAGCGGGACGTGGCGAGTGCCGTCCGCGTGGCGGAAGTGGAAGCCGTCGACCTGCACGGGGCCGTGCGAGCCCTCGCGGGCGGCGCCCACCGACGCCGTGCCGACGATGCCGTCGAGCGAGCGCGCCGTCGATCGCGTGAGGAAGCTCCACTCGCCCTCGGCGTCGGCCAGCGCCCGGACGAGGTACACGCCGTCGCCGTCGTAGAAGCCGCCGACCCGCACGTCCGAGCCGTCCGGCCGCGTGAACACGGCGTCGACCTCGACGTCGACGAAGGGGTTGCCGTGCGAGGGCCCGTCGAGGCGCACCTCGAGAACATCCCAGCGGGCGACGGTCTGAGGGAGGGTGACGGATGCCGATCCCCGCGGAACATCGTCGCCCTCGTAGTCGGGGTCCGGCTCGATCGCCGCCCCGTACTGGCGCGGCGCGTGGGTCCCGTCGCCGATCTCGGCGAGGGCGTCCCACAGCCGCTGCCGCGCCGCCGGGTCCTCGAGCTCCTGCGCGAGCGCGACGAGTTGGCCGAGCCGGGCGTCGCGGAACTGCGCCGCCATGGGCGAGGCCGCGATCCCGGGGAGGTGCTTCTCGAGCACGGCGCGGCCCGCGGGGTGGTCGAGTGTCTCTCCGAAGGTGGAAGCACGATCGAACATGGGGGATCCCTTCGGGTCAGGCGGGCTGGGCTGTGGCATCGCGCACAGCGCGGTCGACGTCGTCGAGCACAGGCGGGGGAGTGAACATGAGCGCCGACCGCAGCGTGCGGCCCGCGCCCCACTGCGTCTCGGCGCGAACGGCCTCGGCGCGGTCCGGGTCGAACGCGCGCAGGGTGTCGAGCAGGGCGCGGTAGGCGCGCGGATCGTCGATCACGTCTGCGAGGGACGCGTCGAGTCCCGGCAGGGGCGCCCGCGGCGCGGCGGCAGCCGCGGGGACCCGCCACTCGTGCGAGCCGGAGCCGACCTCGAGCTCGGCATCCGTCGACGGCAGCGCCACGATCGCGGTCGTGTTGGCGGGGACGACGGCGGTCACGACGAGCTCGCCGCCGTCGCGCCGCCACGAGACGGATGCCTCGCCGTACGGCGTGAGGTGACGCGCCGACGCGTGCGAGAGCGAGGCGAGGGGGCGCGGTGCGATGCGCAGGCGCCGGTATCCGGGCGCATCGGGCGCGAGGCCCGCGACCGTGCGGTGCAGCCAGTCGGCGACCGCGCCCAGCGCGTAGTGGTTGAACGACGTCATCTCGCCCGGGTTGACGGAGCCGTCGGGGAGGAGGCTGTCCCAGCGCTCCCACACCGTCGTCGCACCCATCGTGACGGGGTAGAGCCACGACGGGCACTCCGTCTGCAGCAGCAGGCGCTCGGCCTCGGCGAGGTGCCCGCCCGCCGTGAGCGCGTCCGTGACGAGCGGCGTGCCGACGAAGCCCGTCGCGATGCGGTACCCGCCTTCGCGGACGAGCGCGGCGAGGCGGTCCGACAGCGCCTGGCGAAGCTCGGGCTCAGTCACGAGGTCGAACTCGAGGGCCAGGGCGTAGGCCGTTGGCGCATCGCTCATCATGCGACCCGCGGGCGTCACGTAGTGCGACACGAACGCCGCGCGGCTGCGCTCCGCGAGCGCGCCGTAGGTCTCGGCATCCTCGTCCAGCCCGAGGAGTCTCGCGGCGTCGGCGACCTGCCTCAGGGACTGGGCGAGGTAGGCGGTCGCGACGATGTCGCCGTCGACCTTGGCCTGACCGGGCTTGTCCGGCGGCGCGGAGGGGTCGAGCCAGTCGCCGAGCTGCATGCGGCCCGCCCACGGGCCGTGGTGTCCGGCATCCCGCAGCACGGCGTCGGTCCATGCCCGCATGCTGTCGTACTGCGCCTCGAGCACTCCCAGATCGCCGAAGCGATCGTGGAGCACGGTCGGCACGGCGGTCGCGGCATCCCCCCACGCCGCCGTGGGTCCGACACCGCCGAACGCGGGAAGCGCCGCGGGGATCACGAGAGGCACCTCGCCGTCGTTGCGGGCCTGCTCGAGCGCGAGGTCGCGCAGCCACGACGTGAGGAAGCCATCGCAGTCGTAGAGGAAGCTCGCGGTCGGCGAGAAGACCTGGATGTCGCCCGTCCAGCCGAGGCGCTCGTCGCGCTGCGGGCAGTCGGTCGGGATCGACAGGAAGTTGCCGCGCATGCCCCACACGACGTTCTCGTGGAGGCGGTCGAGCTGCT
The DNA here is from genome assembly GCF_040632175.1 of Microbacterium sp. NPDC019599. NCBI lineage: Bacteria > Bacillati > Actinomycetota > Actinomycetes > Micrococcales > Microbacteriaceae > Microbacterium > Microbacterium sp. NPDC019599. The sequence continues at coordinate 78,737 of NZ_JBEYBL010000007.1, forward strand.
CGTGCGAGCTGTCGAACCAGCCCGTACGGGTCATGTCGGTGTGCAGGACGACGGCCTCGACGTCGGCGGGATCGATGTCGGCGCCCTCGATCTGCGCGTAGCGGAAGCCGTAGAAGCTGAAGCGCGACTCGAGGAGGTCCGCGCCGCCGCTCAGGTCGAACGTCGCCGTCGCCTTCGCATTGCGGAGGGGGCGGATGCCGAGCTCCCCATCCTCGAGGACTTCGGCGTGCCGGATCACGACGCGCGTGCCGGCCTCGCCCCTCGCGCGCACGCGCAGCCGTCCGACGAGGTTCTGGCCGAAGTCGAGGATGCGCCCGCCGCTCGGCGTCGCGATCACGTCGGCGACGGAGAGGGTCTGGATGCGGCGTACGGGCGGCGCGATGCGCGCCTCGGGGACGGGGACGGCCTCGTAGCCGGGGAGCGCGGCGGCGCCGACGCGAGCGGGGGACCAGCCGGCGCTCGCGGCTCCCGAGCTCTGTGCGATCCCCGAGCTCGTCGAGGGGTCGGAGTCCTGCGCCGGGCCCGGGTCCGACGCCTCGACAGGCTCGGCGACCGTTTCCTGGCCTGTCCCCGGGGATGACCAGCCGTGGATCACGCGCCGGAGGTCCTGGTGCTCGCCGGGATAGATGCCGCTGTCGACGACCGGGCCGTCGCCGCAGGCTTGCCACGAGGCATCCGTCGCGGCGACCGTCTCGACCGAGCCGTCCTCGAACTCGACGCGCAGCTGCGCGAGGAAGGACGGCTGCGTGCCGTAGAGGCGGTTCGTGAAGGTGAAGAAGCCGTACCTCTCGGTGTACCAGGCGCCCGCGATCGTCGCACCCAGGATGTTCTCACCCTCGCGCACGAGTCCCGTGACGTCGACGGTCTCGTGCACGAGCCGGTCGCGGTACGCCGTCCAGCCCGGCGAGAGAACGTCGTCCGAGACGGCCGTGCCGTTGAGCTGGGGCTCGGCGACGCCGAGCGCGGTCCAGAACAGCAGCGCCCGGCGGAGCGGTCGATCGAGCGTGAACGTCGTGCGCACGAGCGCGGGCTGAGCCTCGCGATCGGGATCGGCGAGGCCGATCGGCGCGGCGACCCACTCGCCCTCGGCGAGGAACCCCGCCTCGACGCGGAGCGGCTCGCTCCACGCGGTCTCGGTGCCCGACAGGGCGCGCACCCGGACGGCGACGTCGCGCGCGTCGCCCGCCGCGAGCGGCCGGAACGGCCATGCGACGAGCGCGCTCTCGGCGCCGTCGATGGTAACGGTCTCGACGCCGTCGGTGAGGTCGACGGATGCCTGCACCCAGTCGCGCTCGTCCGTCCCGACCTGCCAGGTCAGGCGCGGCGTCGGGATCGCGACGAAGCCGGTGTCATCGCGAAGCTCGGCCCGCAGCGTCGTGATCCGTGCGTGTTCGGTCATTCGTCGTCTCCTTCGGCGAGCCACCGCTGAAACGATACGACTCCGTCGACGGCGTAGACGCCGATCACGCGACCCGTGAAGGACTCCGTCGTCTCGGACGACAGGAAGCGCCCGTCGACGGTCGCGAGGTGGACGCGCTCGCCGTCGATCGTGGCCGCGAGGTCGAACTCGTCGCCGGTGCGCGGGAAGCCCCCGGTCGGCGCGGGCTTGCGCGAGTCGATGTGCAGGTCGAGCACCCCGCCGCCCAACGGCGTCGTCCACTCCTGCACGAGCCCGCTCACGACGGCACGCGCCGTCACGCTGCCGGCGCCCGCCTCGACCTCGACGTGGAAGTGCTCGTCGTAGCGCACGGCGAGGCCGCCGACTCCGGCCGAGGCATCCATCGTCACGGTCACGGCGTTCGTGAGGTGCTCCTGGCGGCGGCCGACGAAGACGGGCCGCGGGTCGTCGAGCGTCGAGCCGTCGCCGCGCAGGACGAGCAACCCGCCCGAGACCTCCGAGACCGCCGTGGGCAGCGCCCGCACCGCGATCCATTCGCCGTCGAGCGGCGCGTCGAAGCGCACCTCGACGCGAGTACCGGGGCGGGCGTTGAGCATCACGGGCTCGATCGACGGCCAGCCGTCGTCCTCCCAGTGCACGGGCGTCACGAACGTCTCGCGACCCAGAGCCGAGAACGCGCGGGTCATGCTGCGCGGGCGGACGCCGAGGAGCACGCACAGCCACTCGCCGTCGGGGCCGACGACGAGGTCGCCGTGACCCGTGTTCTGGATGGGGCGCGTCGTCGAGCGCGCCGAGACGAGCGGGTTCTGCGGCGCGGTCTCGAAGGGACCCTCCGGCGAGTCTCCGCGCGCGATCGAGATGCCGTGGCCGCGCTCCGTGCCGCCCTCGGCGATCATGAGGTACCACCGGTCATTCACGGCGTACAGGTGCGGCGCCTCCGGGAAGCCGCCGCCGGTCCCCGACCACAGTGAACGGGGCTCCTCGAGGGCCCGATGCGTGTCGAGGTCGACCTTCACCTGCTGGATGCCGCGATGCGCGCCGATCTGCGATCCGCTCAGGACGAGGCCGGAGAAGGTGATGTACACACTGCCCTCGGCATCCCAGGCGATGTCGGGGTCGATCCCGTCGACCGAGCCCGATCCGTCCTGCTTGAGGATGAGATCACCGTCGCTCCAGGGGCCCGCGGCATCCGTCGCGGTGAAGTGCAGCATCCCTCGGCCCATCGCGTCGGTGATGACGAGGTGGAAGACGCCGTCGCGGTGGCGGATCGTGGGCGCCCACGCGCCGCCGGCCGTCGGCACGTCCTCGACGGCGAGCTGACCGGGTCGCGTGGCGACCTGGCCGATGAGCTCCCACGTCTCGAAGTCGGTCGAGCGGTGGATCGGGATGCCGGGCAGGTACTCGAACGTCGAGGTCGCGAGGAACCACTCGTCGCCCACGCGGACGACGGACGGGTCGGGGTGGAAGCCGTTGAGCAGCGGGTTGTACAGCGTCGTCATTGCGTGAGGCCTTGTGTCGAGGTGGCTTTCGGCCGGCGTTGGGTGGTGCGGTCCGCCGGCTGGGAGGTCGCGAACCGCGGCATCGCCAGAAGGGATGCCGCGGTTCGCGTCACGCGATGGTCAGGCGATCTCCCACTCGGCTGACAACGGCAGGTCGGCGACGGATGCCCCGGCCCGCAGTGTGTAGGCGCCGGCCTCGACCGACCATTCGCCCGTCCAGTGCGCGAAGCGGCGCGCCGGGAGCGGGATGCTGGCGGTCACGGTCTCGCCCGGCGCAGCCTGGACCGCCGCGAAGCCGACGAGCCAGCGCTCGGCGCGCTCGATCTCGGAGTCGGGACGCTCGGCGTAGACCTGCACGACCTGCTTGCCCGCGCGGTCGCCGGTGTTGGCGAGCGTGACCTCGAGGACGTCGCCGTCGCGCTGCGCGACGCCCCACGACCAGGACGTGTAGCCGAGGCCGTGGCCGAACGGGAAGGCCGGCTGGGCGCCGTCCTTGAGCCACGCGCGGTAGCCGATGTGCAGGCCCTCCTCGTAGTGGAGGACGCCGTCCTGCGGCGTGACATCGGTGACGGGGACGTCTTCGAGGGTCGCCGGCCACGTCGTGGGGAGGCGTCCGCCCGGCTCGGCGGCGCCCGAGAGGACGTCGGCGAGGGCGGAGCCGAACTCCTGGCCGCCGAACCATCCCTGGACGACGGCGGCGACGTCAGAGGCCCAGGGCAGGACGACCGGCGCACCCGCGTTCACGACGACGATCGTCGGCGTGCCGGTCGCGGCGATCGCGCGCACCAGCTCGTCCTGGCGGCCGGGCAGGTCGAGGTCCGGGCGGTCGTAACCCTCCGACTCGACCTTCGAGTTGGTGCCGACGACGACGATGGCCACATCGGCACCCGCGGCGGTCGCGACGGCGCGCTCGATGAGGCCGTCGGGGTCGGAGTCGTCCGGTGCGATACCCACGGTGGCCGACAGCGCGCCTGCGAGAGCGCCGCCCTGCTCGAGGGTGAGCTCGACGCGGAAGCGCCGGTCGACGCCTGCCTCGACCGGCACCGCGGCCGTGAGCGACGGCGGGTTGAGGAAGGCCGCGCCGAGGTCGGTGCCCTCGATGACGGGCACGTCGTCGACGAGAAGCTGGTCGTCGATGAAGAGCCGACCGGGGTTTGCGCCCGCGAAGCCGAGCAGGATCTCGCCGGACTCCGCAGGCGTGTAGACGCCCTCGATCACGACGCGACGGCTCGCCGCGATCGGGGCGTCGCCGCCGAACCAGACGAGCGCCGTCGACCGGCGGTCCTCGGCGAAGATCTCGGCGCCCTCGCCGTCGAAGAACGTGACGCGCACTCCGGGCTCGCCCGTGAGGGGGTTCGTGAGCCGGTCGAGCGGGATCTCGGCGACGCCCTCCTGCACGACGGCGCCCAGCTCGTATCGCACGTCGGCGCCGGGGAAGGCGGAGCGGATGCCGTCCAGCGGCGACGTGATGCGCTCGGGCAGGACCGTCGCGCTGCCGCCGCCCTGGGTACGGGCCTCGCGCGCGTTGTGGCCGATGACCGCGATCCGTGTGAGTGACGAAGCATCCAGCGGGAGGATGCCGTCGTTGGCGAGCAGCACCGTCCCGGCGACCTCGGCCTCGCGCGTGAACGCGACGCCGTCGATCGCGCTCGGCGTCTTCGGCTCGGTGCCCTCGAGGGCGCCTACCCGCTCGGCGAGGAGGAGGAGGCGCAGCACCTTGCGGTCGATGTCGGCCTCGTCGATCTCGCCGTTGCGGACGGCCTCGACCAGGCCCGCGAACGCGGGAGCCGGACCGGGCATCGCGAGGTCCTGCGCCGCCGGGATCGCGCCCAGCGACCGCACGGCGGTCCAGTCGCTGATCACGACGCCGTCGAAGCCCCAGACGGAGTTGAGGGGCGACTCGAGCAGGTCGTGCTCGGTCATCGTCGCGCCGTGGACGGAGTTGTAGGCGCTCATGATCGTCCACGCGCCCGCCTCGACAGCCCGCTCGAACGGGGCGAGGTACAGCTCGTGCAGCGGGCGCGCGTCGACCTGGACGTCGACCGTGAAGCGGTCGGTCTCCGAGTCGTTGGCGACGTAGTGCTTGGGCGTCGCACCCACGCCGTTGTCCTGGAGGCCGCGCACGTACGCCGCGGCGAGCTCGGCCGACAGCTCGGGATCTTCGCTGAAGCACTCGAAGTGGCGTCCGCCGAGGGGCGAGCGGTGGAGGTTGATCGTCGGTCCGAGCACGACGTCGACGCCCTTGCGACGGGCTTCGGATGCCGCGGCCGCGCCGTACCGGTAGGCCAGGTCGACGTCCCATGATGCGGCGAGGGCTGAACCGGACGGGAGGTTGAGGGAGGGCTCCCGCTCGTCCCACCGCGGGCCGCGGACGCCGGCCGGGCCGTCGGAGAGGGTCATGGCCCGCAGCCCGATCTCGGGCATCGGCACCGTCGTCCAGAAGTCGGCGCCCTGGATGAGCGCCGCCTTCTGCTCGAGGGTCAGCTTCTCGAGCAGAGGGATGAGGTGCTGGACGGTCGCGGGCTGGTGGGACTGCTGCGTCGTGGGATTCGAGGTCACGGACGGTCCTTCGTGTGGGAGGCGGCTCGGCGGAATCCTCGACGCGGACTCGCTGCGAGCGACACGACCGTGGATCCTCTGCCCGAAACGCTAGCACCAAAGCCTAGTGATCGCTAGGTTTTAGATCGACACAGGGATAGGGTGATCGTGAGTCGCAGCCGAGTGGGCATCGGGTGTCACACGAAATCCGATCGACCGATTCGTTTCCACGACATGGTGCTCCACAATGATCGGAACGGCTCCCGAACGTCTCACCGCGGTCCGGTGGGCGCTGAACGCGGAGAACGAGGATGACGAGCTCTACAGATGCACCGCCCGTGCGCAGGCCGCGCGGCGAGTACGCCAAGACGCGCGCGAGAAAGGTCGCGATCCTTGACGCGGCCTTGGAGGTATTCGCACAGTCCGGGTACCGGTCGGGCTCGATCCGCGACGTCGCAAACCTCGTGGGGATTAGCGAAGCCGGGCTGCTCCACCATTTCCCCAACAAGGTGAAGCTGCTAGAGGCCGTCCTCGAGCACCGCGACGAGCAGTCCCGCAGCATCGTGCCGATGGGCTCGCCCGACGGGGCGGAGACCCTCCGCGGTCTCGTCGAGCTCGCCGCCTACAACGCGAGCGTTCCGGGGGTCGTGGAGCTCTATTGCGCCCTGTCTGCTGAGGCGACGTCGCCCGATCACCCAGCGCACGACTACTTCATCCGCCGCTACGACGAGACGCGCGCCTCCCTCTCGGCTGCGTTCGGTCGCCTCCGCGACGATGGTCGGCTCAGCACGGACGTGGAACCGGTTCGTGCGGCGATCGCCACAATCGCGCTCATGGACGGCCTTCAGGTCCAATGGCTGCTCGACCGGGAAGTCGTCGACATGGCGCAAGAGCTCTCGGACTTCTTCGCCTCCTTCGTCGACGCCTTCGATGATCCGCGGCTGGCCGGCGCCCGCCGCTCCGAGCCGTCATGAGCACGGGCGCCGGCTGCGGCGAAGCATGCGGGTGCGGCGCTCCGGGGCGAGCGCAGTTCGTCGAGGCGGGCGGGCGGGCGGCCATCACGCTCGACGCGCTGACAGGGCCGTCCCGCCACGTTGCGGAGCAGGCCCTCATCCCCGGCGGCGAATTCGTCATGGGCGACTCGTCGGGTGACCGCAACCCCGCCGATGGCGAAGTGCCCCAGCACCGTGTGCGATTGGGTGCGTTCTCGATCGATGCGACGAGCGTCACGAACACCGCGTTCGAGCTCTTCGCGCGTGCGACGGGCTATCGCACCGAGGCGGAGACCTTCGGCTACTCCGCCGTGTTCCACCACGCCGTCAGCGCCCCCGCCGAAGACGTGATGGGCCCCGCCTCCGGAACCCCCTGGTGGTTCGGAGTGCGCGGCGCCGATTGGCGGCATCCCGGCGGTCGCGATTCGTCGATCGAGGGGCTGGAGGACCATCCCGTCGTGCACGTGAGCTGGAACGACGCGGTCGCCTACTGCGAGTGGGCGGGCCGGCGACTGCCGACTGAGGCCGAGTGGGAGTACGCATCCAGGGGCGGCATCGATCAGGCGAAGTACCCGTGGGGCGACTCGGAGGTCGACGACGGGGTCTGGCGCGCGAACATCTGGCAGGGCGAGTTCCCCCGTGTCAACACGCGGGAGGACGGGTACCTCACGACGGCGCCCGTGCGCGCGTTCCAGCCGAACGGCTACGGCGTGTGGCAGACGGTCGGGAACGTGTGGGAGTGGTGCCAGGACTGGTTCGACGCCGCGTACTACCGCCACTCTCCTGCCGAGAGCCCGCCCGGGCCCGAAAGCGGATCGGCGCGGGTTCTGCGCGGCGGCAGCTATCTGTGCCACAGCTCGTACTGCAACCGGTACCGCAACGCGGCGCGGTCGCGGAACACCCCCGACTCGTCGATGGGCAATGCGGGATTCCGGACGGTGGCGGCATGAGTGATCGCCGGTTCCCCCGCGCCGTCTTCTCGCGCGGAACCGAGCCCGACGCACGCTTCACCCTCGCGAACGAGCGCACCTTCCTCGCCTGGATCCGCACGGCCCTCGCCCTCATCGCGGGCGGTGTCGCGCTCGAGGTGCTCGGCCTTGATCTGCATGCGGGACTTCGCCTCGCGGCGTCCCTCGTTCTCGTGGGCGTCGGCATCCTGACCCCCGCACTCGCGTGGTACGGCTGGATGCGCACGGAGCTCGCCCTGCGCGAGAGCAGGCCTCTGCCCACGTCGGCGCTCGGCCTCGTCCTCGGCGGCTCGGTCACGATCGCGGGCGTCCTCGTGCTGCTCGCGATCCTGCTGCGATGAGCACCCTGTTCGACCCGGGTCTGCAGCCCGAGCGCACCGAACTCGCCTGGCGTCGCACCGCCCTCGCGCTCGCGGCGGGCTCGCTCGTCGCGTTCCGGCTGCTGCCCGCCGCCTTCGGCGAGGCCTGGTGGTCCCTCGGGGGCGTCGCGGGCCTGCTCATGACCGCATGGCTCTATATCGGCGCGCGACGGCGCTACCGCCGCGTGAACGAGGCTCTGCGGCGCGAGGGTGATCGCGCGCGGATGCCCGGTGCCGGCATCCTCCTCGCCCTCGCGCTGTTCATCTGCGCCGTCGGGATCACGAGCGTTGCGATCGTCATCGCGGTCGCCCTCCGGGGAAGCGGCTCCATCTGAAGCGACGTCGGTCGCCACGCGCTGCGCGGCGACCGACGTCGATCGAACAGCGGACCGGCTCTCAACTCGACCCGCGGATCTCCGCGACATACTTCTCGACCATCTCGAACAGCTGCTCGTCGTACGGCCCCCACTCGGGGCGCGGAGTCTCCGCGCCCGCGTAGGGAATGTCCTTGTAGCGCTCCTGGTACTCCGCGAGCTTGCGCTCGAGGTCGGCGCGGACGTCCGCGTACGCGGGCTCGTCCGCGACGTTGCGCAGCTCCGCGGGGTCCGCCACGAGGTCGTAGAGCTCCCATTCCGGCTCCAAGATCCGCTCCGACGCGCCCGGCACGCCGAGGCCGGCGCCGTAGTAGTAGATGAGCTTGTGCGTGCCCGTTCGGATGCCGTAGTGCGCCGGCGCCGCGTGGATGGGGTCGTCGTGCTCCCAGTAGCGGTAGTAGGCGGCATCCGGCCAGTCCTCGACCTGCTCCCCGCGCAGCAGCGGACGGAAGCTGCGTCCCTGCGACGTGGGCAGGGCTTGGGCTGCATCGATGCCGCACACGTCCAGGAACGTCGCGGCGAAGTCCACGTTCGTGATGATCGCCTCGCAGCGGCTCCCGGCGGCGATCTCGGCGGGCCACCGCACGAGCATGGGCATCTGCAGGGACTGGTCGAACATCAGGCGCTTGTCGAACCAGCCGTGATCGCCGAGGAAGAACCCCTGGTCGGAGGTGTAGACGACAAGGGTGTTCTCGGCGAGGCCCTTCTCCTCCAGGTAGTCCAGCAGTCGTCCGACGTTGTCGTCGATCGACTGGATGCACTGGAGGTAGTCGCGCATGTAGATCTGGTACTTCCAGCGCATGCGAGCCTCGCGGTTCTCCGGGCCGCGCAGGTGCTCCGGCACCTCCTCCTTGAGATCGTCGGCGCCCATGTCGTCCGCGATCGTCATGTGGACGCCCTGGACCGCCTTGCTGCGGGTCGCATTGTCGTCGAAGAAGGTGTCGGGCTCGGGGATGTCCCCGTCCGCGTAGAGGTGCTTGTGCTTCTCGTCCGGGATCCACGGGCGGTGCGGGGCCTTGTGGTGCACCAGCATGCAGAACGCGTCATCGCGGTCCAGACTCTCCATCCAGTCGATCGACAGGTCCGTGATGATGTCGGTCGCATAGCCGGGCATGACGGCGGTCCCCGACGGGTCGATCATCTCCGGATCGATGTAATCGCCCTGACCCGGGAGGATCTTCCATGCGTCGAATCCGCGTGGCAGCGAGCCGCCGTGCTCGCCGAGGTGCCATTTGCCGAAGATCGCGGTGCGATAATCCTCCTGCTGCAGCACCTCGATGAACGTCGGGACCCGGTAATCCATCTCGGTCCAGATCGACGAGACGCCGTTCACGTGGCTGTACGTCCCGGTGAGGATCGTGGCGCGCGACGGGCTGCAGATGGAGTTCGTGCAGTAGACAGCATCCATCCGCACCCCTTCGTTCGCGATGCGATCGAGCTGGGGCGTGTGGTTGACACGGCTGCCGTACGCCGAGATCGCGTGCGCTGCGTGATCATCGGACATGATGAAGATGAGGTTGGGGCGCGTCACAGGACGTCCTTCCGTGGGGTGGTGAGCGGGCCGGACGTGCAGGGCGTCACTCGCCGACGACGAGCGACGTTCCGGTTCGCGTGAGACTGAACTCGAGGTCCTGTCTGCGCTGCTCGTCGAGCAGCTTTCGCCGATCGATCCGCCGCTTCTCCTGGCGCGCCGGGTCGGGCACCGGGGCCGCGAGCAGGAGGCGCTGCGTGTAGGGGTGATCCGGGCGGCTCGTGACCTTGTCGCCGTCGCCGTACTCCACGATCTCGCCGTGGTACATGACGGCCACGCGGTGGCTCAGGTGGCGCACGACGGCGAGGTCGTGCGAGACGAACAGGTACGCGACGCCGGTCGCCTCCTGGATGTCCTTGAAGAGGTCGAGGACGCGCGCCTGCGTCGACAAGTCGAGCGCGGAGACCGGCTCGTCGCAGACGATGAGCTGAGGTTCCAGAGCGAGCGCGCGGGCGATCGCGATGCGCTGCCGCTGTCCACCCGAGAACTCGCGCGGGAGGCGGCCGGCCGAGTTGGACGGCAGTCCGACCTGGTCCAGGAGGCCGCGGATGCGACGGGACGCGTCAGCCGCCGAGATCTTCTTGACGCGCAGCGGCTCCGCGAGCGTCTGTTCGATCGTGAGCGACGGGTTCAGCGACGAGTACGGGTCCTGGAAGACGACCTGGATGTCGTCGGACAGCGCGCGGCGCTCTTTCCGGCCCAGATGCGCGATGTCCTTGCCCTTGAAGAGCACCTTCCCTTCCGTGACGGGCGCGAGGCCGAGCACAGCACGGCCCAGCGTGGTCTTGCCGGAACCCGACTCGCCCACCAGACCGACGCACTCGCCGGGATGGATGTCGATGGAGACGCCCTTCAGAGCGCGGAACGGCTTCTTGCGGAATCCCTTGGCGGGGTACTCGACGACCAGGTCCTCGACGACGAGCAGTGGTTCGGGGTTCATCGGGCTGCACCTTCCTCGAGCTTGCGCGGTTGGGATGACGTGTCCAGCGATCCGCGGGCCGCACCGTCCTCGAGGATCGCGTCGAAGAGAGACTGCGTGTAGGGATGCTGCGGCGACGCGAAGATCGCCCGCGCCGGCCCCGTCTCGACGATGAGGCCGTTCTGCATGACCGACACGCGATCGCACAGGTCGGCGACGACGCCGAAGTTGTGCGTCACGATCAGCACGCTCACGCCGAGGTCGGCCTGCAGCTCACGCAGCAGGTCGAGGATCTCGGCCTGCACCGTGACGTCCAGAGCAGTCGTCGGCTCGTCCGCGATGATGAGGTCGGCTTCGCACGAGACGGCGCCGGCGATGAGGACGCGCTGAGCCATGCCGCCCGAGACCTCGTGCGGGTACGCCGTGAAGGTGCGCTCCGGGTTCGGGATGCCGACTCGCGCGAGCAGGGCGAGGGCTCGCTTCTTGGCCTCGGCGGCCGAGATGCCGAGCGTCACGCGCATCGGCTCGACGAGTTGCGCGCCGATCGTGAACGACGGGTCGAGGTTCGACATCGGCTCCTGCGGGATGTATGCGATTCGACGGCCGCGGATCTTCTGCATGGCCCGGTCCGACAGGTGGGCGAGATCCTTGTCGTCGAACAGCACGGTGCCTGAGACGATGCGCCCACCTGCCGGAAGGAGGCGCAGGATGCTCCAGGCGGTCTGCGTCTTGCCGGATCCGGATTCGCCGATGAGCCCGTGCACCTCGCCCTTGCGGACCTTGAGAGACACGCCGTTCACAACCTGCTTGACGCTGCCGTCGGGCTGGTCGTAGCCGACGACGAGGCCGGTCACCTCGAGGAGTACCGCGCGGGTGTCCTCCGTCTCGGCATGGACCATCGTCGAACTGGCCGAGGCGGCGGCGACGGCGGCGGCGCCGCGCTTCTTGCGCCGCTTGGGCTTGGCTGCGGCGCGCTCGAGCTCGTCGCGGAGGGCGTTTCCGAACAGCACGAGGGCGATGGACGTGATGGCGATCGCTGCGGAAGGCCACACGAGCATCAGAGGCGCCTGGTACATGCGTGAGAACGCATCCGACAGCATGGAGCCCCACGTCGGGATGTCGGGGTCGCCGAGGCCGAGGAAGTCAAGTCCGGACTGGACCGCGATCGCGATGCCCGCCAGCAGCGCGGCCTGGATGACGATCGGTGCGCGCACGACCGCGAGGATATGGCGTCCGATGATGCTGGCGTCGCTCACACCCGCGACGCGCGCAGCGTCGACATACAACTCGTGCCGTACCCCGATGACCGCTGTGGAGGTCAGGCGATAGAACGCGGGGGAGAGGATCAGACCGAAGACGGCCATGATGATCCAGAGGGAGGGGCCCACGACGGAACGCGCGGCGAGCAGGATGACCAGGCCCGGCAGCGCCTGGATGACGCTGATGACCGCGACCGAGGTGGTCTCGAACCACTTCTGGTAGTACCCGGCGATGAGACCGCTCGTCACGCCGATGAGGGCGGCGATGAGCACGGCCCAGAGAGCGCCAGCGACGCTGTAGCGCGTGGCGAACAACAGCCGGGAGAGGATGTCGCGGCCGGCGCTGTCCGCGCCCAGCAGGTGGTCCGCGCTGGGTGGGGCCATGATCTGATTGATGTCCGACTGGTTGGGATCCATCGGGGCGAGGAAGTCGGCGAACAGCGCGATCAGGAAGACGATCGCGAGGACGATGAGCGCCGTCAGGCCCATCGGGTTGCGCAGGAGCCGCGCCATGACGTGGGAGCGTGCGGCGCGCTCCTCCGTCTGAACGTCGATCGTGGGGGTGGTTGCCGACTCGCTCATGAGACGCGTGCCTTCGGGTTGAGGAATCCGTGGAGGATTTCGAGGACGATGTTGACGATCACGGTGATCAGGGCGGTGACCACGACCAGACCCATGACGAGGGGGATGTCGCCCTGTGCCGTGGAGGTGGTGGCGATCTGGCCGAGGCCCGGGATCGCGAAGATCTGCTCGACGATGATGGCTCCGCCGATCAGGCCGATGAACTGCACGGCGAGCACGGCGAGGGCGGGTCCGGCGGCATTGCGCAGCACGTGCTTGTAGAGCACCCTGTTCTCGGAGAGTCCCCGGCTTCGCAGAGTGCGCACCCAGTCCTGGCGCATGGTGTCGATGACCCCACCGCGGATCTGGGCTGCGATGGCTGCGATGGCGCCGACCGACAGAGCGATGATCGGCAGCGTCACGGTGCTGAGCCAGCCGGTGAACGATGTCGATAGAGGCACGAAGCCCGTCGGCTCGAACCAGCCGAGCTGGATTGCGAACACGCTGACGAGGAAGATGGCAATGAGGAAGCCGGGGATCGCGAAGCCGAGCACCGAGACGACCTGAACGGTCCGGTCTGCTGCGCCGCGCTTGCGGGCGGCCCACACGCCGAGGGCGGTCCCGACGACAGCCGTGACGAGGACTGTGCCGATGACGAGCGACAGCGTGACGGCGACGCGGGACGAGATCGCCTGCACCACCGGCTGCTGGGTGAACCAGGAGGTGCCGAAGTCGCCTGTGAGAGCGCCGGTGAGCCAGTTCCAGTAGGCCACGACGACGGGCTGGTTCAGGCCGAGCTGGGCGTTCAGCTGAGCGACCTGCTCCTGCGTGGCATCCTGCCCGAGGATCTGGCGGGCGATGTCACCGGCGCCGAGGTAGAGAAGCACGTACGCGATGCTCGTGACGACGAACAGGAGTACGACGCCGGCGAGCACGCGGCGGAGGATGAATCGGAGCATCGGTGGTCCTTAAGGGAGAGCCGTGAGGGTGGATGGTGCCGGGCCGGCCGAGAGGCCGGCCCGGCACCGATGCCTACTTGGGCTGGACGTTCCAGAGGTAGGGAACCACGTTGCCGACCTGCGGCTGGACCTGCGTCTTGGCGTCGCTGACGAAGACCTGGGTCGGGCGGTAGAAGGGCGCGTTCCAGGCGTTCTCGACGAGGTACGTGTTGAGGTCCTTGCCGGCTTGAGCCGCCTCGTCCTCAGTACCGGTCTGGATCGTGGCGATCCAGTCCGTCACCTCGGGCGTCGTGTAGTGGAACGGATTCCACGTCGCCTGCTCCGCGATCTGGAACTGCGCGAGCTGCCAGTCGGTCGGTCCCATCTGCAGCTGGAACCAGGTCATGGCGTACTTCGCGCCGAGGATCGCGCTGATGAAGTCGGCGGGCTGAACGTCTTCGTAGTTGACGGTGATGCCGATCTGGGCGAGCTGGTCGGCCATGAGGGTCCACTGTGCCGCGGGAATCGAGCCGACACGGGGCATCGTGACCTCGAAGCCGTCCGGGTAGCCGGCTTCGGCCAGGAGCGCCTTGGCGCCGTCAACGTCGTACTCGTAGTGCGTGTCGAGACTCTCGTCGTAGCCCGCCGACCACGGGGCGAAGATCTGGTCGGTGACTTCGCCGTAGCCGCTGCCGAGCGCCTGGAGCAGCGCGTCGCGGTCGAGCGCCATGTTGATCGCCTGGCGGACCTCGACCTCCCCGAGAGCGGGCACCATCGTCCCGGCGCGATCCATGATGAGGAATCCCTGCCAGTCGAGCTGCGATTCGTTGAGGGTGTAGCCGGCGGCCTCCATCTGCGGAAGCGTCGTGCGGTCGATCACATTCGAGACGTTGACCTGGCCGCCCTGCACCGCGCTCAGCAGCGCCGGCGCGGCGGTGTACACCTGGAGGACGAGCTTGTCGTAGTGCTGGTGGTCGGGGTTCCAGTAGTCCGGGTTCTTGTCGAATACGTAGCTGCTGCCCACGACCGTCTCACCGGTGTTGAGGATGTACGGGCCCGATCCGACCGGATCCGTGGCCGTCGCCGGGTCGTCCACCTTGTCGGCCGGCGCGACCAGCCCAGCGTTCTGCGTGATCGCAGTGAGCAGGCCAGGGTCGGGCTCACTCAGCGTGATCTCGAGCGTCGTGTCGTCGACCGCCGTAGCGTCGGCCACGTAGCGCAGCAGCGTCTTGTTCGGCGAGTTGCCGTCGCGGAAGCCCAGCAGGCTCGCCGCAGCGTCCGTCGCTGTGAGCGTCTCGCCGTTCGTGAACTTCACGTCGTCACGAAGGGTGAGCGTGAGGACGGTGTTGTCGTCGTTGTACGACCACTCCGTGGCGAGGTTCGGCTCGACATTGAACTCGGGGTCGACGTTGAGCAGGGAGTCGTAGACCGCCTGTCCGTAGGGCGATTCGTTGGCCCAGCGCATGTCCTTCTGCTGGAAGGTCGACGCCTGGGCGATGACGCCCCACGTCAGCGTGCCGCCGGTGGCGCCATCGCCCTCATCGCCGCCTCCGCCGCCACCGGCGCAGCCCGCGAGCGCGAGCGCCGCTGCCGCGATGGCGACTGCGGCCATCCGCTTGATCTTGAACATCCTCGTCCTTCCGGTGCTGTGTGCAGTCCTTCTTCGGACTGCTTGAGTGAGACTCTAGAGGGAAATCCGAGTGACCACAAGGTTTTCGCAACCGCGATTTTGTCGCGCTCCGACATCGCTGGGACAAAGCCCAGATCGGACGAAAAAACCCGGTGGGCGCGACAGGGTGTCCTGAGTGTCCTCAGAGGCGAGATCGGGCATCGCCGAAGCCGGACCCGCCGTTCGATGCGATGGCCGGCGGGCCGAGCGGCGGGATAACCCGTCGCCCGGCCCGAGCGCTCAGTGCGCCGGAATCGTCTCGTCAGTCGGCGTCAGCGCGGTCCCGATTGCGGCGACGAGCGCGGCCTCCAGTTCGTCCAGCCGCTCTTTCTTGATCTGCGGCATCGCCGCCGTGAGCATGATGGGCGTCATCCCGGAGAAGTAGCGTCCGAACGAGTCGTTGCGGGTGGACGGGAACGCCTCGTGGATGAGCCCTCGGGTGCGGTCGTCCTCGAGCAGGCGGCCGATGGGGGTCGTGACGACGTGGGAACCGCGCGGGAAGTCCGACATCAGCGGGGCCGGCGAGGACGAGGCGAGCACGCGGTCCCACTGCCGCTCCACGAGGAGGTGCTCCGACGTCACGGGGCCTTGGGCAGGCAGTCCCAGACGCTCGAACTGGTCGGACGGCGCGTCGCTCTCGCGCAGGGCGACGACGAGCAGCTCGGCCATCCGGCGCTCGAGGGCCGGATCCCGAAGCGGGTTGCGCTGGTCGGGATCCTCGACGAGGTCGTAGAGCAGCGTCCCGTACGCGGCGGGATCTCCCGCAGGGCCGGCGGGGATCTTGAGCGTCTTGACGCCCTTCGTGAATGCGAACGGCTCGGCGAGCTCGAGGTCGCGGAGCTCTTCGACGAAGAACCGGCTGCGCATGTGCGTGGGCATCAGCGTGTACTCGAAGAGGGGCCGGTTGTCATCGGTCGCGCAGGCGCGCATATAGACGTACCGACCATCCGTGATGCTCACGTGCGAGCCGTGGACGCCGAAGAGGGTCGCATCGCGCACGGGCGTGTCGTCGGTGACGACGGACTGAAGCGGCCGCCCCTGCATGTCGGGCGTCGGTGCGATGCCGAAGAAGTCCAGGAGAGTCGGGGCGATGTCGATGGTCGCGACGAGGCTCGAACGCCGCGCGTCCTTCTCGCGGACCCGCGGATCCCAGAGGAAGAGGGGCGTATGGATGCTCTCGTCGAACCACGGCATGACGCTCTTGCCCCACCATCCGTGCTCGCCCAGCAGGAACCCGTGATCGGTGTTGACGATCAGCATCGTGTCGTCCCACATGTCGTGCTCGTCCATGAAGTCCAGCACGCGTCCGAGGGAGCGATCGCACATCGAGACGAGGGCGAAATACTCCGCCCGCACGGCGTCGACCGTCGCATCGTCCTCGATGACCCGCCGGTACGAGGGCCAGTCGTAGATGCGCTCGTCATTGCGCTCGGGGTACAGCTCGCGGTACCGCTCATAGCTGAAGAAGGGCTCGTGCGGATCGAACGTCTCCACCTGGAGGAACCAGTCCTGCTTGTCGACGTTCGTCTCCAGGAAGCCCAGGCCGGCATCGAACGTGAGCGTCTGCGGGTGGTCGGCCTCATCCGTCAGGTAGAGCCGGTTCACCCAGTCCTGGCGCGTCAGGAAATTGTCGCCGTTGCTGTTCGGCGGCGGGGTGACCCCGCCTACATGAGCCTTCCACGGGTCGCCCTCCTGACCGCGGAAGAACTCGAAGGTGCTGTAGCGGGCGTGGTAGGTGGCCCCGCCGTCCTCCCAGTAATGCTGGTGGTCGGTAGCGAGGTGGGTGTGGACGCCCTTGTTCTTGAGGATCTCGGGCATCGAGTCGTCGAACGGCTCGAGCGGACCCCACGAACGGTGGAGGAAATTGTAACGGCCGGTGTGCAGTTCGCGGCGGGCGGGCATGCACGGCATGCTTCCGGCGTAGCAGTTGTCGAAGGTCACGCTCATCCGGGCGAGCCGCTCGAAGTTGGGCGCCTCGATCTCGTCGGCTCCGAAGTTCGGCAGCAGACGCCTGTTGAGGCTGTCGAACATGACCATGATTGCGCGCATGTGAATCTCCGTCGATTGTCGATGTTGCTTAAAATCTAGCGGTCACTCGGGATTCTGTATATAACGGAAGTCGTGATCCGGATCCCCTTCCACGACGGCTGGACCGTCGGCCCCAAGCTCGGCGCGTTCGAGGCGCGCGGCCCCGAGTCCGCCAAGCCCGTCATGCTCCCGCACGACGCGATCCGCGACCTGCCGCGCTCGGCCGACAGCGATCAGGGCGTGCACACGGGGTACCACCCGGGCGGCGTCTTCGAGTACGAGAAAAGCCTCGACGTGCCGGAAGAGTGGCGCGACAGGACCGTCGTCCTCGAGTTCGAGGGCGTCTACCGCGATGCCTCGGTATTCCTCAACGGCGATCTCGTCGCGCATGAGCCGAACGGCTACACGGCCTTCACGGCGGTCCTCGACCCGTACCTGCGCTTCGGCGAAGCCAACCGGCTCACTGTCGAGGCCAAGGCGCACAAGGACAGCCGGTGGTATTCCGGTGCGGGAATCTATCGCCCCGTGCATCTGCTCGTCGCCGATCCCGTGCATCTCGCCCTCGGCGGACTGCGCGTCACGACGCCCGACATCGATGCCGAGCGCGCCGTGGTCGCGCTCGCCGCGACCGTCGCGAACGACACGCGCCGCACCGTCACGACGCGCGTGGAGTGGTCGATCTCGAGCCCCGACGGACACGAACTCGCGACGACGTCCGCGCCCGTCACTGTGCTGCCCGGCACGACCGCGACGGCGCGCGCCCGCCTCGTCGTCCCGTCCCCGCGCCTGTGGAGCGTCGACGACCCGGCTCTGCACGTCGTCGATGCGACCCTCTTCGACGAGCAGGGCGCGCACATCGATCGCGACACGGCGCATTTCGGCATCCGCCGACTGCAGCTGGATCCGCAGCACGGCCTGCGCATCAACGGCGAGGTCGCGAATCTCCGCGGCGCGTGCGTGCACCACGACAACGGCCCGCTCGGCGCCGCAACGATCGGCGCAGCTGAGGACCGCCGCGTCCGGCTGCTCAAGGACGCCGGCTTCAACGCGCTGCGCAGCGCCCACAACCCGATGAGCCGCGCGATGCTCGACGCGTGCGACCGGCACGGCGTGCTCGTCATGGACGAGCTGACCGACGTGTGGACGCGCTCCAAGACGGCGTTCGACGTCGCGGGATCGTTCCCCGATCGGTGGGAGCGGGATGTCGCAGCCCTCGTCGCGAAGGACTTCAATCATCCGAGCGTCGTGCTGTACTCCATCGGCAACGAGATCCTCGAGCTCGGCACGCCGGCCGGGGCCGCGTGGGGCCGGCGTCTCGCGGAGGGCATCCGCGCGCTGGACGACACGCGGTTCGTCACGAACGGCATCAACGGGATCATCGCAAACCTCGACCGTATGTCGGAGGCCATGGCCGAAGCCGAGAAGTCCGACCCGAACACCATGATGGCGGGCATGGGCGAGCAGATGGCGCGCATGAACGCGTCGACGCTCGTGACGGAGTCGACGGAGGAATCGGCATCCGTCCTCGACGTCGTGGGTTTCAACTACGCCGACTCGCGCTACGAGCTGGATGCCGAGCTCTTCCCGCACCGGGTCATCGTCGGCTCCGAGACGTTTCCCGAGAAGATCGACGTCATGTGGGAGCTCGTGCAGCGCCTCCCGCACGTCATCGGCGACTTCACGTGGACGGGCTGGGACTATCTCGGCGAAGCCGGCATCGGCCGTGTGGACTACACCGACGTCGAGGGCTATGAGCCGACCGGCACGGCCGGGCCCTACCCGTACCTCACGGCCGAGTGCGGCGACCTCGACATCACGGGCTTCCGCCGCACCGTCTCGTACTACCGCGAGATCGTGTACGGCCTGCGCACCGACCCGTACATCGCGGTGCATCGCCCGCAGCACCACGGGCGTCCCGTCTTCACGACCCCGTGGTCGTGGGATGACTCGGTCGCATCGTGGACGTGGGATGCCGCTCCCGGCGCCCCCGTCGTGGTCGACGTGTACGCGCCCGCCGACGAGGTCGAGCTGCTCCTCGGCGGCGCGTCTCTCGGCGTCGCGCCCGTCGGCGAGCACAAGGCGTTCATCGCGCGGTTCGTGACGGAGTACCGGCCCGGCGAGCTCGTCGCCGTCGCACGGCGGGATGGCACGGAGACCGGCCGACACACGCTGCGGTCGGCGCGCGAGGTGGCCCTCGCCGCTCGCCCGGAGGCATCCGAGATCGCCGCGGACGGCCTCGCCTTCGTCTCGATCACGCTCGAGGACGCCCATGGCGTCGTCCCGTGCGACGCCGACGTGCTCGTGACGGTCGAGGTGGAGGGCCCTGCCGTCCTCGCCGGCCTCGGCACGGGCCGGGCCGCCACCGAGGAGCCCTTCTCGGGCCGGTCGGTGACGACCTACGACGGCCGCGCGCTCGCCGTGGTCCGCCCGACCGCCCCCGGTTCGATCACGGTGACGGTCTCGGCGGACGGCCTTGCGACAGCATCCGTCTCCGTCGCCGCCGCCTGACCACCTCCCGCCCGCGAACCCACCTCTTTCGCGCGAACCCACCCGTTCCGGTCGACGAGAACGGGTGGGTTCGCGGTGAAAGGGTGGGTTCGGCGATCTCGGGCGCTGCGGGACGGGGGGCGCGGGGCGCTGCGGACCGGCGGGCTCAGGCGCTGCGGGCGTCGCGGGCGAGCGGGATCGGGGTCGTCGCGGCGACCTGGTCGCTGAAATCCTCGGGCGTCACGACCCGCAGGGGCAGCGTCTCGTCGATCGTGAGCCGGAACCGTCGCGTCTCGTCGCGGCGGACGCGGCCGGATGACAGCATCCAGGTCGCTCCGATCGAGAACGCGACCAGGGCCGCGCCCGCGCCGAGGAGGATCGCGACGCGCGGTCCGTACTGCGCCGCGACCCAGCCGACGATGGGCGCGCCGATGGGGGTGCCACCCATGAGGATCGCCATGTACAGCGCCATGACCCGGCCGCGCAGCACCGGATCCGTCGTCGTCTGGATGTAGCCGTTCGCCGTGGTGAGCATCGTCACGACCGAGAAACCCGTCACCATGAGCGTCACGGCGTAGAGCCAGTAGGTCGGCATGAAGGCCGAGACCGTCGCCGCGGCCGAGAACAGCAGGGTCGCGGCGACGACGACGCGGATGCGCGCCTGGTCGCGGCGAGCCGCCATGAGCGCGCCGACGAGCGAGCCGATCGCGAGGATCGAGCTCAGCAGGCCGTAGCCGTCGGCGTCCTGCCCGAACTCGAGCGCCATCGTCGAGGCGAAGATCGGGAAGTTCATGCCGAACGCTCCGATCAGGAACACCATGGCGAACGCGACCATGAGGTCGGGGCGCTTGCCCACGTAGCGGAAGCCGTCGGCGAGGCGCCCGGCGCCCTGCCCCTTCGCGCGCGGAACGAGCTCGTGCGGCCGGATGAGGAAGAGCGCGGCGATCATGCCGAGGAACGCGACGCCGTTGACGAGGAAGACCCAGCCCGTCCCGACCGCGACGATGACCAGGCCCGCGACCGCGGGGCCGATCATGCGCGCGCCGTTGAACGAGGCGGCGTTGAGCGCGACGGCGTTCGAGGCGTTCTCGCGCGTCACGAGATCCGAGACGAAGGCCTGCCGGCTCGGGTTGTCGAAGGCCGCGACGAGGCCGAGCGCGAGCGCGAAGGCATACATGATCGTGAGCGTCATGACGCCGGTCAGCAGCAGGATGCCGATCGCGGCGCCGAGCAGGAGCAGCAGGGTCTGCGTCACCATGAGCAGTCTGCGGCGGTCGAAGCGGTCGGCGACCCACCCCGTGACCCCCACGAGGAGGAGCGGCGGCGCGAACTGCAGCGCCATCGTGATGCCCATCGCGGCGGCGTCGTTGTCGGTGAGCTCGGTGAGGACGACCCAGCTGAGGGCGGTGTTCTGCATCCACGCGCCGACGTTCGAGACGATGGCCCCGATGAACCAGACCCGGTAGTTGAAGGCCGAGAACGACCGGAACATCGCGCTCACAGGCCCGCCACCTCCAGCATGACCTCGGCGGCCTGGCGCAGCAGCACGCGCTTGGCGGGAGGCAGTTCGCCGAGCACCCCCTCGAGCCACGCGTCGCGGCGACGCGCCGTCTCTTCCACGACGCCGCGGCCGGCATCCGTCACGGCGATGTTCACCTTGCGACGGTCGACGTCGTCGGGGGTGCGGGTGAGGTACCCCGACTCCTCGAGGCAGTTGACGGTGCGGTTCATGGAGGGCGCGGACACGCGCTCGCGCTCGGCGAGGTCGCCGAGCGTGTGAGGGCCGTGGATCTTGAGGGTCGCGAGGACGGCGAACTGGGCGTCGCTCATCGAGTCGACGGCGCGCTCCGCACGGAGGCGGCGGGCGAGCCGGAATGTGGCGATCCGGACTTCGGATGCTTCGGCGGCGAGGTCTTCGGTGGCGTTTTCGGTGTCTGTGTCAGGGCTCGCGGAAGTCGTCATCAGAACCGTTAGCCTAGCTCATTAGCTTTGCTAAGTAAAGCGCGTGGAGGCTGTCGTCGACGCCGGACTCCGGCATCCCACGGCTCTAGACTCGTGCGCATGCCCGAGTTCACCGATGCGCACGGCATCGCGATCGTCTACGACGTCCACCCCGCGAAGACCTCGCCGCGCGCGGTCGTCCAGCTCGTGCACGGCGTGGGGGAGCACTCCGGGAGGTACGCGGCGCTGATCGAGGCGCTGACCTCGAACGGGTACAGCGTCTACGCCGGCGACCTGCGCGGGCACGGGCGCACCGGCATGAAGCAGCACGGCGACGACGTCGAGAAGCTCGGGCGTCTCGGTCCGGGCGGCGTCGCCGCGACGCTCGCCGCAGTCTGGCACCTGTCCCAGGTCGCCCGCGAGGAGAACCCCGGGCTGCCACTGGTCGTCCTCGGGCACTCGGGCGGCTCGTTTCTCACCCAGAAGCTCATCAATGAGCACTCGGACGGGTTCGACGGCTTCATCCTGTCGGGGTCGGCCCTGCGCATGCCCGGGTGGCTCCGCACGGGGGGCCACAACAAGCCCTGGGACTCGGACACCTCGACCGGGGTCGAGTGGCTGGCCTCCGATCCGGCGGTCGGCGCGGCGTTCCTCGACGATCCGCTGACGACCGACAAGTCGCCCCTCGAGCTCTTCGGTCCCATCGAGGTCATGAAGATCATGGGCATGCCGCG
Source organism: Microbacterium sp. NPDC019599 (assembly GCF_040632175.1). NCBI lineage: Bacteria > Bacillati > Actinomycetota > Actinomycetes > Micrococcales > Microbacteriaceae > Microbacterium > Microbacterium sp. NPDC019599. Next base: position 100,933 of record NZ_JBEYBL010000007.1, read on the forward strand.
CAAGAACCTGCATGACCTCCCTCTCCTCCTCCTGGTCGGGCGCGACGACACCGTCGGTGGCCCGCGGAGCGTCCACAAGCTCGCCGACACCTACCGCACTCGGTCTGGTCTGACCGACATCACGACGCTCGTCTACCCCGGCGCGCGCCACGAGATCTTCAACGAGGTCATGCAGGCCGACGTCCGCGCCGACGTCCTCGCGTGGCTCGACAAGAGGTTCCCCGCACGCGACTGAGCGCCCTTGCGGTGTGTTCGAGACGGGATGCTGTTACCCGGCCATTGACGCCGCCCCCGAAGTGGGGCCATTCTGGCTGTTAGCGAAGTTGTGGGAGCGCTCCCACGCCTCGCATGGCCGTCCGCGACGATGCGGCCGGAGTCGACGATGACCCCCTGGAGCGACATGACCACATCTCGAGCCCGGCGTGCCCTTGCGGCCGTCGGCGCCGCCACGGCCCTGGCCGCGGCATCCTTCATCGCCATCACGCCGGCGCACGCCGACGAGCCGGGACTTGCCGGCGCCGACCTGTTCGTCAATCCGTTCAGCACGACCCTGGAGGCCGCGCAGGCGCTCGGCGGACAGGCGCGTGACGACGCGCAGCTGCTGGGCAGCATCCCGTCCGCCGAGTGGTTCACGAAGGGCACGCCGGAAGAGGTCGAGGCGGCGGCCCGCCTGTACGTCGACCGCGCGACCGAGGCGGGTGCGATGCCCGTGCTCGTCGCGTACAACCTGCCCTTCCGCGACTGCGCGCAGTACTCGGCGGGCGGTGCCACCTCGACCGCCGAGTACGAGGCGTGGATCGACGCCTTCGCGGCGGGGATCGGCGATCGGCCGGCGACGGTGATCCTCGAGCCGGACGGGCTCGGCATCATCCCCTGGTACACGACCTTCGAGGGCACCGCCGAGTGGTGCAAGCCCGCCGAGGCCGACCCCGCGACGGCCGCGAGCGACCGATTCGCGCAGCTCAACCACGCCGTCGACGCGCTCGGATCGCTCGCGGCGACCTCGGTCTACCTGGACGGCACGCACAGTGGCTGGCTCAACGTCGGCGACATCACCGACCGGCTGCTCAAGGCCGGAGTCGAGAGGGCGGACGGCTTCTACCTCAACGCCTCGAACTACAACTACACGCCGAACCTCACGTTCTACGGCTCGTGGATCTCGTCGTGCATCGCGCTGGTCACCGAGAAGGGCGCAGGCCCCGGCAGCTGCCCCAACCAGTACTGGAACGGCTGGGCGGGCAGCAACTGGCAGGGCGTCGCGCTGTCGAACTACGGCGAGTGGACGCTGGGCAACCCCGACCCCGCGCTGGACGCGACGGGGCCGACGCAGCGGTTCGCCGACGCGCTCGGCGGGACCGACCCGACGACGCACTTCGTCATCGACACGAGCCGGAACGGCGTGGGCCCGTGGGACGCCCCGGACGGCGTCTATTCCGACCCCGAGGACTGGTGCAACCCGCCGGCCCGCGGCCTCGGCGCCCGCCCCACGACGGAGACGGGCGTCGCGTTGCTCGACGCGTACCTGTGGATCAAGGTCCCGGGCGAGTCGGACGGCAAGTGCTACCGCGGCACGGGCGGACCGCTCGACCCCGAGCGCGGCATCGAAGACCCCGCGGCCGGGCAGTGGTTCGCCGAGCAGGCGCGTGAGCTCATCGAGTTCGCCGAGCCGGGCCTCGCGGCGCTGCACTGCCACGTGTCGTGGGATGCGACGGGCTCGGGCAAGGCCGCGGCCGCGCGGGTTCGGGTCGATGGGGCAGACGGCCCGTGGGCCGTGTGGTTCTGGTGGTCGGCCGATCAGAAGGCGACGAAGGCCACGCACGCGAAGGTCTCTCAGACCGGCCACATCGCGTCTGTCGCGGGTTCGGGCTCGAAGCCGGGCAACGCGCCCGACACGGTGCTGAGCGTCAAGGGCGCGGCCGAGCAGCCGTGGATCTTCTGGCTCGACGGGCAGGCCTGCACGTCCGACTGACCGCGGCGGGAGCGGGCTCATCCCCCCGCCCGCTCCCTCCGCCGCTCGCGCCCGGCCCTTGAGCGAGAAGTTGTCTCGCGGGAAGAGGGATGCTGTGCGCTCAGCCTCGTGCGCGACGGTTGGGCGTACGGGCTCCGCGGATCTCCGCGACCGTGCTGCCCGTCGTGAAGCGCGGGCGCGCCGGCTGGTCCTGGCGCTTGGCCTGACCCTGCGTCGAGCCGCCCTGCGTGCGGGCCTGCGCGGAGCGCTGGCCACGGCCCTGACCGGCGGGCTGGCCGTCGCGGCCCCGGCCTGCGGACTGAACGCCGCGGCCCTGACCGGCGGGCTGGCCGCCGCGAGCCTGCGCGGTGCTCGCCTGGCCGTCGCGGCCGGGCTGGGCGGCGCCGCCGGACTTACCGCGGCGACGGCCCGAGCCGCCGCCCGGGTTGGAGCCCGCGGGCTTGTTGGCGGGCTTCGCGGCCGTGCGATGCGCGGGCGCGGCCGACGGCGCGACGTGCGGGGCGGGGTCGCCCACGAGGTCGGAGACGGACGTGTGCGCGGCCGTGACAGGCTCGAGCGCGGCCGAGACCTTCGCCTTGCGCAGCAGGTCCTTGACCTCGCCGCGCTGTGCGTCGAGCGCGACCGTCACGACGACGCCCTCCGCGCCGGCGCGGGCCGTGCGCCCCGAGCGGTGCAGATACGCCTTGTGCTCGACGGGCGGGTCGACGTGGACCACGAGCTCGACCTCGTCGACGTGCACCCCGCGGGCTGCGACATCCGTCGCCACGAGGACGCGCACACCGCCGTCCTCGACGGGAGCGCCGAAGGCGGCGAGGTTGCGCTCGCGCGCGTTCTGCCCGAGGTTGCCGTGCAGGTCGACGGCCGGGATGCCCGAGGCCGTGAGCTGCTTCGCGAGCTTCTTGGCCTGGTGCTTCGTGCGCGTGAAGAGGATGCGGCGTCCGCGGCCCGACGCGAGGTGACGCACGAGCGCCGTCTTCTCGTCCGTGCCGGCGACGATGAAGACGCGGTGCGTCATCACGCCCTGCGGAACGCTGGCCTCGTCCACCTCGTGGAGCACCTCATCGCGCAGGAACCGCTTGACGAGCACGTCGACACCGCGGTCGAGCGTCGCGCTGAACAGCATCCGCTGCCCGCCCTGCGGGGTCGCGGCGAGGATGCGCGTGACGCCCGGGAGGAAGCCGAGGTCGGCCATGTGGTCGGCTTCGTCGAGCACCGAGATCTCGACGGCGCTGAGGTCGACGAGCTTCTGCTTCATGAGGTCCTCGAGGCGGCCGGGGCACGCCACGACGATGTCGACGCCGGCGCGCAGCGCCTGCTCCTGCGGCTTCTGGCTCACGCCGCCGAAGATCGTGGTGACGGTCAGACCCGTAGCCTGGGCCAGCGGCGCGATCGTCGCGGCGATCTGCGTCGCGAGCTCGCGGGTCGGCGCCAGGACGAGACCGCGGGGGCGTCCGGGCGTGCGGCGGGCCGCATTCTTGCCCGACAGGCGCGCGACGAGGGGGAGGGAGAAGGCGATCGTCTTGCCCGAGCCCGTGCGGCCGCGGCCGAGGACGTCGCGGCCCGCGAGGGCGTCGGGGAGGGTGTCGCGCTGGATTGCGAACGGCTCGGTCTTGCCGTCGGCCGCGAGGACCGCGGCGAGGTTCTCGGGCACGCCGAGTTCGAGGAAGGAGGGCATGGAGATGCTTTCGTGAAGGCGCACGCGCGCAGGTCTGTGCTGCGGTGCGGAGGAGGGGCGACGGCGCGGGTTCGCGCATCGGTTCGCCGATCGCCCTTCGACAAGCTCAGGAACCGTGTCCGGGCGGGGAGGCCCGGATCAAGACGTCGACGCAGCAGCTCGGGAGCCGCGCATCCAACCTAGCAGGCCCGGGTGACAGCATCCTGAACCGCCTCCGGCGTCCGCGACCCGACCCCGCTGAATAGGCTGTGGGGATGCACGGCGAATACAAGGTGCCCGGCGGAAAGCTCGTCGTCGTCGACCTCGAGGTGCGCGACGGGCGCATCGCCGACTTCCACCTCGCGGGCGACTTCTTCCTCGAGCCCGATGACGCCCTCCTCGACATCGACGCCGCCGTCAACGGCCTGCCCCAGGAGGCGGATGTCGCGACCATCGCGGGCGCCGTGCGTGCGGCTCTTCCCGACGGCGCGCAGCTGCTCGGCTTCACGCCGGAGTCGGTGGGCACGGCCATCCGCCGCGCGCTCGTGACAGCCCCCGGCTGGCGCGACTTCGAGTGGGAGATCGTGCACGACAAGCCCGTCTCGCCGCGCATGAACCTCGCGCTGGACGAGGTCCTGACGGGCCGCGTCGGCGAAGGCCGCCGCACGCCGACGCTGCGGCTGTGGGAGTGGAACGAGTCCGCCGTCGTCATCGGCTCGTTCCAGTCGTACCGGAACGAGGTCGACCCCGAGGGCGCCGCGCGGCACGGGTTCGACGTCGTGCGCCGCATCTCGGGCGGGGGCGCCATGCTCATGGCGGCGAACTCGATCGTGACGTACTCGCTGTACGTGCCGGCATCCCTCGTCTCGGGCATGACGTTCGCGGACTCGTACGCGTTCCTCGACGACTGGGTGCTGCAGGCGCTGCGCGCACTCGGCATCGACGCGACCTACCAGCCCCTCAACGACATCGCGAGCCCTCAGGGCAAGATCGGCGGGGCCGCCCAGAAGCGCCTCGCCAACGGCGGAGTCCTGCACCACGCGACCCTCAGCTACGACATGGACGGCCAGGTGATGACCGAGGTGCTGCGCATCGGCCGCGAGAAGCTCAGCGACAAGGGCACGGCGTCGGCGGCCAAGCGCGTCGATCCGCTGCGCCGGCAGACCGGCCTGCCCCGCGAGGCCGTCATCGAGAAGCTCAAAGAGACATTCACGACCCTGTACGGCGCGACGCCGGGGCACATCACGGAGGACGAGTACGCCGAGGCGGAGGCCCTCGTCGCGTCCAAGTTCGCGACGGACGCGTGGCTGCACCGCGTGCCGTGACCGACCCGGTCGTTCCCGGCCGGGTCGAGATCCACGAGGGCGACAACCTCGGGATCATCCGCGGCTTCGCCGACGAGTCCTTCACGCTCATCTACCTCGACCCGCCGTTCAACACGGGTCGGCCTCAGTCGAAGGCCCTCGAGACGGCCCGCTCCGCCGCATCCCCACTCGCCCCTCCTCATTCCGCGAGACTGCACCCGAGCACCGAGACAGCTGCAGAGGAACGCAGTCTCGGCGCCCCGATGCAGTCTCGCGGACAGATCGGGGAGGGGAGGGGGGATGCTGTCGTCCGGCGCGGGTTCCACGGGCGCGAGTACGAGCGGCTGCGCGGAGACCTGCGCGCGTACGACGACCGGTTCGACGACTATTGGGGCTTCCTGGAGCCGCGCCTGGCCGAGGCATGGCGGCTGCTCGCGCCCGACGGCACGCTCTACCTCCACCTCGACTACCGCGAGGCGCACTACGCCAAGGTCCTGATGGACGCGCTGTTCGGACGCGAGCGGTTCCTCAACGAGCTCATCTGGGCCTACGACTACGGCGCCAAGACGCGCAAGCGCTGGCCGACGAAGCACGACACGATCCTCGTGTACGTCAAGGATCCGCAGCGGTACTGGTTCGACTCGGATGCTGTCGACCGCGAGCCGTACATGGCTCCGGGCCTCGTCACACCCGAGAAGGCCGAGCGCGGCAAGCTCCCGACGGACGTGTGGTGGCACACCATCGTTCCGACGACGGGCCGCGAGAAGACGGGGTATCCGACGCAGAAGCCGGAGGGGATCCTCCGCCGCATCATCCAGGCCTCGACGCGGCCCGGCGACCGCGTGCTGGACTTCTTCGCGGGCAGCGGCACGACGGGCGCCGTCGCGTCGGCGCTCGGCCGCGACGCCGTCCTCGTCGACGCGAACCCCGAGGCGATCGCCGTCATGCGGTCCCGGATGCCGCACGCCGAGGTCCTCGAGGCCTGACGCCGGCCTCTCGCGAGACTTCACGAATGGGGGTCGACACGCCGAACCGGGCCCCGTTCGTGAAGTCTCGCGCGTGGCGGGCAGGTCAGAGGAGCGGGCGGACGCTCGCGTAGCCGTCGGGGTCGACCTCGGGCTTCGTCGGGTCGCCGCCGAAGATCCGCGTCCGGCCGCCGGACCAGCTCGTCCAGCCCGGATCGGCCTCGCGGATGAACGCAGCCGCCGCGCCGTGCAGCGCCGCGGCCAGGGCTCGGGGCGGGTCGTCGCCCGCGATGGCCGCGACGTGCGGCTCGTCCAGGCAGTCGAACCAGAACGGCACGTCGAGGCAGTGCAGCGCCCACGTGCGCGTGGGCGACGGCCAGGCGAAGCGGTAGGCCCAGGTCGGGGCGGCCGCCGGATCGAGTGCGCCCGAACCGCGCCTGTCGAGATCATCCGCACGTGCCTCGGCGACGCGGACGACCCCCGTGCGGAAGACCCGGTCGCTCACGAGCCGGCCGACGAGCGCGGCCGTGCCCTTTCTGCGCTGCGCCGGATTCGCGGCGAGATACGCGCGCCTCACTTCGCGGGAAAGGCCGAGCCAACGCAGGGCGGGGGATGCCGGCACGAACCGCATGCGGCCCTTCGCGCGGTCCATGATCATCGTGAACTCGTCGTCGGTCGTGCCGAGGACGAGCGGCTTGTCCGCGCCGACGCCCGCCCGGATCGACTCCAGGGTCGGCTGGGCGAGCAGATCCCCGTCGATAGCCGGGGCCCATGCGAGCCCGTCCGCGAGCACCGAGCGCACGCCCGAGCGCGGATTCTGGAAGTCGTGCGCCGCCGCCGCGTCCTGCAGCGCGTGCAGGCGGTCCTCGGGCACCGACGCGAAACCCTCCCGGGTGGGCGGGACCCCTGCGAGATTCGCGAGCTTGGCCGAGAGCGTCCGGGCGCGCTCTGCCGTGACATCGCCGAGCGCGGGGGAGAGCGCCCACACGGCGTGGAAGAGGTGCTGGGCCGCCGGCATGCCGAGCAGGGTCAGGACGGCGTCGCCGCCCGCCGACTGGCCGGCGATCGTGACGCGGCCGGGGTCGCCGCCGAACGCCGCGATGTTCGCCTGCACCCACTCGAGGGCGGCGAGCTGGTCGCGCACTCCGCGGTTGCTCGGGGCGCCCGCGATGTGCCCGAAGCCGTCGAACCCGAGGCGGTACGACACCGTGACCGTCACGATGCCGTCGCGGTTGAACGCGCGGCCGTCGTACCAGGGGCTCGCGGGGGACCCCGCGACGTAGCCGCCGCCGTGGATGTAGACGAGGACGGGGAGCGCAGCATCCCGCTCTCCCGGCCGCGGGGTGAAGACGTTGACGTTGAGCGTCCCATCGCCGGGCACCGACGGCTCGGGGATGAGCGTGATGCCGGTGTCGCCGCGCTGCGCCGTCGCGCCGTACTCGAGCGCGTCGCGGACGCCGTCCCACGGCTCGGGCGGCACCGGCGCGCCGAACCGCAGCTCGCCGATGGGGGCCCGGGCGAACGGGATGCCGAGGAACGCGGCCGATGCCCCGGGCGCGCCGGGCTCGCCGCGCCAGAACCCGCGGACCTCGCCCGGCCCGATCCGGACGACGGGACCGGCGGGCTTAGACATCCGCGGCGTCTTTCGCGGAGGGTGCTCTTCGTGACATGAGTCGAGTAAACCGAATGCCGTCGGCCGGCGCGAAGTCGGCGGCTCGGGGTGACGGGGTGGCGGATGCCGCGGCACGCGCTGTGCCGCGGCATCCGTCTCCTCCCGTCGCCTTGACGGAGGGAGGCGATCCGAGGAGCGGAGGCCGGATCCCGCGGAAGCGTCCTCCGCCCGCCAGGTCTCCTCCCCTCATCCCGCGCAGCGGAGGATCAGCCCTTCACGAAGGCGAGCAGGTGCTCGTTGACCTCGTCGGCGTGGGTCAGCAGCAGGCCGTGCGGCGCGCCCTCGATCTCGACGTAGGTCGCGTCGGGCAGCAGGTCCTTGAAGCGGCGGGCCGTGACGTCGATCGGCAGGATGTTGTCGGCCGTGCCATGCAGGATGAGCGTCGGCACGTCGACCTTGGGGATGTCGGCCCGGAAGTCCGTGGGCCACGTGAGCGGCGCGGCCGCGAGCGCGACGTTCCCTGCGTGGTTGGCGACCTGGATGCTGGCATCCAGCGCCTCCTGCGAGACCCGCGATCCGAGATTCTCGTCGAGGTTGTAGAAGTCCTTGTAGAAGCCGGAAAGGAACGCCCAGCGGTCCTTCGCGACCGAGGCCGCGATGCCGTCGAAGAACTCCTGCGGGCCGGCGCCCTCGGGATTGTCGTCCGTCTTGAGCAGGTACGGTTCCAGCGAGCCGAGGAACGCGGCCTTCGCGACGCGCGCACTGCCATAGGTCGAGAGGTAGCGGGCGATCTCGCCCGTGCCCATCGAGAACCCGACGAGGATGACGTCCTGGAGGTCGAGCTGGGTCAGCAGCTTGTCGAGGTCGGCGGCGAAGGTGTCGTAGTCATAGCCCGTTCCGGCCTTCGTCGACGCGCCGAAGCCCCGCCTGTCGTACGCGATGACGCGGAATCCGGCGTCCAGGAGCGCGGCGGCCTGCCTGCCCCACGATTCGCCGTTGAGCGGGAAGCCGTGGATGAGCACGACGGGCTGCCCCGACCCCTGGTCGGTGTAGAAGAGCTTGATGTCGACCGAGTTCTCGGTTCCGACGGTGATGTGCGACACGTTCTTCCTCTTCCGCCGAGAGTCCGGATGCCTCGGCCCGGACTCGACGATAGGAGCGACCCTCGCCGCCACGCCAGGGGTTGCGGCGAGGGTTACGGCATGCGACACCCGCCTGTTCATCGGTCCACGAGCGTGTCGAGTGCTGGAGGGCTCGAGGTCCGCGGATGACGGATGACTCGGTACGGTGTGCGCCGGGGCATCCGATCCTCCGCTCGCCGAGGTGGCGGGAGGGGATCCGAGGAGGGGAGGACGACTTCGGCGGAACAGTCCTCCGCCGGTCTGTTGCCCTCCGCTCGCGCGCCGAGAGGGGCGCGAGGTCAGGAGTCGCGGCGCGCGCCTTCGGACGGTGTGACGGTGAAGATGTGCGGAGCGTGGAAACCGGATGCTGTGAACGCGGAGGTGACAGCATCCCGCACCGCCTCGGCACGGTCATGGGCGACCAGGGCGATCGCGGCGCCGCCGAAGCCGCCGCCGGTCATGCGCGCGCCGACCGCTCCCGCCGACAGCGCCGCCTCGACGGCCGTGTCGAGCTCGGGCACGGAGATCTCGAAGTCATCGCGCATCGACGCGTGAGAGGCGACGAGGAGGTCGCCGATCGCCTCGGGGCCCTGTTCGCGGAGCGTCCGGACGGTGTCGAGCACGCGCTGATCCTCCGTCACGACGTGGCGGACGCGGCGGAACGTCACGTCGTCGAGGAGCTCCTCGGCGCGCGGCAGGTCGTCCACCGTGAGGTCGCGCAGCGCCGGCACGCCCATCGTCGAGGCGCCCAGCTCGCACGAGGCGCGGCGCTCGCGGTAGCCGCCCGTCGAGTGCGAGTGCTTGACCTGCGTGTCGATCACGAGCAGCTCGAGGCCCGCGGCGGCGAAGCCGAGGTCGACGACCTCGGCGTCGAGCGAGCGGCAGTCGAGGAAGATCGCGGCGTCGGCGCGGCCGAGCATCGACGTCATCTGGTCCATGATGCCGGTCGGGGCTCCGACGGCTTCGTTCTCTGCTGTGCGGCCGATCTGCGCGAGTGCGACGCGGTCGAGCCCGAGTCCCCACGTGTCGTTGAGCGCCGAGGCGACGGCGCCTTCGATCGCAGCCGACGACGAGAGCCCGGCGCCCACCGGGACGTCGGACGCGATCGCGAGGTCGACACCGGTGGTGACAGCATCCCGACCCTGCAGGAGAGCCCACGCGACCCCGAGCGGATAGGTCGCCCACTCCGGGACCTCGTCGCGCAGCGCGGGGAACACGAGGTCGGACAGCGCGACCTCCACGACCTCGGAGTCGAACGTCGACGCGACGCGGATGCGGTCGTCGGCGCGCGTCCCGAGCGCGACGAACGTGCGGTGCTCGATCGCGAAGGGGAAGACGAAGCCGTCGTTGTAGTCGGTGTGCTCGCCGATGAGGTTGACGCGGCCGGGTGACGACCAGACGCCGGCGGGCTCGGCGCCCGTCAGCTCGGTGAAGAGCGCTCGGGCGGAGGCTTCGGGGGTGGTGCTCACAGGGATACTCCTTCGACGGCCTCGCGCAGTCGCGCGGCCGCGGTCTCGGGGGGAACGTCGCCGATCCAGGCGCCCATGGCGGCCTCGGATCCGGCGAGGAACTTCAGCTTGTCGGCGGCACGGCGCGGGCTCGTGAGCTCGAGATGCATCCTGACCGTGTCGCGGCCCACGTGCACGGGGGCCTGGTGCCACGCCGCGATGTAGGGCGTGGGGCTGTCGTAGAGGGCGTCGACGCCGCGGAGGAGCCGCAGGTAGAGCGGTGCGAGCTCGTCGCGCTCGGCATCCGTGGTCTCCGTGAAGTCCGCGACATGACGGTGCGGCAGCAGGTGCACCTCGAGGGGCCAGCGGGCCGCGAACGGCACGAAGGCGGTCCAGTGCTCGCCTTGCAGGATGACGCGCTCCGAGTCGCGCTCGAAGTCGAGGATGCGCTGGAACAGGTCGGGCGCGGTCCGGTCGATCGAGTCGAGCAGTCGCGTCGTGCGCGGCGTGATGTACGGGTAGGCGTAGATCTGCCCGTGCGGGTGGGGGAGCGTGACGCCGATCGCCTCGCCGCGGTTCTCGAACGGGAACACCTGCTCGACGCCGGGGAGCGCCGACAGGGCCGCCGTGCGGTCGGCCCACGCTTCGATGACGGTCCGGGCGCGCGTGATCGACTGGGTGCCGAACGAGCCCGCGTGCTCGGGGCTGAAGCACACGACCTCGCAGCGCCCGACACTCGTCCGGGTGCGGCCGAGGCCGAGCGCCTCGAGGTCGTCGAGGCCGCGCGGCGGGTTGACGCCCTCCGGCGCGCCCTCGTGCGCGTAGGCGAGAGCCGGGCCGAACGACGGCGATTTGTTCTCGAACACGGCGACGTCGTAGAGCGACGGGATCTCGCTCGGATTCGTCGGCGTCTGCGGCGACAGCGGGTCGAGCTCGGCCGGCGGCAGGAAGGCGCGGTTCTGGCGCGCGGCGGCGACCGAGATCCAGTCGCCGGTCAGGATGTCGAGGCGCATCGTCGCGGTCTCGGGGCGGGGGTCGAGCGTGCGGGCGTCGACGCCGCGCTCATCGCCGAGCGTCGTGCCCGGGTCGTCGTAGTAGATGAGCTCGCGCCCGTCGGCCAGCCGCGTCGAGCGCTTGACCACTCCGGCGCCGAGCGACTCGGGTGCTGCCTGTGTCATGTTCACGTCAACACGGTAGCAAGCGTCTGTGTTATCGTCAACATGGAATCGGGAGGGAAGATGGCGGCGCGCAGAGTGTCGATGGCGGATGTCGCGGCGCTCGCGGGCGTCTCGGGCCAGACCGTCTCGCGCGTCGTCAACGACAGCCCGCGCGTCGACCCCGCGACGCGGGCGAAGGTCGAGTCCGCGATGGCCCGCCTCGGCTACCGCCCGCACCGGGCCGCCCGCGCGCTGCGGACGGGTCGCACCCAGACCATCGGCCTCGTCGCCTCGACCCTCGCAACGGTCGGCAACTCCCGCATGCTCCAGGCGGTCGCCGATGCCGCAGCATCCCGCGGCTACGCCCTCGTCGTCGTGACCCTCGGCCACGGCTCCGACGTCGCGGCCGCGTTCGACCGCCTGCACGACCAGGGCGTCGATGGAGCGATCGTGCTCAACGAGGCCACGGATCTGGTCCGGGATGCCGAGACCCCCGCCGACCTCGCGCTCGTCGTCGTCGACTCGCCGCGCGACGAGCGCTTCGGCGTCGTCGTCACCGACCATGCCGGTGGCGCCCGTGCCGCGACGGAGCATCTCCTGGGCCTCGGCCACGCGACGGTGCACCACGTCGCGGGCCCGCCTGCGTCCTTCGCCGCGGCGGAGCGCGAGCGCGGCTGGCGCGAGGCGCTCGCCGGCGCCGGGATCGACGCGCCGGACGTGGCTCGCGGAGACTGGACGGCAGCATCCGGAGCCTTCGCGGGAGCCGCACTCGCCGTGGACCGGTCGGTCACGGCGGTGTTCGCCGCGAACGACCAGATGGCGCTGGGCGTGCTGCGGACCTTCGCCGAGAGCGGCCGGCCCGCGCCCGACGCCGTGAGCGTCGTCGGGTTCGACGACGTCGCGGACGCCGCGGACTACCGCCCGCCGCTCACGACCGTTCGGCAGGACTTCGACGCCCTCGGTGAGCGGGCCCTCGAGCGGCTCGTGGCCGCGATCGAGGATGCCGCCGAGCCGGCGTACGACGTCATCCCGGCGCGGCTCGTCGTGCGCGCCAGCACCGCGCCGCGCTGACGCCGGTCATCCTGGCTGGCCCGCGCCTCGAGGACGACTAGGGAGTTCGGGGTCGCATATGGCGGCTATCTGGTCGGGGATCCAGCCATTCGCGTCCCCGATCTCGCGGGGTGCGGCGATTCGGGGTCGCACATGGCTGCCACCTGGCGGGGGAGGCACCCATTCGCGTCCCCCATTCGCGGGCGAAGGCCCGAACCGCCGCGTCAACTCGCGCCGCGCCGCGCCTCCCAGCCGGTGCGGACCATCTCGTCGACGGAGTAGCGGTTCGCCCAGTCGAGGTCGCGGGCGGCGAGCTCGCCTGCCGCGACGATGCGGTCGGGGTCGCCGGGGCGGCGCGGGCCGATCTCGGGCGTGAAGTCGATGCCCGTGACGCGGGCCATGGCGTCCATGATCTGCTTGACCGACAGGCCGTTCTGCGAGCCGAGGTTGTACGCGGCCTCGATCGGCTGGCCCGCCGCGAGGCGCTGGGCCGCGACGACGTGGGCGGCGGCGATGTCGGCGACATGGACGTAGTCGCGGACGTTCGTGCCGTCCTCGGTGTCGTAGTCGTCGCCGTTGATCCTTGGGGTGCGGCCCTCGATGAGCGCCTCGAACACGAGCGGGAAGAGGTTGTGCGGGCTCGTGTCGTAGACGGTGGGGTCGCCCGAGCCGACGACGTTGAAGTACCGCAGCGAGGTGTGGCGGAGCGGATGCTGCGACCCGGCCGTCGCTGTGGCCTGATCGCGGATGAGCCACTCGCCGATGAGCTTCGACTCGCCGTAAGGCGAGGCGGGGCGCTTGGGCAGGTCCTCGGTCACGAGCGGAACGTCCGGCGTGCCGTAGACGGCCGCGGACGAAGAGAACACGATGTTCGCGACATCCGCCGCGTGCATCGCCTCGAGGACGACGCGCGTGCCCTCGACGTTCTGCGAGTACGTGTGCAGCGGGCGCTGCACCGAGACGCCCGCGTACTTGTAGCCCGCGACGTGGATGACGCCCTCGACGTCGTGGTCGCGCAGCGTCGACTCGACGAGGTCGCGGTCGAGGATCGTGCCGCGCACGAACGGGACGTCCTCGGGGACGAACCCGGCGTGGCCGCTGGAGAGGTCGTCGATGACGACAGGCGCGAGGCCGGCCGAGGCGAGCGCGCGCACGACGTGCGCTCCGATATAGCCGGCACCGCCGGTCACAAGCCAGGTCATGCACCCATTGTGCCGGGTGCCCGCGTGGCGCTCGAACCGCGGGTCGCCCGGTCCGGTGGTCGCAGATCCACGCGGAGCCCCGCCATCCCGTGGATCCGCGCCAACTCGACGGCTCCTGCGGCGGGGACTGCGGCGTCCGCCGGATTCGGGTGTCGCGGATCCATGCGGAACCCCGGCATCCCGTGGATCTCAGACGACTCAACGGCTGGCGCACGGGGCGCGGCGTGCGCCGCGAGGCGTGGCGGGGGCGGATGCCGCGCGCGGAGGCGGTACGCTGTAAAACGTTTCACGACCCCAGGGGGCACGGAATGAAGCGGGTGGGCATCCGGGATGTCGCTCGGCACGCGGGTGTGTCGATGAGCTCGGTCTCGAACGCGCTCAACAAGCCCGAGCGGGTCAGCGACGAGATCGTGCAACGCGTCAGAACGGCCGTCGACGAGCTCGGGTACGTCCCGCTGCAGGCCGCCCAGCAGCTGCGCATCGGCCGCAGCGGCCTGCTCGGCATGACCGTCATCAACATCACCAACCCCTTCTTCGCCGATCTCGTGAGCGGTGCGGAGGATGCAGCGGGCGCGGGCGTCCGAGTCCTCGTCGGCAACAGCGACGACGACGAGGACAAGGAGCGCGAGTACTTCCGCCTCTTCGAGCGCGTGCAGGTCGAGGGGGCGCTCGTCTCCCCGTTCGGCGAGGCGGGTGAGCGCCTCGCGCGGCAGCTGGCGCGCAGCATCCCGGTGGTGCTCGTCGATCGCGTCGACGACGAGGGCGTCCTCGACTCGGTGTCGTTCGACGACGTCGCGGGCGGGCGCATGGCCGCCGAGCACCTCATCTCGCTCGGCCGGACGCGCCTGACGTTCCTCGGCGCACGCGAAGAGGTTCGGCAGGTCCGCGAGCGACTCGAGGGCGTGCGGCAGGCCGTCGAGGCGCATCCCCGCGTGAGCCTCGACCTCATGTGGAGCCACCGGACCACCTCGGAGCGCGGCATCGCGATGGGCGCGCGCATCGCCGAGCTGCCCGAGGACGAGCGACCGGACGGCGTCGTGACGACCAACGACCACCTCGCGTGCGGTGTCGTCCACGGCCTGCTGCGCGCGGGGGTGCGCGTGCCGGAGGACGTCGCCGTCGTCGGCTACGACGACATCGAGTTCGCCGCCGTCGCTGCGGTCCCCCTCACTTCCGTGCGCCAGCCCGCGCGCGACATGGGCCGCGCGGCGGGAGTGCGGCTCATGCAGCTCATCTCGGGCGAGGCGCAGGCGTCGGGCCACGCGATCCGGTTCGAGCCCGAGCTCTCGGTGCGCGCCTCGACCGTCGGGTACCGCTGACCCCGGGAGCTCGGGCTCTGCTTGCCGGCCCCGGGCTCAAGCCGGAGCTCGGATCCCCCGCATCCGAGATGCCAGAAGTTCTGGCCTCTCGACGTCGAAGTGCCAGAACTTCTGGCGAACGGATGCCGGAGCCCGGCCGAGCCGGAGCCCGCGGCCGCGCTGGCCCGAGCCGGAGCTCGGATCCCAGCATCCGAGATGCCAGAAGTTCTGGCCTCTCGACGTCGAAGTGCCAGAACTTCTGGCGAACGGATGCCGGAGCCCGGCCGAGCCGGAGCCCCAGTCCACCCAGGACCAGAGCCCCGGTCCACCCAGGACCAGAGCCCCAGCCCGCTCGGACCTCAGGGCACCCGGAGCACGCCGTTCCGCCGGTGCGGCAGCCGCGCGAGCGCGGCGTCGCGGAGCACCTCCGGCAGGAACGCCTCGGGCGCGTCCTGGAAGACGACGGGGCGGAGGAACCGACGGATCGCCGTCGCCCCGACCGAGGTGTGCAGCGATGTCGTCGCGGGCCACGGGCCGCCGTGGTGCTGCGACCAGGTCACGGCGACGCCGGTCGGCCAGCCGGCGAAGAGGACCCGGCCGGCCTTGCGCTGCAGCACCTCGAGGATGTCCGCGACGTCGTCGCCGGGCTCGGAGTGCAGCGTCGCCGTGAGGCTCCCCGGGACCGCCTCGAGCGCGCGGCGCAGGTCCTCCGGCCCGTCGTAGCGCACGAGGAGCGTGACCGGCCCGAAGCACTCCTCGAGGAGCGCGTGCGGGCGGTCGGCGACGGCTGCGGCATCCGTCGCCAGGACGACGGGCTGGGCGATGTCGGCTCCCGGGGCGGACGGTGTGCCGGTCACGACCTCGACCGACGCGTCGCCCAGGAGCCGGTCGACGCCCTCGGGGAAGGCCGCCGTGATGCGGTCGGTCAAGAGCGGACCGCCGACCGCCGCACCGGCGCGCTCGGCGACGAGCGCCTCGAACCCCGCGCCGCGCGGCACGAAGACCGCGCCGGGCTTCGTGCAGAACTGCCCGACACCGAGCGTGAACGACCCCGCGAGGCCCTTCGCGAGCTCGCCGCCGCGTGCCGCGACGGCCGCGGGCGTGACCACGACGGGGTTGACACTGCCGAGCTCGCCGTAGAACGGGATGGGGTCGGGCCGGGCGTTCGCCAGGTCGAAGAGGGCGCGACCGCCGCCGAGCGATCCCGTGAATCCCGCGGCCTGGACGACGGGATGCTGCACGAGCGCGTTGCCCGCATCCCTCCCCTCGACGAGCGAGAGCGAGCCGGCCGGGGCCCCCGCGGCCTCCAGGGCCGCCGCGACGATCTCGGCCGTGCGGCGCGAGAGCTCGGGATGCCCCGAGTGCGCCTTCACGACGACGGGACAGCCGGCCGCGAGGGCCGAGGCCGTGTCTCCGCCCGCGACGGAGAACGCGAACGGGAAGTTCGAGGCCGAGAACACCGCGACCGGCCCGACCGGGACGAGCAGGCGCCGCAGCTCGGGCCGCGGCGGGGTCGCCGAGGCGTCGCCGTCGTCGACCGTCAGCTCGAGGTAGGAGCCCTCCTCGACGACCGACGCGAAGAGGCGCAGCTGGCCCGACGTCCGCCCGACCTCGCCGCGCAGCCGGACGGGTCCGAGGCGCGTCTCGCGGTCGGCGATCTCGACGAGCTCGTCGATCGCGGCGTCGAGCGCGTCGGCCGCGGCGCGCAGCCACGCCGCGCGCTCGTCCGCGCTCGACGCGTGCCACACGGGAGCGGCGGATGCCGCGTCCCGCACGATCTCGTCGAGTTCCTCGCGCGTCGTGGTCATGGCGGTCGCTGTCGTGCTCGTCATGTCGGTCCTTTCTCAGTGCCCGCCGTCCACTCGCGAGAACGCGCGTATGTCATCAAATCGGCCCATTCTGAGGACATAAGGGCGTTCTCGCGGGGCAGGGTCGGGTCGTCAGGGGGTGAGATCAGCGGAAGCGGATGCCGAGGCCGGCGTGCGGGACGAGCGTCAGCCGCCCGTCGGCGATCGCGACGGGGGAGGGGTAGGAGAGCGCGCCGAGCGCGCCGAACCCGGCATCCTCGACGTCCTCGGCCAGGGGCGCGGCGACGCCCGGCACGGCCGGGAGGGTCAGGGCGAGCTGCCCCGAAAGCTCGGAGAGGAGATGCGGATGCAGCGGCACGCTGTACTCGGCCGCGAGATCGGCGATCCGCAGGAACGGCGTGATGCCCCCGACCCGCACGATGTTGGGCTGCACGATGTGCGCCGCACCGGCCTGCAGGAAGTCGCGGAACCGGTGCACCGTGTGCAGGTTCTCGCCGACCGCGATCGGCACGTCGATGCGGCGCGCGAGCGCCGTGTAGCCCGCGAGGTCGTCGGCCCGCAGGGGCTCCTCGATCCAACCCAGGTCGAACTCGGACAGCACCTCGACCGAGCGCACGGCCTGCTCGAGGTGCCACCGCTGGTTGGCGTCGATCATGAGGCCGCGGTCCGGCCCGAGCAGCTCGCGCACGGCACGGACGCGCTCGACATCCTCCGCCAGGTCGGGCTTGCCCACCTTGATCTTGACCGCCCGGAAGCCCGCGTCGATCCACCGCTGCACCTGGGCGAGCAGGTCCTCGAGCGGGTAGTGCAGGTTGACTCCGCTGCCGTACGCCTCGACCCAGTCGCGCTCGCGGCCCAGGTGGTCGGTGATCGAGCGTCCGGCGGCGCGGGAGGCAGCATCCCACAGCGCCAGATCGAGTCCCGCGAGGCCGATCGTCGTGACGCCGCCGCCGCCGGCCTCGTGCACGTGCGTCCACACCGCGTCCCAGAGCTCGGACGGGTCCGCCGTCCGCCCCGCCGCGAAGGGCCCGATGTCGTGGTTCAGGTGCGCGAGGACGGCTTCGGCGCCGATCTGGGGCGTCCACGAGAATCCCCAGCCTTCCGCTCCGTCGGAGCGCACGACGTGCGTCGCGATGACTCCGACGCTCGTGACGTCCGAGGCCCACGGGCGCGTGAGCGGCACGCGCACGAGGCGTGCGTCGAAGGACTCGATCGTGGTCATGGCAGCGCGGGCTCCGCGACCGCGATGGTCGACACGAGCGCGCGTCCCGCCTCGAGGATCGCGGCGAGCTGCTCCTCCTGCGCGGGAGTGGGGTCGACCAGCGGCGGACGGACCCCGCCGACCGGCAGACCGCCCAGGCGCAGGCCGGCCTTGACGAGTGACACGCCGAAGCCCGGCGTCTCGTCGCGCAGACGCACGAGCGGCGTGTAGAAGCCGTCAAGCAGCTCGAGGCGGCGGTCCTCGTCGCCGTCGACGTACGCGCGGTAGTACGCGTTGGCGATCTCGGGCGCCATCGCGAACGCGGCGGACGAGTACAGCGGGATGCCGATCCCTCGGTACGCGGCCTGCGTGAGCTCGGCCGTCAGGAGGCCGTTGAAGAACGCGAGGTCGTGACGGCCTGTCTCCGCGACGGCGCGCACGATGAGCTGCGCCGTCCCGATGTCGCCGACGCCGTCCTTGAATCCGACCACCTTGGGGTTCGCGGCGAGGCGGCGGACAGCATCCACCGAATACTGTGCCGTGCCGCGGTGGTACACGACGACGGGGAGCGGGGATGCCTCGGCGATCGCCTCGACATACGCGACGAGCCCCGGCTGCGGGCCGCTCACGAGGTAGGGCGGCAGGACGAGCAGGGCGTCGGCGCCCGCATCGGCAGCGGAGCGGGCGACCTCGAGCGCGTGCCCGAGGGGTCCACCGGCACCTGCGACGACGGGAACGCGGCCGCCGACCGCGGCGATGGCCGTCCGCACGACAGTCGCCACTTCGGTCGCCGACAGAGCGTGGAACTCGCCCGTCCCGCACGCGGGGAAGACCCCGCCCGGGGCGTGCGCGAGCGACCCGGAGAGGTGCTGCTCGAGGACGTCGGTGTCGACGCGGACCTGCGCGTCGAACGGGGTCACCGGGAAGAAGAGAATGCCGTCGAAGTCCACGCCGACGACTCCTTTCGTGCGTCGAGAGCGGCCGCGGGTTCGAGCCCGCGCGCCGGAGGGTCGGTCGGTGCGAGGCCAGGTGCCGCGGTGGGGGCGAGGGCGACCGCGGGCTTGAGCCCGGGTGCCGGAGGGTCGGTCGGTGCGAGGCCAGGTGCCGCGGCGCGCTCGACCCCGGCCACCCCGGTGGCCCCGGATACCGCGGCGCGCTCGACCCCGGCCACCCCGGTGGCCCCGGGTGCCGCGGTGGGCGCGAGTCCGGGCTCCGCGGTGGGCTCGAGCTCCGAGCGCCAGCCGTGCCGGGGCCGCCAGCCGAGGAGGCGGCGGGCCTTCGCGTTCGAGAAGGCGGGGGAGGTGCCGGTGAGGACGGATGCCGCGTCCTGCGTCCCGGGATGGAACCGCGGGATCAGCTCGGCGAGCGGCTCGCGTGCGAGCGCGTCGTCGGCGCCGACGAAGAACACCTCGCCGTTCGGGATGTCGGGGAGTGCCGCGAGCAGCGTGTCGGCGAAGGTCGCGACATCCCGCGCGTCGACGTAGTTGAACACCGCCGGGGCCGACAGCGCCGGATCGTCGAGGCGCTCGCGGACCGTGTGGCCCTGCTGCGTCGGGGCGCCGGCCCACTCCTCGGGGGCGATGACGTAGCAGGGGCGGAACGCGGCGAAGCGGACAGCATCCCCCGTCTGGCGGGCGAGCATCGCGATCGTCTGCTCGATCACGAGCTTCGACAGCGCGTAGGCGTTCCACGGCCGTGGCGGGGTGTCCTCGTCGAGCGGGAACCGGTCGGGGACCCACCCCGTCGGCGCGCCGTAGCCGAGCACCGTCGGGCTCGACGCGGCGACGATCTTCGGGATGCCGGCGGCGACGGCCCCGCCGAGGACCGAGATCGCCAGGCCCGCGTTGGCACGCATGATGACGTCCTCGGGAGCGCTGAACGGCACGGCGATCGCGGCAAGGTGGATGACCGCGTCGGCCCGGGCGTCCGCGAGTGCGCGAGTGGCAGCATCCGCGTCCGCGAGGTCGACCGCGACCTGCTCGGCGCCCAGGAGCTCGGAAGCGTCCGAGATCGCGCGATCGAGCGACACGAGCTCGTGCCCGGCAGCGGTCAGCCCCGCGACGAGACTCCGGCCGAGACGCCCTGCTCCGCCCGTCACGACGACGCGGCTCACACGCGTGCCCTTTCGAGGAGCGGGATGCCGAGCTCGGCGACCTCGACGGGAAGGCCCGTCTCGAGGGATCGGTTGCCGGCGATCCCCACCGCGATCGACTGCACGCCGTCGCGCCAGTCGGCGGGGCGGGCGAGCGGGTCGTCGCCGGGGCCGACGAACACGTCGGAGAGCAGGAGCGCGTCGCCGCCGCCGTGGCCGCCCGCCGTGCTGTGGATCGGAACCTCGACGGCAGCTCCCCAGTGCCGCTGCAGGAGGAGCCGCTCGCCCTCGGGGCGCAGCGATCCCGACGTGCCGGCGTCGGACGCGCTCGGGTCGAGGACGGGGTGCAGGCCCTCGTCGGCGAGGACGGCGCCGCGCTCCACGACGTCCAGCTCGACGCGGCCCTCCGTGCCGTTGACGGCGACGCGGTACCCCTCCCACGGGGCGTGCGCGTTGAGCGAGTAGCTGAGGGTCGCGCCCGAGGCGTAGTCGACGACGAGCGCGAGGTTGTCCTCGATCGTGATGCCTTCGCCGAAGACGTCGAGGTCGCGGCGGTATCCGTCGTGCTGCTCGGCGTCGAGGTAGAGGGCCTTCAGGCGCGCGTCGTCGCGCAGGTCGAGCTCGAACGCGTCGGCGCCGTCGTGCGTGCCGCGCTCGGGGCGGTTCCGGATGCCGCGTGCCTCGGCGTTCTCGGAGCCGTAGAAGCGCAGCCCGCCCGACGCGAAGACGCGGCGCGGCGTGGAGCGGATCCACCAGTTCACGAGATCGAAGTGGTGGCTCGCCTTGTGCACGAGCAGGCCGCCGGAGTTCTTCTTCTCGCGGTGCCAGCGACGGAAGTAGTCCGCGCCGTGCTTGGTGTCGAGCATCCAGGAGAAGTCGACCGACGTGACCTGTCCGATCAGGCCGTCCTGGATGACCTGGCGCAGCGCGCTGTTGCGCGGGGAGTAGCGGTAGTTGAAGGTCAGGACGACCTCGCGGCCCGTGCGCTCGACAGCATCCTCGATCGCCGCCGCACTCGGCGCGTCGATCGTGAGGGGCTTCTCGACGACGACGTCGGCGCCCGCCTCGAGCGCCCGCACGATCAGCGGCGCGTGCAGGTCGTCGCGCGCGCAGATAACGACGCGGTCGATCCGCTCGGTGCGGATCATCTCCTCGAGCCGGTCGGGGTGCCACGCCGTCGGCGCCTCGAGTCCGCGCTCGGTGACGCGGTCGATGTAGTACGCCGCGCGGACGGGGTTCGGCTCGCAGATCGCGACGAGAACGGCCCGCTCGGCGTACGTGTCGGTGATCGCGTCGACGTACATGCTCGCGCGGTGGCCCGCTCCGACGACGGCGTACCGGCGGTGGCTCATGGAGGCTCCTCACCCATCAGGAAGCGTTTTCAGGAAACGTTTTCTCGAGCGTAGCACGCGTGGTGCGCCGCCGTCATGGTGTGGTGCGACGGTTCGGCTTGGTGCAGATCCATGTCATCGGCGGGGATGCTGTCGATCCGCGACAACCGGGCCTGACGGAGGCGTCAGTCCGGCGCAGGCCCGGTGCTCGAGCGGAGCACGACCTCGGGGGTCAGTCGCACGGAGGCCGCGGCATCCTGTCCCGAGAGCGTCGCGTTCATCGCCTGCCATGCGAGCGCGCCCAGCTCCGCGGCGGGGACGGATGCTGTCGTCAGCGGCGGCGACGTGTACCGCGCGAAGGGGATGTCGTCGAAGCCCGTGACCGAGATGTCGGCGGGCACGCGCACGCCGCGGTCGGCGAGCGCCGACATGAGGCCCATCGCGACGAGGTCGTTGAACGCCAGGACGCCGGTCGCGCGGGTCGCGAGCACGGCGTCCGCGACGGATGCGCCGCTGTCGAAGTCGACGCCCGACGCGAGCTCGCTCAGCTCGACGTCGGGGTGCGCCGCGCGGAACTCGGCGAGTGCCGAGAGACGCGCCGAATTCGAGGCGCTGCGCGAGACGCCGGCCAGGTACACGAGTCGTCGGTGCCCGAGGTCGTGCAGATGCTCGGCGAGTGTGCGCAGGGCCGTCCCGTAGTCCGCCCCCACCGCCGGGACGGAGTCGTCGAGCAGCCGGTTGACGAGCACGACGGGCCCGACGAGGGGGAGGAGCGAGGCGAGATCCTCCCCAGGCATGCGCGGGGCGCACAGGATGAGGCCGTCCGTGCGGCGCCGGGTCTCGATCGCGAGGACGCGCTCCTCGTCGACCTGCTCGGCCGAGTCGGCGATGAGGACGTGGTAGCCGTCGGCCGCTGCGGCGCGGCTGAGGCCGCGCAGCACAGCCTGGAAGGTCGGGTTGCCGAGGTCCGGCACGACGACGGCGACCGTCTGCGTCCGGCCGAGCACGAGGCTGCGGGCGAGGGGGCTCGCAGTGTAGCCCAGCTCGGCGGCCGCGGTGCGGACCCGGTCGGCCAGCGCGGCGTCGACGCTCGGGTTGCCGTTCATGACCCGCGACACGGTCGACAGCGAGACGCCGGCGTGCCGGGCGACGTCGGTGATCTTCGCCTGCTTCGCGGATCCTCGCGCCACGACGCCTCCCGACTGTGCTGATCCCGCGGCGGATCCGCGGTCCTCGGATCCTTCGTCATACTAGGCGAGAAAGCGTTTTTTCGAGGAGGCGCCGTGCCGGGATCCGAAGCCGATCGCCGCGAGAAGCAGCACCGGATCGACGCCGTGCGGACAGCATCCGGAGCCGACGCCCTGCTGCTGATCTCGCACGAGGCCGTGTCCTGGTACCTCGAGGGCATCCGGTCGCACGTCTCGCTCGCCGGTCCGTCCGTCGCCGCGGTCCGCGTCGGTGCCGACGGCGACACGCTGTTCGTCGCCGACAACGAAGCCGACCGGCTCATCGCCGAGGAGCTCCTGCCGAGCGACGCCGATCGCGTCGTGCGCGTGCCGTGGCTCACGCCGCCCGCCGATGCCGCCGTCGCGGCGGGGCAGGCCGCGTCCGAGGCATCCGTCGCCGTCGCACTCCGGGCTGCGCGCGCGAGCCTGCTCCCCGCCGAACGCGACCGCTACCGCGCCCTCGGCCGCGAGGTCGCCGAGGCGATGACGGATGCCGCGGCCACCGCGCGCCCCGAGACCACCGAGCGCGCGCTCGCCGCGGAGCTCGCGACAGCCCTCGTCGCGCGCGGGATCGACCCGCTCGTGATCCTCGTGGCGGGACGGTCCCGGGTCGCCCATCGCCACCCTCTGCCGACGGATGCTGCGCTCGGCCCCCGCGCGATGCTCGTCGTGTGCGGACGCAGGCACGGGCTCATCGCCAACGCGACCCGCTGGATCGGCGCACCTGCGACGGGGGAGGACTCGATCCTTCAGGTGGAGTCCGCTTTCCTCGACGCGACACGGCCGGGTGCCCGGCTCGACGACGTGTTCGCGGCGGGGATCGCGGGATACGCGGCCGCCGGCTTCGACATCGACGAATGGCGCAGGCACCACCAGGGCGGCCCGACGGGCTACGCGGGTCGGGACCCGAGGGCGACGCCGGCGACGACCGACCTCGTGCAGGAGCATCACGCCTTCGCGTGGAACCCCAGCGCCCCCGGATTGAAGGTCGAGGACACCGTGCTCGTCTCGAGCGCCGGTGTCGACGTGCTGACGCTCGATCCGCGCTGGCCGACGGTGAGGGTGGGAGGCCTCGACCGTCCGGCTGTGCGGCCCTACTGAGGGCTGTCGTCGCGGGCTCGGTCGCCGAGCTCGACGCGGCGTCGATGTCGGGCCGTTGGGTGGACCTTGGTGTGACCGCCGCGCTCGGGTTCGACCCCTCGACAGGCTCGGGCACCGGAATTCCGGAGGCCGGTCCCAGGGTGCGCCGAACTCTTTGAGGCGTCGTAGTCGAGCCTGTCGATGCGCCGGTCGGGCCGCGGTCCGCCTAGACCGGGAGCTCGATCTCGGCCTCGCGCGGACCTCCGCAGCGCTCGTCGCCCCCGACCCGGACCCACTCGACCTCGAGACCGCCTTGGGTGACCGTCATCCCGTTCTTGTCGAGAAGTCGGTAGCCGATGACAGGCTGGCCCCCCGAGAAGACCGCCGTCCAACCCGTCGCACTGTCGCCTGTGATCTCGAAGACTCCGGTTTCGAGGACGGGCTCCGCCGTCGCACCGGGTGAGGCGATCTCGACGGGCTGCATCGGCGGACCGGGTTCGCATCCCTCTCCGTCGCACAGCTGCAGCGTCAAGCCGGGCTGCGGCTCTGCGAGGGTCACGTGCGCGACGCTCGTGTAGCCGATCGCGGGGCATGCGAATCCGATCGGAACGCAACCCGTGAGCGTCAGCAACGCCAGGACGGGGACGACGAGCACGGCGCGCATCCCGCCAGGGTAGGGCGCGGCCCAGCGCGACCGGCGAAGCGTTGCGAACCCGTGACCCGCCGCCGCGACGTCAGCTCACGAGGTCCGATCCGTGTGCGGGACCGTCGCCGTCCCTGCGGTCGATCGCGCGCAACGACCGCGCGACGAACGCCGCGATGCGCCGTGCGCCCTCGATCCGGAAGTGGGTGTCGTCGGCGAGGCCCTCGGGCCAGTCCGCGAACTCACCGGGCGCAAAGTGCGAGAGCAGGCTCCGGGATGCCTCGGGCCCGAGGTCCTCGTACAGCCACGTCGTGAACACCGTCAGGTCGATGAGCGGCACATCGAGCTCGTGCGCGAGGTCGCGCACGGAGTTGGGGAAGTCGCCGTGGGTCGGTGTGATCCGGTCGCCGTCGAACCACCGGCGCTCGGCCGAGGTGCAGAGGACTGCCGTCGCGCCGCGGGCTCCGGCATCCGCTGCCATGCGGCGCAGCCGCTCCGCGTAGCCGCCGCGCGACGCGAGCCCCGGAATCTTCTGGTCGTTGTGGCCGAACTGCAGGACGACGGTGTCGCCGGGTGCGACCCCGGCGAGCAGGGCCTCCCACCTCTCAGTCTCGAGGAACGACTCAGTCGTCGCGCCGCCGAACGCCAGATTGCGCACGGGCTCCTCGACGAAGCGGGCGAGCTCGCCGCCCCACCCCGACATCGGATACTCGCCCGGCTTGGCATCCGCGACCGTCGAGTCGCCGGCGAGGTGGTAGGTCATGGGGGCCTCCGCGAAATCTCTCCGGCCGGACGAGTCGCCGGTCGGTACCATGGCCATCATGACCGAGAAAGCGTTTACCCGCACGACGGAGGCCATCGACGGAGCCCATCCCACGCGCTCGGTCCTGCGCCTCCTGCTGCGCCGCCCGGGGCGGATGACGCTCGCGGTCTTCGCCTTCGCGCTCAAAGAGATTCCGCTCTGGTTCCTCCCCGTCGTCACCGCCGCGATCATCGACATCGTCGCGAGCGGCGGCGAAGTCTCGGCCCTCCTGGGCTGGTTCGCGCTGGCGGTCGTCCTCCTCCTGCAGAACTACCCCAACCACCTGCTGTACACGCGCAGCTTCATGACTGTCGTCCGCGACACCGGCGCCGACCTCCGCAACGCCCTCGCCGCGCGCCTGCAGAGCCTCTCGATCGGCTACCACACACGGGTCAGCTCGTCACTCGTGCAGAGCAAGGTCGTGCGCGACGTCGAGAACGTCGAGCTCATGCTGCAGCAGGTGACGCATCCCCTCCTCTCGTCGCTCATGGTGCTCATCGGCGCGATCACGATGACGGCGATCGCCGTGCCCGCCTTCCTCCCCGTCTACGCGCTCGCCGTCCCGATCGCGATCGGCCTGCGCGCGAGCCTGCGCCGGCGCACCGAGGCGCGCAACGCCGTGTTCCGCCGCGAGATGGAGGGCCTCGCAGCCCGCGTCGGAGAGATGGCGTCCCTCATCCCCGTCACCCGCGCCCACGGCCTCGAGCAGACCGCCGTGACGCGCGTCGCCTCCGGCGCCGACGGCGTCCGCAAGGCGGGCCTGCACCTCGACATGCTCAACGGCCACGTGGCGTCGATCTCGTGGGTCACGATGCAGCTGCTGGGAGTGGGATGCCTCGTCCTCGCGGCCGTCTTCTCGCTCACCGGGTTCCTGCCGATCACGCCCGGTGAAGTCGTCCTCCTCTCGACCTACTTCGCCCTGCTGACCCAGGGGCTCACCCAGCTGCTCATGCTCATCCCGGTCGGCGCGCGCGGCATCGAGTCCGTCCGCTCGATCGCGGAAGTCCTGCAGGAGCCCGACCTCGAGCAGAACGAGGGCAAGCGTCGAGTCGATCGCGTCGAGGGGCGCATCTCGCTCGATCGGGTGAGACACCGGTATCCGGATGCCGCGACCGACGCCCTCCACGACATCGAGCTGGACATCGCACCGGGCGAGACCGTCGCCTTCGTGGGCTCTTCAGGATCGGGCAAGTCGACGCTCCTCAACCTCGTCCTCGGGTTCGTGCGCCCGACGGGTGGACGCATTCTCCTCGACGGTTCCGACATGCAGGAGCTCGATCTGCGGACGGTGCGCCGATCGGTCTCGGTCGTGCCGCAGGAGTCGATGCTCTTCGAAGGCACGATCCGCGACAACGTCACGTATGGGCTCCCGCACGCCCCCGACGACGTCGTGACCGAGGCCCTGCGCGCCGCGAACGCCCTCGAATTCGTCCGCGCGCAGACCCAGGGCTGGGACACCGTCGTCGGCGAGCGCGGCGCGCGCCTCTCGGGCGGGCAGCGGCAGCGGCTCGCGATCGCCCGCGCACTCGTGCGCAACCCGCGCATCCTGCTGCTCGACGAGGCGACGAGCGCCCTCGACCCCGAGTCGGAGGAGCTCGTGAAGGAGGCCCTCGGCCGCCTCATGGCCGGCCGCACGACGCTCGTCGTCGCCCACCGGCTGTCGACGATCCGCGAGGCCGACCGCATCGTCGTGCTCGAGCACGGCCGGATCGTCGAGCACGGCTCGCACGATGAGCTGCTGGAGCGCAACGGCCGTTACGCGCGCCTGCACGTCACCCAGGTCGGCTGAACCCCGCGTCCGCGGAGTTCGACGGTGCCGAGAATGCGCGAATGACGGATGCTGCCGCCCAAGCACGGTCGTCCGTGCATTCTCGCGAGCAACGACGTGCCGCGCGCGCACCGGACTCGGGCGGCTGAACTCAGCGGGAGTTCGACGGTGTCGAGAATGCGCGAATGACGGATGCTGCCGCCCAAGCGCGGTCGTTCGTGCATTCTCGCGAGCAACGACGTGCCGCGCGGGCCCGCACCGGACTCGGGCGGCTGAACTCAGCGGGGGCTTGAGGGCGTCGAGAATGCGCGAATGACGGATGCTGCCGCCCAAGCACGGTCGTCCGTGCATTCTCGCGAGCAACGACGTGCCGCGCAGGCCGCGAAGCGGCCCGGTGCCCCGCCCAGCCTTTCCACTCCGCCGGTGGGATAGCGCTTTCCCATCGGGACGCCTACAGTGAAGGGGAACATCACGGGGAGGTCGTGCATGCACTTCGAGGTCGGCGAGTCCGGGCGGCTCTTGCTGCGCGACGGGGACAGCACCCTCGCGGAGTACATCTACGCCCCGTCCGACGCGACCGTCGAGTCGCCGCGTCCCTACTTCCTCCTGCGCACGCGCCAGGGCGTCGAGGTGACGGCCTACCGCCCCGACGACCACGTGTGGCACAAGGGCCTGTCGCTCGCGCTTCCGAACGTCGGCCCGCACAACTTCTGGGGCGGACCGACCTACGTCCGCGACCAGGGCTACGTGCAGCTCCCGAACAACGGATCCCAGGTGCACACCGCCTTCGTCGCCTCGGATACGCCGATCGCGGATGCCGCGGCCGGCCTCGCCCGCGTCGACGAGATCCTCGACTGGCGCAGCCAGGACGGCGACCCCGTGCTGACCGAGCAGCGCATCCTCACGGCCCGCGCCGTCGGGGATGACGCGTGGGCCCTCACCTGGCGGAGCGCGCTCGTCAATGTCTCACCCGACCCGCTCGCGTTCGGCTCGCCCACCTCGAAGGGGCGCGAGAACGCCGGCTACGCGGGCATCTTCTGGCGCGGAGCCTCGGGCTGGACAGGCGGGGCGATCCTCGGCCCCGGCGGCGACGCGGGTGACGCCGCGTGCGGTGAGCCGGGCCCGTGGCTGGCCTTCGTCGCTCCCGACAGCTCTGCGGGGGTTCTGGCCCTCGCGGCCACGCCCGCGGACAGTCCCTGGTTCGCCCGCAGCGCCGAGTACGCCGGGCTGAGCCCCGCGCCCTTCTTCACGGACGAGACCGTCGTCGAGCCCGGCGGCACGGTTGTGCTGTCGGCCGCCTTCATCATCGGGGGAGCGGATGTCGCGTCCCTCGCCGCAACGGTCGGTGCCAACCTCGTCGCCGAGCTGCGCGCCGTCCCGGATGCCGAGCCGACGCCGGCCACCACGGCTCCGGATGCCGAGCCCCGAGGAGCCGAGACGGATCGGGATGCCGAGCTCGAAGGGGCCGCGCCGGTTCCGGATGCCGAGCTCCGCGGAACCGAGACGCACAGGGGGGCCGAGCCGCCCGTCGCCGACCCCGATCCGGATGCCGCGTTCCACCCTGATCGGGCGGACACCGACCCTGCACCCGCCGCGGAAGACTCCGCGCCCGCCGACCACCCCGAGGAGTCCGCATGACCCGCACCCTCCGCTGCGCGATCGTCGGCACCGGCGCGATCGCCGCCGCGCACGCGCGCGGCATCGCGGCCCACCCGTCAGCCGAGCTCGTCGCGGTCACGGACCTGTCCCGCGACCGCGCCGACGCCTTCGCCGCCGAAGTGGGCGGCGCCGCCGTCTACGACACGCTCGAGGAGCTGCTCGAGGCGCAGCATCCCGATGTCGTCCACGTCTGCACACCGCCCGTCGCGCACCGCGACCAGACGCTCGCCGCGTTCGCGGCGGGCGCCCACGTCGTCGTCGAGAAGCCTCCGGCGCCGTCGCTCGTCGAGCTCGACGAGATGCGGGCCGCGGCGGCGGCCGCAGGCCGGCAGCTCGCCGTCGTCTTCCAGCAGCGGACCGGTACGGCGGCAGCCCACGTCCGGAGCCTCCTGCAGGACGGCCGTCTCGGACGCCCGCTCCTGGCCGTGTGCGAGACGCTCTGGTATCGGGATCAGGCGTACTTCGACGTCCCGTGGCGCGGCAAGTGGGAGACCGAGGGCGGTGGAACGACGCTGGGTCACGGCATCCATCAGCTCGACCTGCTCGCGTTCCTCCTGGGCGACTGGGCGAGCGTGCAGGGCCGGCTCTGGCGCCTCGACCGCGAGACGCAGACCGAGGATGCCTCGACCGCGACGATCGTCTTCGCCGACGGCGTCGTGGCTCAGGTGGTGACGAGTGCGGTGTCTCCGCGCGAGACGAGCTCGATCCGCATCGACACGCAGAAGGCGACGGTGACGGTCGACCACCTCTACGGCCACGGGCACGAGAACTGGCGGATCACGCCTGCGCCCGGTTTCGAGGGGGAGGCCGAGGACTGGGCCCTGCCCGAGCACGAGGAGCGCAGCGACCACGCCCCGCTGCTGCGCGACGTCTTCGACGCGCTCCTGACTGATGCGCCGCTGCCGCCGACGGCCGACGAGCCCGCGCGCTCGTTCGAGCTCGTCGCCGCGATCTACGCCTCCGCCGCCGCCGACGGGGCCGCAATCACGACCGCCGACCTCGCCTCGCACCCGACGCACCGCGCGGGCTTCGCGAGTCCGGTCTTCGACCAGCGCCCCATCCCGGACTGACCCCTCGCGCGCCACAACGTCGCAGAAACCGCAACGCCGGATGCCGGCATCCGTCCTGGTCTGACATTGCGGCGATCTGCGACGTTGTGGCGCGGCGCTGCACCCCGGGGCGCGTCGCGCGGGCCTCGACTCGCCCGCCACAACGTCGCAGAAAACCGCAACGCCGGATGCCGGCATCCGTTCTGGTCCGACATTGCGGCGATCTGCGACGTTGTGGCGCGGGTGGCCGGGCGGCGCCGCCCGACCCGCCGCCCCACTTGGGCCGAGCCGCCGAGATTGAATCGTGTCATCGCCGCCAACAAGTCCTTGTGAAACGTTTTTCAGCGTGCTACCGTTCTGGCAAGCGCTTTCCCGAAGCCCCCAACCAGCACCAAGGGAACTGCCGCCACCACCGCAACACGGACAACGAACGTCCCGAGGAAGCACGATGGACAGGGACGTTCAAGAGAGGACAAGGATGTTCAGCAAGAAGCGGGCAATCGCCGGCGTCGCACTCGCGACGGGCGCCGCCCTCGCGCTCGCGGGATGCGCGGGTGGAGGCAACGCCACCGACGCCACGTACGACCCGGACGAGGAGGTCACCCTCGACCTCGCGTTCTGGGGCAACGACGTTCGCGCCGACCTCTACAACCAGGTCATCGAGGCGTTCAACGAGGAATACCCCAACATCACGGTCAACACGAGCTTCCTCGCCTTCCCCGAGTTCTGGGAGAAGCGCCAGACGGAGGCGGCCGGCGGCGGTCTTCCCGACGTCATGCAGTTCGACTACTCCTACCTCCGCCAGTACTCCGAGAACGGGCTGCTGCTCGACCTCGCCCCCTACCTCGGCGACGTCATCGAGACCGAGCCCCTCCCCGAGAACATCCTCAGCATCGGCGTCGTGAACGACACGACGTACGCGATCCCGACCTCGACCAACGCATGGGGCCTCTTCACGAACCCCAAGCTCCTCGAGGGGGCCGGCGTCGACGACTTCGCGGGTGGGTCGTGGGAGGACTACACCGACTGGATGGCCGAGGTCACCGACGCCAGCGGCGGCGCCTTCTGGGGCGGCTCGGACTACACCGGGCGCATCCAGAACTTCGAGCTGCAGCTGCGCTCGGAAGGCAAGGACCTCTTCAGCGAGGAGGGCGAGCCCGGCTTCGACGAGGCGCGCCTGGCCGAGTTCTGGGAGTCGGGTGCCCCGATCCGCGACGGCATCGGCGTGCCGCAGCAGCGCGTCGAGGAGCTCGTCCCGCTCGGCCCGTTCGACACGGCCAACACCGCGAGCGAGCTCACGTGGGACAACTTCGGCGCGGGCTACCTCGCGAACCTCGGCGCCGACTACACCGAGCTGAACCTCATCGAGCCTCCCGTGACGGAGGAGGGCGCCAAGGACCTGTACCTCAAGCCCTCGATGCTGCACGCCATCTCGGCCAAGACCGACCACCCCGCGGCCGCGGCCACGCTCGTGAACTTCCTCATCAACTCGCCCGAGTCCGGTGAGATCTTCGGCACCAACCGCGGTCTCCCCGCGTCCGAGACGGCTCTCGCCGCCGCCGAGCTCGACCCGCTGAGCCAGCAGGTCAAGGACTACGAGGCGTCGATCGCCGACCGCCTCGGCGACGCCCCGCCCGTGCCGATCGTCGGCTACGGCACGCTCGAGGAGAAGTTCCGCCAGCTCGGCACCGAGCTGAACTTCGGGACCATCACGGTGGAGGATGCTGTCAGCGAGTTCTTCTCCGAGATGGACGTCGTCCTCAACCAGTAAGTTCTCCGGGGCCCGGGCGCGAACGCCCGGGCCCCGGACACCAATCCGACATATCGGGAGAGTCGACGTGAGCACGACATCGACGAGAGTCATCGTGACCGGCAAGCGGTCCTCAGGACGGTCCCTGTTCCGCACCGGCAGCTACGAGACCGACACGCGCCCGGGCATCCGGGCCCGTCAGCGCCGGGAGACGTGGGCGGGGTACGGGTTCCTGCTGCCGTGGCTGCTCGGGTTCTTCGGGCTCACGCTCATCCCCATGGGCTGGTCGCTGTACCTGTCCTTCACGAAGTACAACATCTTCACCCCGCCGCAGTGGATCGGGCTGGACAACTACATCCGGATGTTCACGGATGACCCGAACTTCATCCAGTCCGCGCAGATCACGCTGATCTACGTCCTGGTCGGAACGCCGGTCACGCTGGCCGCCGCCCTCGGTGTGGCGATGCTGCTGAACTTCCGGGACCGCGGGTCGGGCTTCTTCCGGTCCTCGTTCTACGCTCCGTCGCTCATCGGCGGCTCCGTCTCGGTCGCGATCGTGTGGCGGGCGATGTTCGCCAACGACGGCCCCGTCGACACCAGCCTGTCCTTCTTCGGGATCGACCTGGGGGGCTGGTTCGGCAACCCCGTCCTCGTGCTGCCGATGATGATCCTGCTGCACGTGTGGCAGTTCGGCGCGACGATGGTGATCTTCCTGGCCGGCCTCAAGCAGATCCCGAAGGAGCTGTACGAGGCTGCCGAGATGGACGGCGCCGGCCCCTGGCACCGCTTCCGCGCCGTCACCCTCCCGATGCTCAGCCCGGTGATCTTCTTCAACCTGCTGCTCGGCCTGATCGGCGCGTTCCAGGTGTTCACCTCGGCGTACATCATCTCCGGAGGCACCGGCGGTCCCGCCGGCATGACGAACTTCATCACCCTCTACCTCTACAAGCGAGGCTTCGCCGACGGGCAGATGGGCTACGCAGCCGCGATCGCGTGGGTGCTGCTCCTGGTCGTCGCGGTCATCGCCTTCATCCTCTTCCGCACTCAGCGCAGCTGGGTCCACTACGCCGGAGACAACCGATGAGCACGACATTCGGGCAGCCCGCCATCGAGACCCTCGCCCACAACCTGGACGCCACCCCCGACGCCCCGCGCCGCAAGGTCACGCGCCGCACCTGGCAGACCGTCATCTGGGCGATCGTGCTGATCGCGCTGACCGCCCTGGTGCTGTACCCGCTGGTGTGGCTGTTCTTCTCCACGTTCAAGCCGAACAGCGAGTTCGGGCAGAACCCGGGCCTGATCCCGCAGAACCCCACCCTCGCGAACTACGCGAAGGTGTCGGAGGGGATCGCCGGCGTGCCGATGGCGAAGTTCTTCCTCAACAGCTTCATCATCGCCGCCGGGTCCGTCGTCGGCGTCCTGTTCTCATCGGCACTGGCCGCGTACGCGTTCGCCCGCATCCAGTTCAAGGGACTGGCGATCCTGTTCGCCGCGATGATCGGCACGCTGCTGCTGCCGTTCCACGTCGTGATCATCCCGCAGTACATCCTGTTCAACAATCTCGGCCTGGTGGACACGTTCGTGCCGATCCTGCTGCCGAAGTTCCTGGCCACTGAGGCGTTCTTCGTGTTCCTGCTGGTCCAGTTCATCCGGCAGATGCCCCGCGACATGGACGAGGCGGCCCGCATCGACGGCGCCGGCCACATCCGGATCTTCTGGTCCATCATCCTTCCGCTGATCAAGCCCGCCCTGATCACCTGCGCGATCTTCGCGTTCATCTGGTCGTGGAACGACTTCCTCGGCCCCCTCCTGTACCTCACCAGCCCCGAGAACTACCCCCTCCCGGTCGCCCTCCGCCTGTACAACGACCAGACCAGCGTCAGCGACTACGGTGCGACCGTCACCGCGGGCTTCGTCGCGCTCATCCCCGTCCTGCTCTTCTTCCTCGTCTTCCAGCGCTTCCTGGTCGACGGCGTCGCGACGCAGGGTCTGAAGGGCTAGCGCGATGGACCGCCGACAGCTGCGTGCCGCGCGACGCGAGGACCTGTCGGGCGCGGGCCCCACGCTCGAGGAGCGCCCTCCGGCGCGCTTCCCCGGCATCGCGGGCGGGTTCGCCTTCTTCGGCGAGGTCCTCACGACCGGACTCCTGGTCGCGGCGGCGGGCATCGCGGTCGTGACGCTGCCGGCGGCGCTGGCTGCCGGCATCCGTCACATGCGCCGGTACGTCGCGGCCGAGGGATCGCCCGCCAGGCAGTTCTGGCTCGACTTCCGCAAGGCGATGCCGGGCGGGCTCGTCGTCGGCTCGATCGGGGTCGTCCTGGCGCTCGTCCTCGCCCTCGACATCGACCTCGCGCGCTCGGGCGTCCTGCCCGGCGGCGCACTCGTGGGCGTCGTCGGCTGGGCGGGACTCGTCGCACTGTCGACCTCCGTGCTCTTCGCCGCCGGCGCCTGGACGCCCGACGGCGGCTGGCGAACGGCGGTGCGCGGCATCCCGTCCGCCGCGGCCCGCGACATCCCCGGAACGGTCTACCTCGCCGTCACGGCGTTCTTCGTCGGCCTGTCGACGTGGATGCTGGTCCCGCTCATCATCCCCGCGCTCGGCTGCGCCGCTCTCGCCGTGATCGCGATCCCCGAGCGCCGCCGCCGCGCCCGCTGACCGGGCACCACCCCGCGCACGACCCACCCGCGCACGACGCGGAACCCGCACCACCCTCCTGACCGACTCGACAGATCCGAGGAGCTGCCGCGTGCTGTACGGCGCCGACTACAACCCCGACCAGTGGCCCGAGGAGGTGTGGGACGAGGACGTCCGCCTCATGCAGGAGGCCGGCGTCAACATCGTGAGCCTCGGCATCTTCGCGTGGTCGCGCATCCAGCCCGCCGAGGACGTGTGGGACTTCGAGTGGCTCGACCGCGTCATCGACAAGCTGCACGCGGGCGGCATCCAGGTCAACCTCGCGACCGCGACGGCCTCGCCGCCGCCCTGGCTGAGCAAGACGTACCCCGAGACGCTCCCGGCCGACGAGTCGGGCGCCTCCTACTGGCCGGGCAGCCGCCAGCACTTCGCCCCCTCCTCGCCGACGTACCGGCGCCTGGCGGGCGAGCTCGTCCGGCGCATCGCGGAGCGCTATGCGCAGCATCCCGCCGTCGTCATGTGGCACGTCGGCAACGAGTTCGGCTGCCACCTCTGGGCTGACTACTCGGATGCCGCGCGCGACGCCTACCGCGGCTGGCTGCGCGACCGCTACAGCACGATCGACGCGCTCAACGCCGCGTGGGGCACGAGCTTCTGGTCGCAGCGCTACGGCGACTTCGACGAGATCTTCCCGCCGCGCCTCGCACCGTACAGCCACAACCCGTCGTCGATGCTCGACTTCCGCCGCTTCACGAGCGACATGCTCCTGGAGTGCTACCTCCTCGAGCGCGGCATCCTTCTCGAGGCGGGTGCGACGCAGCCGATCACGACGAACTTCATGGGTCCGTTCAAGCCCGCCGACTACGCCGCCTGGGCGCCGCACATGGACGTCATCGCGGACGACTGCTACCCCGATCCGGCCAATCCGAACCGCGTGCGGGATGCCGCGTTCCAGCGCGACCTCGTGCGCTCGCTCAAGCCCGGCGTGCCGTGGCTCCTGTGGGAGCAGGCGACGGACGCGGTCAACTGGCGTCCCGCGAACGCCGGGAAGAAGCCCGGGGCGCTCATGGCCGAGACGGCGCAGTCGATCGCGCGCGGCGCGGACGGCATCATGTTCTTCCAGTGGCGGCAGTCCCGCGCGGGCAGCGAGAAGTTCCACTCCGCGATGCTCCCGCACGCGGGAACGTCGACGAAGACCTGGGATGCTGTCACCGGCCTCGGCGCACGCCTCGCGGCGCTGCCCGCCCTGCCCCCGCCGGGTCGCGACGCGCAGGTCGCCCTCGTCTTCGACTGGGAGAACTGGTGGGCCGTCGAGGAGCGCGACCACCCCACCCGGGTCGACTACCTCGCGCTGTCGCTCGAGTGGTACGGCGCCCTGCACAAGCGCGGCATCCAGGTCGATATCGTCGCCCCCGAGCGCGTCGACGCGGGCTACGACCTCGCGATCGCCCCCGCACTGTACCTCCTGCGCGACGAGGGCGCCGAGGCGCTGACCCGCTTCGTCGAGGACGGCGGCACGCTCCTCGCAGGGCCGTTCTCCGACATCGTCGACGAGCACGACCAGTTCCGCTCCGGCGGGTTCCTGACGCAGCTCGGACCCCTCCTGGGGCTGCGGTTCGAGGACTTCGGCGCGCTCGCGGGCGCCTCGACGGGCGGCACGGGGGTCGGTGCCCAGACGGCGGGCGGCTCGGTGGGAGCCGCGACCGCGGGTGTGCGCTTCGGCGACCACGACTTCACGGGCGGGCTCGTCGCCGAGTCCGTCCACGCCGATGCGGCGACCGTCGTCGCGACCTTCACCGGCGGCCTCGCGGCAGGCTCGCCCGCCCTCACACGGCACCGCGCGGGCCGCGGCGAGGCCTGGTACGTCGCGACGATGCCCGACCCCGACGGCCTCGACGTCGTCGTCGGCGCCGTCGTGGCAGCATCCGGAGTCCGCCCCGTCGTCGACGGCCTCCCGGCGGACGTCGAGGCCGCGCGCCGCGGCGACCTCGTGACCGTCGTCAACCACAGCGACGAGCCCGTCGAGATCGAGCTCGAAGGGACGGATGCCGAGACCGGCGCGCCGATCGGCCGCCGCGTGCTCGAGCCGCAGGGCGTGCTCTTCGCGCTGTCGCCGGTCGCGGCGCGCTCCGCCGACGACGCGTCCGAGCCCGAGCTCGCCGTAATCTAGGCTCGTCGCGCGGCGCTCCGCCGGCCCCGGGTCCCATCCCTCACCTCCGACACGAAAGGCACGGCATTGGCGCTGCGCAAGACGTCCACCCCGCCCATGGGCTGGAACAGCTGGGACTGCTACGGCACGACCGTGACCGAGGCCGAGGTGCTCGCGAACGCCGAGTTCATGGCCGAGCATCTGCTGCCGCACGGCTGGGACACCATCGTCATCGACGCCGACTGGGCAGACCCGGCGCCGCGGTCGCACGGCTACAACGACGAGGCGCGGCTGCTCATCGACGAGTTCGGGCGTCTGCAGCCCGATCCCGAGCGGTTCCCCAGCGCCGCCGACGGCCGCGGCTTCGCGGGCCTCGCTGAGCGCATCCATGCGCTGGGCCTCAAGCTCGGCGTGCACGTCATGCGCGGCATCCCGCGCGTCGCCGTCGCGGCGGCGACTCCCATCGCCGACAGCGACGAGACGGCGGCCGACATCGCCGACCCCACCAACCGCTGCGAGTGGAACCCGCACTACGTCGGCCTCGACCACACGCGCCCCGGGGCGCAGGCGTACTACGACTCGTGCGTCGCGCAGTTCGCGGAGTGGGGCCTCGACTTCGTCAAGGCCGACGATCTGCTCTGGCCGTACCAGGCGACCGACATCGAGGCGTACAGCCGGGCGGTCCAGCGCGCCGGCCGCGACATCGCCCTGAGCCTCTCGCCGGGGCGCGACCTCTCGGCCGCGCACCTCGAGCACCTCCGCGAGTCCGCGACGATGTGGCGCGTGTGCGATGACGTGTGGGACGACTGGGACCACATCGAGCCGAACTTCGCGCGACTCGCGCGCTGGGCGCCCTTCGCGGGCGAGGCGGGGTGGCCGGATGCCGACATGCTGCCCCTCGGGCGCATCGGCATCCGCGCCGAGCGCGGCGAGCCGCGCCACGACCGGCTGACGCCGGCGGAGCGCAGGTCGCTCCTGACGCTGTGGATCATGGCCCGGTCGCCGCTCATGATCGGGGGAGACCTGCCTTCCAGCGAGCCCGCGACGATCGCGCTGTACACGAACGACGACGTCCTGCGGATCCTGAAGGAGTCGACCGGCAATCGCGAGCTGATGCGCGAGCGCGACCTCGTGGTGTGGGCGGCCGAGAGCGGCGACACGCGCTGGGTCGCCGTGTTCGATCTGTCCGGGCAGGCGCGGGACGAGCCGTTCGACACGCGGTCGCTCGGCGTCGGCCCCGCTCCCGCCGGGCTGGTCGACGTATGGTCGGGCGAGGATGTCGCCGTCGAGGCCGTGCACGTGCAGAGCAACGCCGCGCGCAGCGTGGCGCCGGGCAGCTCCGTGGTCCGGGTGCACCTCGAGCCGCACGGCTGCGTGCTCCTGCGGGCTTAGCCCGCCCCCGGCCCGGGCGGCCCCTACGCCGAACCCACCTCTTCGCGCCGAACCCACCCGCTGTCGTGCAGCGAATCGGGTGGGTTCGCGAAGAACATGTGGGTTCGCGAGCCTGCAGTGAGGTCAGGCCGGGCGCCGCGCAGCCCATGCCGCGGCCTGGCGCAACAGCATCCGGTGGCTCTCGGACTCGAACGACCGCTCGTCGTGACCGAACGCCGACACGACGACCCGCGTCATCCCGTGCTCGCGGACCCACACGAGCGGATGCCGGCGGCCCTCGAGCACGTGCGCTGCGAGCACCTCGACCCCTGGGTCGATGTGCAGGTCGGTGTACAGCTCGTCGAACGCCTCGACGAGGCCGATCCCCGCCGTGACGGCGTGATCGCCGTCGACCGGCACGGCGATGGGGCCGATCGGCGGGTGCCACGACACCTCGGCCTGCCATTCGCCCGCCAGCAGCGCGCGCCAGAGGTCGTGGTCCCGCAGCGTCGAGACCGCGTTGTGCACCGCGAGGATCCCGATGCCCGCATCGACGGCGGCAGTCAGGCCCAGGGTCGACGCCTCCGCGGCGCCGAAGCCCGTCTCGCCGCCGCGCCACGGATCGCCGGCGTTCACGACGAGCAGGTCGACGCCGTCGAGGCGGGTGAGCGCGCCGTCCAGGTCGTCGTCGACAGAGACCTGCCACCCGGCGTCGGCGAGCACCCCGGCGATCGCCTGGGAGGTCTTCAGGAACGGATGCCAGGGGTCGGAGTAGCGGCCGGTTCCGGCGGCGACGACCGCACGCCGGGGTGCGGCATCCGACTCACCACGTGCCTCGCTCATGTCGTCCCCTTCGCCGATCTTCCACATGTCCCGTCGGATGGGAAAGCGCATGCTTGCGTCTCCCTCATACGTGTGTCACTATAGCTACGGGAAAGCGCTTACCAGTTCCGAAAGCCCCCACAGACGCAAGGACGACACCGTGTCAGAGACGACGACCCTCGCTCCGCAGACCGCCGGAGCCTCCCGCCCCCAGGTCCGAGAGATCGGCATCATCATGAACGGCGTCTCGGGCCGTATGGGGTATCGCCAGCACCTCGTGCGCTCGATCCTCGCGATCCGCGATCAGGGCGGCGTCGAGCTGCCCGACGGGACGCGCGTCACGGTGCGCCCGATCCTGGTCGGCCGCAGCGAGCTCAAGCTCGCGGAGCTTGCCGCCAAGCACGACATCGAGGACTACACGACCGATCTCGACGCGGCGCTTGCCGACCCGCGCTGGGAGATCTACGCCGACTTCCTGGTGACGAAGGCGCGCGCGTCGGCGCTGCGCAGGGCGATCGCCGCAGGCAAGGCCATCTACACCGAGAAGCCGACCGCCGAGACGGTCGACGAGGCGCTCGAGCTCGCGAAGCTCGCCGCCGCGGCGGGCGTGAAGGCCGGCGTCGTGCACGACAAGCTCTACCTTCCGGGCCTCCAGAAGCTCAAGCGCCTCATCGACTCCGGCTTCTTCGGACGCATCCTGTCGGTCCGCGGGGAGTTCGGCTACTGGGTCTTCGAGGGCGACTGGCAGCCTGCGCAGCGCCCGTCCTGGAACTACCGCGCCGAGGACGGCGGCGGCATCATCGTCGACATGTTCCCGCACTGGAACTACGTGCTCGAGAACCTGTTCGGCGAGGTCAAGTCGGTCTACGCGCAGGCGTCGACGCACATCCCGACCCGCTGGGACGAGAAGGGCGAGCCCTACACGGCCACCGCCGAGGACGCCGCGTACGGCATCTTCGAGCTCGAGGGCGACGTCGTCGCCCAGATCAACTCGTCCTGGACCGTCCGCGTCAACCGCGACGAGCTCGTCGAGTTCCACGTCGACGGCACGCACGGCTCGGCCGTCGTGGGCCTGTTCGGCGCCAAGATCCAGCACCGCAACGCGACCCCGAAGCCCGTGTGGAACCCCGACCTCGCCGACAGCCACGACTACGACGCCGACTGGGCCGAGGTGCCGACGAACGACGTCTTCCAGAACGGCTTCAAGCAGCAGTGGGAGGAGTTCCTCGTCTCCTACGTCACCGGAACCGAGTACGAGTTCGACCTGCTGTCCGGAGCGCGGGGCGTCCTCCTCGCCGAGGCGGGCCTGCAGTCCAGCCGCGAGGGCCGCAAGATCGAGCTGCCCGCTCTGACCCTGGAGTGATCGGGATGCCGACGACCACCGCGACCGCCACTTTCACGCTCCTCGGCCAGGACGGCACGGTCTCCGCCGCCGAGCTGAACGAGGCCCCCGCCTACGCGAAGCCGACCGCACCGCTGCGCAGCCGCGTCGCCTATGCCGCCGCGCACGTGGTCCCCAAGACGTGGGCCGACAACACGCCGGGGCAGCCCGCCGAGATCGACTGGGACGCGACGCTGGACTTCCGCCGCCACGTCTACTCGTGGGGCCTGGGCGTCGCCGACGCGATGGACACGGCGCAGCGCAACATGGGCCTGGACGCCGCCGCGACGCGCGAGCTCATCGCTCGCTCGGCCCAGGTCGCGCGCGAAGAGGGCGGCTCGGTCGTCGTGGGCGTCAACACCGACCACGTCGAGGCCGAGTCGATCTCGATCCCCGAGATCATCGACGCCTACAAGGAGCAGCTGCACTTCACGGAGGAGCAGGGCGCCGGCCCCGTGCTCATGGCGTCGCGGCACCTCGCCCGTGCGGCCTCGTCGCGCACCGACTATCTCCGTGTCT
Source organism: Microbacterium sp. NPDC019599 (assembly GCF_040632175.1). Taxonomy (NCBI): domain Bacteria; kingdom Bacillati; phylum Actinomycetota; class Actinomycetes; order Micrococcales; family Microbacteriaceae; genus Microbacterium; species Microbacterium sp. NPDC019599. Next base: position 140,999 of record NZ_JBEYBL010000007.1, read on the forward strand.
ACGGCGCCGTCCTCCAGTCCGCTACCACGCCTGTCGTGCTGCACTGGCTGGGCACGGCGTTCGACCCGGTGCTCGCCGGATACTTCGGCGCGGATGACTGGACCCAGGCATCCGACGTGCTCCTGCGCGTCATCGCCGAGAACCCCGGCAAGGTCGCGGGCGTCAAGATGAGCCTGCTGGATGCCGCCGCCGAGGTCTCGGTGCGCGAGCGCCTCCCCGAGGGCGTCCGGATGTTCACGGGCGACGACTTCAACTACGTCGGCCTCATCGGCGGTGACAGCCTCCGGTCGTTGAGCGAGGAGCGAAGCGACGAGACGAAACGCGCCGAGTCGACCGACGGCGTTTTGTCTCGCTTCGCTCGCTCAACGACCGAGGATGGCCACTCCGACGCGCTGCTCGGCGCGTTCGCCGCGATCACGCCCGTCGCCTCGGCGGCCATCCAGGCGCTCGACGCGTCCGACCCCGACGCCTACCTGTCGACCCTCGGCCCGACCGAGGAGCTCAGCCGTCAGGTGTTCGCCGCGCCGACGTTCTACTACAAGACAGGCGTCGCGTTCCTGTCCTGGCTCAACGGCCACCAGTCCGCGTTCCAGATGGTGGGCGGCCTGCACTCGGCCCGCAGCCTCCCGCACCTCTCGCGCATCGTCGAGCTCGCCAATGCGGCGCACGCCCTCGAGCAGCCCGAACTCGCCGCCGAGCGCTGGCACGGCCTGCTCCGCCTGAACGGACTCGACGCATGACGTCGCGCCACGGCATCCGCTCGTCACATTCGATGTCCCCGAGTTGGTCACTTCCGGACCCCGCGAGCGGCCGACTTCGGGACATGAACCTCCAGGAGCGCGCATGACGACGCCGGACCCGCGCCTGTCGATCAACCAGGCGACCATCAAGCGCGCGAACCTCGCCGCGGCCCTCCGAGCCACGGCCGACAACGGCGTGCAGGCGATCGGCCTGTGGCGCGAGCCCGTCAACGAGGTGGGGCTCCCGACGGCGGCCTCGATGCTCGCCGACTCGGGCCTGCGCTTCACGACCCACTGCCGAGGCGGCTTCTTCACGCTCGACGAGGGTCGCGCCCGCCGCGCCGCGATCGACGACAACCGTCGCGCGATCGAAGAGACCGCGACGCTCGCCGCCGCGGGAGCCGACGGCTCGACCGCCGTGCTCGTTCTCGTCGCCGGTGGTCTGCCCGAGGGCTCCCGCGACCTCGCGGGCGCGCGCGAGTGCGTGCGCGACGCGCTGGGCGAGCTGGCTCCGGATGCTGCCGCCGCCGGCGTCACGCTGGCCATCGAGCCGCTGCATCCCATGTACGTCTCGGACCGCGCGGTCGTCTCCACCCTCGGCCAGGCGCTCGACCTCGCGGCGGACTTCGACCCCTCGGTCGTCGGCGTGACGATCGACACGTTCCACGTGTTCTGGGACCCGCAGGTGCTCGATCAGATCGCGCGTGCCGGACGCGAGGGGCGCATCGCGACGTACCAGGTGTGCGACTGGAAGACGCCGCTCGCGGCGGACGTCCTGCTCTCCCGCCACTATCCGGGCGACGGTGTGATCGACTTCGCATCCCTCACGCGCGCGGTCCTCGACGCCGGTTACACCGGCGACATCGAGGTCGAGATCTTCAACGAGGATGTGTGGGCCACCGAACCCGGCGAGGCCGTGCGCCGCACGGCGGCCGGCTTCGGCGCGGCCGTGTCGCCGTGGCTTTCGGCGACCATAGACTCGGCGTGATGACCGACACCACCGTCGAGCCGGGACCCTCGCGCGCGCGATCCTCCGCCGCGACGCTGCATGACGTCGCGGCCGCTGCCGGCGTGTCGCTCGCGACCGCGTCGCGCGTGCTCAACGGATCGACGCGCAAGGTCGCCGAGTCGTACCGCGAACGGGTCGAGGCCGCCGCGGCGGAGCTCGGCTACACCGCCAACCTGTCGGCGCAGGCGACGGCGAAGGGCACCTCGGCGATCATCGCGCTGCTCGTGGCCGACATCGCCGACCCCTACTTCGGCCAGCTCGCCTCCGGCGTCGCACGCGGCGCCGACGAGGCGGGCCTCGTCGTCACGATCGCGATCACCGAGCGCGACGCGGCGCGCGAGACGCGTCTCGTCCGGGCGCTGCGCGGCCAGCGTCCGCGCGGCCTCATCCTCGCGGCATCCCGCAGCACCGAGACCTCGGCCCCCGAGCTGCAGCAGGAGCTCGACGCGCTGTCCGCGATGGGCGGCCGCGTCGTCGCGCTCGGCCCCGGCGCGGGCGACGTGCGCGCGGTCCTCATCGACAACCGCGGCGGAGCCCGGGATCTGGGTGCGGCACTCGCCTCACGCGGCTATCGGTCGGCGGTCATCCTCGGCGCCCAGGAGGGCGTCCGCACTTCGGACGACCGCATCGCCGGCTTCACGGAGGGCTTCGGATCGGGCGGCGGCTCGGTCGACCGCATCTATCGCGGCGCCTTCACGCGCGAGGCGGGCGAGCGGATCATGCGGCAGGCGCTCGCGGACGGCATCCCCTCGGGCACCCTCGTCTTCGCGATCAGCGATGTCGTCGCGATCGGCGCCCTCGGCGCCATCCGCGAGAGCGGCCGCGAAGTCGGCGCCGACATCGCGCTCGCCGGATTCGACGACATCCCCACCGGCCGTGACGTCACGCCGGGGCTCACGACGGTCCGCGTGCCCCTCGACGACGTCGGCTATCAATCCCTGCGCGCCGCGATCGACGATTCGTGGACGCAGAGCCCGGACAGCCTGCCGCTCGAAGTGCTCGTGCGCGGCAGCACGCCCGAGCGCTGATGGCGGCCGATCGCGCCACATCGGTGGTCTTCGCGCCCGACAGCTTCAAGGGATCGATCGGCGCTGCGGCCGCGGCATCCGCGCTCGCCGAGGGGTGGGCGTCGGAACGCCCCGACGACACCCTCGTGCTGCGCCCCGTCGCCGACGGGGGAGAGGGCACCCTCGACGCGTTCGCCGCGGCCGTCCCGGATGCGCGTCGCGTGCCGATCGTCGTGACGGGTCCCGACGGACAGGCGACGGATGCCTCGTGGCTGCTGCTGCCCGCGACCCCCGATTCTCCCCAGGGCACCGCGGTCGTCGAGCTCGCGTCGACGTCGGGGATCGAGCTGCTGGGCGACCGCCGCCTGCCGTGGGATGCGGACACGACGGGCTTCGGGCAGGCGATCGCCGCTGCCCTCGACCACGGCGTCTCGCGGCTCGTCCTCGGGATCGGGTCCAGCGCCTCGACCGACGGCGGGACCGGCCTGCTGACCGCCCTCGGCGCGGAGTTCACCGACTGCGACGCGCACGCCATCTCGCGCGGCGCGCACGGCCTCGGCGGAGTCGTCCACGCCGACATCGAGGGCCTCCGGCCGCTGCCGCCGGGCGGCGTCATCGTCCTCAGCGACGTGACCAACCCGCTCCTCGGCCCGAACGGCGCCGCGGCGGTCTTCGGCCCGCAGAAGGGCTTCGGCCAGCGCGGCGTGATCGCCGCCGACACGGGACTCGCGCGTCTCGCCGGGCTGCTGCCGGCCGACTGGCGGACGCCCGGGGCGGGTGCGGCGGGCGGCTCCGGCTTCGCGCTTCTGGCGTGGGGCGCGGCCCTCGTGCCCGGCGCACCCGAGGTCGCCGCACTCGTGGGGCTGAGTGAAGCCCTCGCCGAGGCATCCGCCGTCGTCACTGGCGAGGGCTCGTTCGACGGGCAGTCCGCCGCGGGCAAGGCGCCCGCGCACGTCGCGGCGCTCGCCGCGTCCGCGGGCGTGCCGGTCTCGCTCGCCGCCGGGCGCATCGCTCCGGATGCCGATACCTCTGCCTTCGCCGCGTCCGCGTCGCTCACCGAACTGTCCGGCTCGTCGGCCGAGGCCCTCGCCGATCCCGCGCGCTGGCTCCGCGCCGCCGGCGCCGCCCTCGCCCGCGCCCACTGACGACCCGATCCCTGAGCCGCGTCGAAGGTTCGAACCCCGACCGGCCGTGCGACCGGGTTCAGGAGCCCGAAGGCGCGCGGGAGCGCGGCGCCGTCCCCCTGTCGGGTGCGTCCCGAACTCAATTGCCGAACCCACCCGTTCCTCGCGAACCCACCCGCTGCACCGAGCGGAAAGTGATGGGTTCGTGAAGAAGGGGTGGGTTCGCGAGCGGTGAACGGAGGGTCAGGCCCCGCCGAGGGCCTCCGAGACGACGGCGCGGGCCTCGTCCTGCACCTCGGCGAGGTGCTCAGGGCCGCGGAGGGACTCGGCGTAGAGCTTGTACACGTCCTCCGTGCCGGACGGGCGGGCCGCGAACCACGCGTGCTCGGTCTGCACCTTGAGGCCGCCGATCGCCGCGCCGTTGCCCGGCGCGTGCGAGAGCTTCGCCGTGATCGGCTCGCCCGCGAGCTCCGTCGCCGTGACGGCCTCGGGAGCGAGCTTCGCGAGCGCGGCCTTCTGGGCGGGGGATGCCGGGGCGTCGACGCGCTGGTAGGCGGAGGCCCCGAACTCGGCCTCGAGCTCGGCATACCGCTGCGACGGCGTCTTGCCCGTGGCGGCGAGGATCTCGGACGCGAGGAGGCACAGGAGGATGCCGTCCTTGTCGGTCGTCCACACGGTGCCGTCCTTGCGCAGGAACGACGCCCCCGCCGACTCCTCGCCGCCGAATGCCACCGAGCCGTCCAGCAGGCCGGGGACGAACCACTTGAACCCGACGGGCACCTCGAGCAGCTCGCGGCCGAGCGAGGCGGCGACCTTGTCGATGATCATCGAGGACACGAGGGTCTTGCCGATGGCGGCATCCGTCGGCCATTGGGGGCGGTGCGCATACAGGTAGTCGATCGCGACGGCCAGGTAGTGGTTGGGATTCATGAGCCCCGCGTCGGGCGTCACGATGCCGTGCCGGTCGGCGTCGGCGTCGTTGCCCGTCAGGAGGTCGTACTCGTGCCTCCGCGCGACGAGGGCGGCCATCGCCGAGGGGGACGAGGGATCCATGCGGATCTTCTCGTCCCAGTCGAGCGTCATGAAGCGCCAGGTGGGGTCGACGTCGGGGTTCACGACCGTGAGGTCGAGGCCGTACACCTCGGCGATGAGCGCCCAGTACTCGACGGACGCACCGCCGAGCGGGTCGGCGCCGATGCGGACGCCCGCGTTGCGGATCGCCTCGACGTCGATGATGCTCGCGAGGTCGCGCACGTACCCGTCGCGGAAGTCGTACTGGCCGAGCGCGTCGCCGTCGAGGTCGGCGTAGCGCGTGCGCTTGACGCCGTCGAGCGATTCGCCGATGTAGTAGTTGGCCTTGTCGGCGATCCAGCCCGTCGCATCGGTGTCGGCGGGGCCGCCGTTCGGCGGGTTGTACTTGAAACCGCCGTCGCGCGGCGGGTTGTGCGACGGCGTCACGACGATGCCGTCGGCGCGGCCCGGGTCGTCGAGCGCGCGGCCGCGGTTGTACGTCAGGATCGCATGGCTGAGCGCGGGAGTCGGCACCCACGCGTCGCGCGAGTCGACGCGGACGTCGACGCCGTTCGCGACGAGCACCTCGATCGCGCTGCGCTCGGCGGGCAGCGACAGCCCGTGCGTGTCACGGCCGAGGAAGAGCGGGCCCGAGATCCCCTGCTCGTTGCGGTAGTCGACGATCGCCTGCGTCGTCGCGAGGATGTGGTCCTCGTTGAAGCTCGTGCTGAGCGACGAACCGCGGTGACCGCTCGTGCCGAACGCGACGCGCTGCTCCGGCACGGAGGCGGCCGGCTTGCGGTCGTAGTAGGCGGCGATCAGTTCGTCGATGTCGATGAGGTCGGATGCTTCGGCGGGCTGTCCTGCGCGGCTCATTCCCCCAGTCTGCCCGGTCCGGCCCGCTCTGTCGCGACCTCGCCGTAACGCGGGCCCGACCACGGTCGATTCAGCCTCGAACGGCGCGGGCTTCACGCGGAGGACAGCGCCGTCACGTGCCTCGCGCAGCGTCGACCTCCGAGGGGGAGGGCGCTCGTCGCGTGACCCGGGCACCTCCATCACCGAGCATCGGCCGCACCTCGCACGGGTGCGGCCGATGTCGCTTGGCCAGGGGGGTCCGGCGGCGGATCAGGCAGGGATCGGTCCCGATGCCCGATCCGGGTGATGAAGGGCGGAGCCGGTGGGGGCCGGCTCCGCCCTGACGCGGACAGCCGGGCTCCCGGCCCCGGCCTCCGACGAATCGATCGCGTCGCCTGACGAGTGCGGTACCCGCCCCAAGTGGGGTGCCGAGCTCGGTGATTCAGGGATGCCCTCGAGCTCCGCACATCCGGGCCCGGACGTGCGGAGGCTCCGACACGAGTGCCGCGCAGCGCGTTCCCCGGCCCGCCCGCGGGGCGGGGAATCGCCCGGCGCAGGAGGCCCGCATTGCGGGCATGAGTCCAGGATAGCTGTGGTCTGACCATATCGGAGGGTGTCACAGGACCCGGGCATGCAATGCTCAGCCGGCTCGCAGGATGAGCGGGCCGGCTGGGCTCAGCCGCTCGCCGGTGCGGGCCCCGGCCTGCGTCAGCCCGCGAGCAGCTCGAGCGTCTGGATCCGGCCGGGAGCAGCATCCATCGGTTCCGACTCGTACGAAGCGGCGATCGGCGAGATCATGACCTCGTCGACGCCGTGACGCGCCGCGAACTCGGCGAGCTCCGTGCGGACGGCCTCGCCCGTTCCGACGAACCATCGCGAACGGGCGGAGGCCATGATCTGCTCGCCGAGTGCGTCGAAGTCGGATGCCCCGGCCCGCGCCCGCTCGACCGTCTCGAGCGGGATGAGCGGACGGTTCTGGCGGAGCCGCGCCATCATCCGCAGCTGCGGGACGGCGCGCTCCTCGGCCTCGTCCGCCGTCGGTGCCGCGATCACGTTCGCCGTCAGGAACGTGCGCGGCTCGGGGTGCGCCTCGCTCGGCTGGTACTGCGTGCGGTACAGAGCGAGGGCGCGCTGGAGGCCCTCGCCCGAGAAGTGGTTCGCGAACACGTACGGCAGGCCGAGGGATGCCGCCAGCTGCGCCGAGTAGTCGCTCGACCCCAGCAGCCACACCTCGGGTGCGCTGGTCGCGGCCGGTGTCGCGTGGACGTCGTACGTGCCTCCGGACGTGAACTGGACGGTCGCGCCTTCTGCGCCGACGAGGCGCGTGATGTCGCGCACGTGCTCGGGGAAGCGCTCGACGTCGCTCGTCGTGCCCGAGAGGCGGAGCAGCTGGGTGATGACCGGGTCGCTTCCGGGAGCACGGCCGAGGCCGAGGTCGATGCGGCCCGGCGCGAGCGCCTCGAGCGCCGCGAACTGCTCCGCCACGACGAGCGGCGAGTGGTTCGGCAGCATGACGCCGCCCGATCCGACCCGGATCCGCGACGTCCGGGCGGCAGCGGCCGCGATGAGCACGGGCGGAGTCGTCGACGCGACCGCCGGCATGTTGTGGTGCTCGGCGAACCAGTAGCGCCGCAGCCCCAGCTCGTCAGCGCGCTGGGCGAGGGCGAGGGATGCTGTCACCGCCTGCGCGCTCGTCTGCCCCGCGCGCACCGGCACGAGGTCGAGGACGGAAAGGGCCGGGGCGGAGGTGGCGGTGCTCATCGCTCATGCCAACCCGCGGTCCGCCCGCGGCATTCCTGCCGGCGCTTGCGGTCACTTGCGCAAATGCGCAAGTTCTTGCATACACTGAGCGCATGTCGAAGCGTCTCGCGGAAGTCGCGCGCAAGGTCGGTGTCAGCGAAGCGACGGTCAGTCGCGTGCTCAACGACAAGCCGGGCGTCTCGGATGCCACACGACAGGCGGTCCTCACGGCGCTCGACGTGCTGGGGTACGAGCGGCCCACCAAGCTGCGCGGCGAACGAGCCCGCCTCGTGGGCCTCGTGCTGCCCGAGCTGAGCAACCCGATCTTCCCCGCGCTCGCCGAGATCATCGGCGGGGGACTGACCCAGAACGGCTACACGCCGCTGCTGTGCACGCAGAACGCGGGCGGCATCACGGAGTCGGACTACGTCGAGCTGCTCCTGCAGCAGCAGGTCTCGGGCGTCATCTTCCTCGGCGGCAACTACAGCCAGGCCGACGCCCCGCACGAGCACTACGACAGGCTTCGTCAGGTGAACCTGCCGACGGTGCTCGTCAACGCCCGCATCGATGCGCTCGAGTTCGCAACGGTCTCCACGGATGACGCGGCGGCGGCCGAGCAGGCCGTGCTGCACCTTCACCAGCTCGGGCATCGCCGCATCGGGATGCTCATGGGTCCGCCCGACCACATCCCCTCGCAGCGCAAGCTCGCCGCTGCGCGGCGACTGCTCGACCGGCTCGGTCCCAGCCTCGAGGACTCCATGATCGTGCGCGGCCTCTACTCGCTCGAGTCCGGCCAGGCCGGGGCGACGCGACTGTTCGGCCAGGGTGCGACCGCGATCGTGTGCGCGAGCGACCCGCTCGCCCTGGGCGCCGTCCGCGCCGCCCGCCGGGCGGGCCTGCGCGTGCCCGACGACGTCTCCGTCGTCGGCTTCGACGACTCGGCGCTCATGAGCTGCACCGAGCCGCCGCTGACGACGGTCCGTCAGCCCATCGAGTCGATGGGCCGCACCGTGATCGAGCTCCTCCTCTCGCAGATCGCCGGCACGACCGAGGCCGGCGACGAGCTGCTCTTCGAGCCCGAGCTGGTGCTCCGCTCCTCGACGGGTCCGGCCCCCACGGCGTAGCCCCCGCCGCCGCCGGCTGCGGGCGGCGTTTCGTCTCGCTCCGCTCGCTCAACGACCGGCTCTGCCGCCGCGCCACAGCGTCGCAGATAACCACAATGTCGGACGCCGGGAGCGGCATCCCTCCGACGTAGTGGGTATCCGTGACATTGTGGCGCGCTCCTCAGGCCCCCGAAAAAGGCACACCGCGCAGCATCGCAACCCAATGTGAACATCGATAGGTACACGCAATCTTGCATGATGTCGTCAAAGACTTGCATCAGTACAGAACCGAAGCTACATTCATCGCAACAAGACTTTCCCGATCCCACTCCAGGAGCCCGCCCTTGGACACTGACGTCCTCCCCGCCACGAGCACGCAAGCGCTCAGCGACACAGACCCGCTCTGGTGGCGCTCCGCCGTGATCTACCAGGTCTACGTCCGCAGCTTCGCCGACGGGAACGGCGACGGCACGGGCGACCTCACTGGCGTGCGGGCGCACCTCGGCTACCTCAAGGACCTCGGCGTCGACGCGATCTGGTTCAACCCCTGGTATCCGAGCCCCATGGCCGACGGCGGGTACGACGTCCAGGACTACCGCGACATCCACCCCGACTTCGGCACGCTGGCCGAGGCGGAGGAGCTCATCCAGGAGGCGCTGGCCCTCGGCATCCGGACCATCATCGATGTGGTCCCGAACCACATCAGCGACCAGCATCCGTGGTTCCAGGCTGCGCTGGCCGCCGGCCCCGGCAGCCCCGAGCGCGAGCGGTTCTGGTTCCATCCCGGCAAGGGTGAGAACGGCGACGAGATCCCGACGCACTGGGTCTCGAGCTTCCAGGGCGAGACGTGGACACGCACGACGAACCCCGACGGCACACCCGGCGAGTGGTACCTGCACATGTTCACGCCCGAGCAGCCCGACCTCAACTGGAACCACCCCGACGTGCGTCGTGAGCACGAGGAGATCCTGAGGTTCTGGTTCGACCGCGGCGTCGCGGGCGTCCGGATCGACTCGGCGGCCCTCCTCATCAAGGACGCCGACCTGCCCGAGGTGGGGGAGAAGCCCGACCACCCGACGGAGGACCGCGACGAGCTGCACGACGTCTACCGTTCGTGGCGCGCGATCGCCGACTCCTACGCCGGCACGCGAGTGCTCGTCGGCGAGATCTGGGTGCCCGACATCGAGCGGTTCACCAACTATCTGCGGCCCGACGAGATGCACACCGCGTTCAACTTCGACTTCCTCGCGCGGCCGTGGGGCGCGGCATCCTTCCGCCACTCGATCGAGCAGACGCTCGCGGCGCACGCCCCGGTCGGCGCTCCCAGTACGTGGGTGCTGAGCAACCACGACGTGACGCGCCCGGTCACGCGCTACGGCCGCGAGGACACGGCGTTCGCCTTCCTCAAGAAGCGGTTCGGCGTCCCGACCGACCCCGAACTGGGCCTGCACCGCGCGCGTACGGCGGCGCTGCTCGTCGCGGCGCTCCCCGGGAGCCTCTACATCTTCCAGGGCGATGAGCTGGGCCTGCCCGAGGTCGAGGACCTCCCACTCGAGCTCATCCAGGACCCCATGCACTATCGCTCCGGCGGCACGGATCCCGGGCGGGACGGATGCCGCGTCCCGCTGCCGTGGTCGGGCGACCAGGCCCCCTTCGGCTTCAGCCCGGTGGGGACCGAGACGTGGCTGCCGCAACCCGAGGGCTGGAGCGCCCTGACGGCCGCGGCCCAGCAGACCGACCCGCACTCGACCCTCAACCTGTACCGCCGGGCGCTCGAACTGCGGCGGGAGCTCGCCGAGCTCGGCGACGGACCGCTCGAGTGGATCGAGTCCGGCCACGCGGACTCGATCGCGTTCCGCCGCGGCGACACCTTCGTCTGCGTCGTCAACACGGGCGACGTGCCCATCGACCTTCCCGCACACGAGCACGTCCTGCTCGCCAGCAGTCCGCTCGACGGCAACGCCCTCCCGGGCAACGCCGCCGCCTGGCTGCGGATCGGCCCCACCCCCTGAAACCCCCCGAGGAGCCTGACGCGCCATGAAGAGGCCGGCGCGGTATCCCTCACCAAGAAAGGAAAGACGATGAAGTCACCAGCAAGGGTCCTGCTCGCCGGTGTCGCCGCCGTGGCGACGATCGGCGCGCTCGCCGCATGCTCCGCCGACGGAGGCGGCACCAGCACCGACGGAAAGGTCGAGCTGCGCGTCGCGACCTTCCCGCCGGGAGCGGATGCCGCGGCCTACGAGGCGTTCGCCGCACAGGAGAAGCAGTTCGAGGACGAGAACCCGGACATCGACATCATCGGCGTCGAGTACGAGTGGGAGGGGCCGACCTTCGCCGTGCAGCTCGCCGGCGGAAGCCTCCCCGACGTCTTCACCGTGCCGTTCACCGACTCCAAGACGCTGCTCGAGAACGGCCAGCTCATGGACGTCACCGACGAGATCGAGGAGCTCGGCTACACCGACAGCTTCAACCCGATCATCCTCGACGGCGTCAAGGACGCGGACGGCCGCATCTACGGCTTCCCCCGCCAGGCCTACGCGATGGGCCTGCACTACAACCGAGAGCTGTTCGAGGCGGCCGGGCTCGACCCCGACCAGCCCCCGACCACGTGGGACGAGGTCCGCGAGTACGCGAAGAAGATCTCCGACGCGACCGGCAAGGCCGGCTACGCCCAGATGGCGATCAACAACACGGGCGGCTGGCAGCTGACGGCGCAGACGGTCGCGCGCGGCGGCCGCACGCAGGTCGACAACCAGGACGGCACGGCCGAGTCGACGATCGACAACGACGGCACGAAGGCGACGCTGCAGTTCCTGCACGACGTCAAGTGGGAGGACGACTCGTTCGGCTCGAAGGTCGACCTCGACTGGGGCACGATCAACCAGGAGTTCGCCGCCGGCAACATCGGCATGTACACGTCGGGCTCCGACGTCTACACGGCGCTCGTCCGCGACTTCGGCATGGACTCCTCGATCTACGGCCTGACGGTCGTCCCGACCGAGGGCGACGACCCCGGCACGCTCGGCGGCGGCGACATCGCCGTCATCAGCCCGACGGTCGACGACGCGACGAAGGCCGCGGCCGTCACGTGGATCGACTGGTACTACATGCAGAAGCTCCTCGACGAGGATGCCGCCGTCCAGGACGCGAAGACCCTCAACGAGTCCGGCCAGGCCGTCGGCACGCCGCTCCTGCCGGTGCTCAGCCGTGAGCTGTACGAGGAGTCGCTCACCTGGATCGAGCCGTACATCAACGTGCCGCGCGACCAGATGACGGCCTTCACCGACAGCATCTGGGACCAGGTCCCCGTCGGCGAGCCCAAGAAGAAGACGCAGGAGGTCTACGCGCTGCTCGACGGTCTCGTCCAGACGGTCCTCACCGACGAGAACGCCGACATCGACGCCCTGCTCGCCCAGGCGCAGTCCGACGCGCAGGCGCTGCTCGACCAGTAGGACACCGGATGCCGCGGCCCGGCCTTCCCCCCGGCCGAGCCGCGGCATCCCGACGCTCGCCGCGTTTCGTCTCGTCGCTTCGCTCCTCGCTCAACGACCGGAGATCCGATCTCGGTCGTTGAGCGAGCGAAGCGAGACGAAACGCCCCGAACCCAGAGGAACCCAAGGCAGACATGACCATGACGACCGAGGAGCGTCCGGCCGCGGCATCCCTCCCGCCTGCCGGCGCCCCGCCCGCGAAGCGTCGCAAACGGCGCACGCCCGTGACCTGGTACCGCGGAGGCGGCCTGTGGAACCTGCTGTTCGTGCTGCCGATGGTCTTCGTGTTCTTCTTCTTCTCGTGGCGGCCGATCGTGCAGTCGGTCATCATGAGCTTCGAGAAGACGAACCTCATCGTGTCGTCGTGGGTCGGCTTCGACAACTACGTCGCCGTCCTCACCGATCCCGAGCTCGGCCGCGCCATCGTCAACACGATGTACTTCGCGGTGCTCGCGCTGCTGTTCGGCTTCCCGTTGCCGCTGCTCATGGCGGTCCTCATGAGCGAAGTGCGCCGCGGCAAGGGCCTCTACTCGGCTCTCGCCTACCTCCCCGTCGTCATCCCGCCCGTCGTCGCGGTGCTGCTGTGGCGCTTCTTCTACAGCGCCGACCCGAACGGCGTCTTCAACACGGTGCTGTCGTGGTTCGGCATCCCGCCCCAGCCGTGGATCCAGTCCGCCGTGCAGGCGATGCCGTCGCTCGTCCTCGAGGCGACCTGGGCCGCGGCCGGCGGATCGATCATCATCTACCTCGCGGCGCTCCTGTCGGTCCCGCCCGAGCTCTATGACGCGGCCGAGGTCGACGGAGCCGGCATCTGGCGCAAGGTCTGGCACGTGACGATCCCGCAGCTGCGCGGCATCCTCTTCATCATGCTGATCCTGCAGGTCATCGCGACCGCGCAGGTGTTCCTCGAGCCGTTCCTCTTCACGGGCGGCGGCCCGGCCGGCGCGACGAAGACGATCCTCCTCTACATCTACGACAAGGCCTTCCGGAACAGCCTCGGCGGCGACTACGGCGAAGCGACCGCCGTCTCGGTGCTCCTCGCGATCGTCCTGGCGATCCTGTCCTGGCTGTACTTCAAGCTCACGAACCGCTGGAGCACGCAATGAGCTCGACGATCACCGCTCAGTCGAAAGAGGGGGTCCGGGGCCTCGTCTCCCGCACGCGCCGCCGCCGCGCGAGCATCGACGACGACACCGTCCGCACCGTCGTGTCCGACTCGGAGCGCCGCCGCCCCGGCACGCGCTTCGGCATGAGCGTCACGCACGTCTTCCTCTTCGCGTCGCTCGTCATCGCGGGGCTCGGGCCGATCCTGTGGCTCGCGAAGTCCGCCGTGACCCCGACGCAGGACACCCTGACGCAGCCCTTCGCCCTGTGGCCGAACGGCATCGACTGGGCGAACCTGTCCACGGCGTGGAACGACATCCACATCGACCAGTACTTCTGGAACACGATCGTCATCGCCGCCGGCGCGTGGGCGACCCAGCTGTTCATCGCGACGACGGGTGGGTACGCGCTGTCGGTCCTGCGGCCGAGGTACGCGCCCGTCCTGAACGCACTCGTGCTCGCGACGCTGTTCATCCCCGGGATCGTCCTGCTCGTGCCGCTGTACCTGACGATCGTGCACCCGCCGCTCGTGGGCGGCTCGCTGCTGAACAACTACCTCGCCGTGTGGCTGCCCATGTCGGCGAACGCCTTCAACATCCTTCTGGTCAAGCGGTTCTTCGACAATCTGCCGCGTGAGGTGTTCGAGGCCGCGAAGACCGACGGGGCGGGGCCCTTCCGCCTGTTCTGGTCGGTCGTGCTGCCGATGTCGAAGCCGATCCTCGGCGTCGTGTCGGTCTTCGCCATCATCGCGGCCTGGAAGGACTACCTGTGGCCCATGCTCGTGCTGCCCGACCCCGCGGTCCAGCCGCTCTCGGTGCGCCTGCCCGCCGTGCAGAGCCAGACCGAGCTCGACGTCTTCCTCGCCGCGCTCGCGATCGCGACGCTCATCCCGATCGCGATGTTCCTGCTCTTCCAGTCCGTGTTCCTGCGCTCGGCCGGACTCGGAGGCGCCGTCAAGGGCTGACGAATGCTGTCACCCCGCGCTGCGGCCGCGTGCAGAACTCCTCCAATCCGGGGCCCGGCGGCCGCGACACGCCGTGCCAGCGGCCTCCGGCGGAGCGAGCTTGAGGAGTTTGTGCACGCGCGGCCGCAAGCAGCCCCGCCCGCGTGCCGCGCTACAGGGCTGTGACGTCGTGGCCCTTGGGGACGGCGATCTCGAGCCCGCCGGGCACGACCCGGGCGCGCACGTTGACCGCCTCGCCGAACTCGTCGCCGTCGAGCTGGATGTACTGGGCCTCTGTGGCGCCGACTTCGACTTCGGCTCCGCGGACGTAGCGCACGGCGTTGTCCTTCGTGCGCAGCGCGAGCACCTGTCGGCCGGCGCGGAACTTCCTGAGGAAGCTGTTGTCCCACGCGACGCGCCGCCACACGAGGATCCAGCCGAGGGGACCCTTCGGCTGGAAGAGGACGACGTCCATCGTCCCGTCGGTCACGGAGGCCTCGGGGATGAGCTCGAGCCCGGCCGGGAGCGACCCGCAGTTGGCGAACAGCACGCTCTGCACGCGGGTGGAGTGCAGCCGGTGCCCGCCGATCTGGTACATGATGCGGAACGGCTTGGCCCCCGGGAGGGAGCGCGCTGCACCGTCGACGTAGGCGACCCAGCCGACCGACTTCTTGAGCTGCGGATTGGTGTTGGCGATCATCGCGGCGTCGAGCCCCATGCCGCCCATGACGACGAACGCGTGCTCCTCCGTCTCGCCGGTGGGTCGGCGGATCGCCGCGAACCCGATGTCGACTCCGACCTTGTCGCCGTCGAAGGTCGCCCGGATCATCGCCTCGGGATCGTCGAGGGGGAGCAGCAGATTACGGGCGAGGAGATTGCCGGTGCCGCTCGGGACGATCGTGAGGGGCACGCCGCTCCCGCTCATCGCCTCGGACACCGCCCGGACCGTCCCGTCGCCGCCGGCCACGAGCACGGCGTCGACGCCGACCTCGAGCGCCTGGCGCGTCACGTCGTCGCCGAGATCGTCGACGGTCGTCTCGTAGAACAGCGGCTCCTGCCAGCCGGCTTCCGCCGCGAGCCGTTCGACCTGCCCGCGCAGGGCGTCGGCGTCGACCTTGATCGGGTTGTAGACGAGGGCGAGCTTGGGGTGCGGACGCTCCTCGCCCCCTTCGATCGGGGCCGTCTCGCCTTCTGCGCCGACGCGCCGGGCCTCGCCGCTCTCGTCCTCTTCCGTGTCCGGCGCGATGTCCTCAGGCTGGCGGATGACGTCGTCGGGCTCGGCCGCCTCGCTCGGGTCGGGTGCCCCCGATGACGAATCGCCGGACTCCTCGGACGACGAATCGCCGGATGCCTCTCCTGACGCCCCGCCGGATGCCTCGCTCGACGCCTCGCCGTCAGCCTCATGCGACGCGCCACCCGATGCCTCGGCGGAGACGGCGTCGCCCTTCTCATCCGCGAGACGCTCGGCCTCCGCGCGGATCTCATCCTCCGAGACGGCGATCTCGCCCGTCTCGGGTCCGTCGGCGTAGATCTTGTCGGCGGGGTGGGGCGGGTCCTCCTCCGGGCGAGTCGCATCCTCGTCTCGGCCCGTGCCCGCTGTCATGCGTACCACCATAGAGCGCAGGCTCCGTCGCGGTCCCGGGGTTGCGCGCGAACCGCCGTGCTGCCACCCCGATCCGCACGCGCCCCGCCGCGCGCCCGGGAGGGCGGCCGCCCGCCGCCACCGGCCGCGCGCCGGCCGGGCCGGGAGCCGCGACGCCCACAGGCGGCGTGGAGCCGGTGCGACTCTAGACTTGACGGATGATCGATCCCGTCCTTCTCCGCGAGAATCCCGAGCTGGTCAAGCGCTCGCAGGAGGCCCGCGGAGAATCGCCCGGCACGGTCGACGAGGCGCTGGCGGCAGACAAGGCCCGTCGCGCGGCCATCTCGGCGTTCGAAGAGCTGCGCGCCGCGCAGAACGCGCATGGCAAGGCCGTAGCGAAGGCGCCCAAGGAAGAGAAGGCCGCGCTCGTCGCGCAGGCCAAGGAGCTGAGCGACCGCGTGAAGGACGCACAGCGGGCCGTCACGGATGCCGAGGCCGAGGCCGCCGCCGCGTTCGCCAAGCTCGAGAACATCGTCATCGACGGCGTGCCCGCCGGTGGCGAGGACGACTTCGTCACGCTCCGCACGCACGGCGAGCCGGCCGCGTTCGATTTCGAGCCGCGCGACCACCTCGAGCTCGGCGAGCTGCTCGGCGCGATCGACATGGAGCGCGGCACGAAGGTGTCGGGGAGCCGCTTCTACTTCCTCACCGGCATCGGGGCGCGCCTCGAGCTCGCGCTCATGACGCTCGCGCTCGACCGGGCGCTGCAGGCGGGCTTCACGCCGATCGTGCCGCCGACACTCGTCCGCCCCGAGGTCATGCGGGGCACCGGCTTCCTCGGCCAGCACGCCGACGAGATCTACCACCTCGAAGAGGACGACCTCTATCTCGTCGGCACGAGCGAGGTGCCGCTCGCCGGCTACCACATGGACGAGATCCTCGACTTCGAGCGGGGCCCGAAGCGCTACGCCGGCTGGTCGACGTGCTACCGGCGCGAAGCGGGATCGTACGGCAAGGACACGCGCGGCATCATCCGCGTGCACCAGTTCAACAAGCTCGAGATGTTCATCTACACGACACCCGATGTCGCAGAGGCCGAGCATGATCGCCTCGTGGCGATGCAGGAGGGGATGCTGCAGGATCTCGGTCTCGCGTACCGCGTGATCGACGTCGCAGCCGGAGATCTGGGCTCGAGCGCCGCACGCAAGTTCGACGTCGAGGCGTGGGTGCCGACGCAGGGCGCCTACCGCGAGCTCACGTCGACGAGCAACTGCACGACCTACCAGGCCCGCCGGCTCGACATCCGCTACCGGCCGGACGGCGGCAAGACAGCGCACGTCGCGACGCTCAACGGCACACTCGCGACGACGCGCTGGATCGTCGCGATCCTCGAGACCCACCAGCGCGCCGACGGCTCGGTCACGGTGCCCGAGGTCCTGCGCCCGTACCTCGGCGGCCTCGAGGTTCTGGAGCCCGTTTCGTGAGTGAAGCGCATCTCCCGCCGACGGGCAGCATCAAGGTCGTAGGACCCAAGAAGGCCGCGAAGCTCGTCGAGGAGATCGCGCGCGACACGGAGAATCCGGATGTCGCGACCGAGCGCCTGCTCATCGTGCTCGACATCGACGGCACGATCCTGCTGGAGGACGAGTCGCTCTCGCCCGGCGTCGCCGAGGCCGTCGAGCACGCGCACCGCACAGGCCACGAGGTGATGCTCGCGACCGGACGCTCGTGGGAGGGCACGCGCGGCATCCTCCGCGTCCTGCAGCTCGAGCCCGAGTACGTCGTGTGCTCCAACGGCGCCGTCATCATGCGCCGTCTCGAGGGTGACGAGGCGCACTACGAGCGGTTCTTCACCGAGACCTTCGACGCGACCGAGGTGCTGATGCTCCTGCGCGAGCACCTGCCCGACGCCCGGTACATGGTGGAGCTCGCCGACGGGCGGCGCCTGTACACCGAGCACCTCGAGGACTGGAATCTGGTCAACGCGAAGCGCGTCGAGTTCGAGGAGCTCACGGCGCAGCCCGTGTGCCGCGTCGTCGTCGTGTCGCCTGGCCACAACGAGCAGGACTTCGTCGAGCTCGTGCAGCGCATAGGGCTCAACCAGGTCTCGTACGCCGTCGGCTGGACCGCCTGGCTCGACATCGCGCCGAAGGGCGTCGACAAGTCGACGGCGCTCGAGCGCGTGCGAGAGTGGACGGGCTTCGACCCCGCGCACGTGCTCGTGATCGGCGACGGTCGCAACGACGTCGGCATGTTCCGCTGGGCGCGTGAGAACGGCGGCCGCGCCGTCGCGATGAAGCAGGGTCCGCAGGAAGTGCGGGATGCCGCGGGCGAGATCACCCTCTCCGTCCAGGAGGGCGGCGTCGCCGAGGTGCTCCGCAACCTCTGAGCCCCGCACGGGCGGGAAGGCCTTCTGCGCCCGGCCGAGGTCTTGCGGCGGTCGGGCGTGTGCAGAAAACTGTGGGCAGATGCCCGTGGGGGTCCCGGGCGGTCGACGGGCGGAGCTATGGCGGGCGAGTTCGACGACCTGCTCTCCGAGTGCGTGTACCGGGTCGGGGACGGGGCGAAGCAGGGCACCGGGTTCGCGGTGTCCTCGACGCTGCTCGTCACGTGCCGGCACGTCGTCGAGGATGTGCCGCCGGGCGGCGCCGTCGCGGTGTACCCGGCAGGTGCGGCGGACGCCATCCCCACCGTCGTGAAGCTCAAGGTCCCGCGCGACGACGACGAGCGCCTGCTGGCTCCCGTGCAGACGGCCGAGCACCTCTGGCCGGACTTCGCGCTGCTCGAACGCTCCGACGGCGGGGCGTTCCCGCTCGCGGTGCTGCTCGACTCGTGGCAGCCCGAAGAGCCCGACGAGGTGCGCGTGGGCGGCTTCGGGCGCACGTGGGTCGGGTACGACACGAACCCCTTCACGACCGGGTCGCGCGTCAACCTCGACAACAGCGGTCACGTGTACTCGCGCCTACGTGCGGAGTCCGTCGACAAGGGCCTCTCGGGCTCGGCAGTGCTCACTGCGGACGGCTTCGTGTGCGGCCACGTCTCGGCCTCGAGAGCCGAAGCGTCCCCGCTCGGTGGCTACTTCCTCCCGCTCCACGCCGTGCTGGACGAGCTTGACCGCATCGCCCACGACGCCGCGACTCCCGCCGAGCAGGCGGTGCTCCTCGAGAGGCTCGGCGATCTCCACGATCATCCGGATGCCGCGTCCCGGCGCTGGCTCGAGCGGATCAGCCCGGCGGCGCTCACGCAGCGCAACCGCAACCTCGAGACGGGCTTCCTCGAGGGCGCCCGCTATCTGCCACCCGCCGTCCTCGACCTCGCGTTCGAGGAGACGACCGTCGCAGGCGAGGACCGCCGGTGGGCGATCAGCGTCGGAGGACTCCCGGAGAGCCCCACGTGGTCCCTGCACGACCTCGGCGACGATCTCTTCGATGCGCTCGACAACTGGGCGCGGCGCAATCAGCTCGCGACCGAGGAGCAGGTCACGGTGCTCGGGCGAGTGCTCGACCGCGCACTCCTGCCCGAACCCATCAAGAAGCTGCGGGAGGCGCAGGACCAGCGCCGTCCACCGCTCGTGCGGCTCCTCGCCGACCCCGCCAACCCGCTGACCGCCATCCCGTGGGAGTACGCGGCGGAGCTCGCGACGTCGAGGAGCTGGGTGTTCTCGCGGTATGTCGAGACCGGAAAGGGCGCCCTTCAGCCGAAGGACAGCATCCGGGTCCTGGTGGTCGTCAACGACGTGGACGGTGTCTCGCGCGACGCGCTCGTGGCGGCCGCGACGGCGATCCAGGAACGGCTCGCGTCGTCGCCCGCCGTCGAGGCCCGTGTCGAGACGGGCGTGGACCTGAGGAAGTTCAACACCCTCGTCCGCGACGCGGCGGGATGGGATGTCGTGCACCTCGTCTCGACGGCGACGACCGACGGGCAGTTCATCTTCCCGAGCGAGGACGTGTGGGGTTCGACGACGTACGTGGACTTCCGCGACATGCGCGTGTACCTGGCCGCCTCCCACGCGAAGGCGGTCGTCTTCCAGCTCGGCTCACCGCGGTTCGAGCCGCCGGCGCCGCTGTCGGTCTTCCTGAGCGTGCTGACGAACGAGGTGCAGGGCGTCCCCGAGACGGACGTGCGCGCGCTCGTGGTCGGACAGCACATAGCGACGAGCAATCACGCGTCGGACTTCGGCAAGGAGTTCTACAAGGATCTGCTCCTCGGCGAGTCCGTCGAGCACGCGGTCCAATTCGCGCGCGGGGAGCTTCGCCAGGTCGGGCCGCCGTCGCCGCGCAACCCCACGCAGCAGGACAAGGTCGCGTTCGGCGCGGTGTGCGTCGTCACGACCGCGGAGGGCGACGTGCGGCTGCTGACGCCGCCCGCGACGAGCGACGAGCAGGGCACCGGTCACCAGGCGCCGGGCGCGCAGTCGCCGGGAACCACGAGCGGCGCGCCGGCGCCGACCGGCGGCCCCACGGGCGCGCCCGCCGCGACGGCTCGTCCGAGCCCCGCCGCACCGCACCAGGACCACACCGGGTGGGGAGGGCAGCGCACATGAGCGCGGGGCTCGAATCGACGTCGGAACGGCTCAAGGGCGCGTTGTCCGAATTGTCCGGGTTCATCGACCGGATGGTCGCGGCGCTCGACGAGGGCGATGCGGCGAGCGTCAGCGAGGCAGAGCTGCGCAACGACGTGCCCCGCTCGCTCGAATCGCTCACGTCGGGGATCCGGTCGGCCGCCGACGAGCTGTTGAAGCGCGCGGCGCACGACGACTGGTGGGGGCGGTTCGGGCGCGACTCATGGCCGGATCGAGAGCAGGCCCTGCTCGCGGGGCTGGAGCTCAACCGGGAGACCGGCACGGCCACCTGGTTCCAGGCCTGGCTCGAGGCCATGACCGTCGGCGAATGGGAAGAGGCGTGGCGAGTGCTGCGCATGGATGCCACAGTCGCGGACTGGGCCGTCTGGCTCCCGGACCGGGCCGCGGCGCTGCAGCGCGCCGTCGAGCAGGTCGATGAGGTCGAGCAGAACCGGCAGTTCGCGGCGAACCTCGTGTCGAACCTCGTGGAGTACCTGCTCGAGGCCCGCGACGGCGACGATCGGACCGTCCTCTCTCGCCTCGGTCGAGGGCGGGCCTCGTCGCAGATCGATCTCATCCTCGTGCTGGTGCGCATCCTGGGCCTCGCCGGAAGGGCGGACGCGGTGCCCCTCGTCGCCCGGGCGCGCGCCCTCCTCGCCGCGGTCTCCACTTCGGCCGCGAAGGCCTCGGAGCGGGCGATCATCGCCGCCGAGTCCTTCCTCTTCCGACGCGGCTTCGACATCGGCCGCTCGTCCATGCTCGACGCGCCCCGCCCCGGCGTGTCCGTCGACCTCGCCGGCGTCCACGAGTTCGTCGAGCGCCGTCGTCTCGCGGCCGCCCCTGTCCCCGGACCGGACTCGCCGTCCGAGTCCGCCGGCAGCGACTCCTCGGCCGAGCCGGCCGGGAGCGACTCGTCGGCAGGGTCCTTCGGCAGCGATTCGCCGCCTCCCTCCTCGGCCCCGGCCCCCGCCGACGCCGTGACCCTGACGGCTGTGCAGACGCTCGTGGACGGCCTTCCCACCGTCGCGGGCGCCTCATCGAAGCTCACGATGCTGTTCGAACCCGTGTCGGCCGAAGTCATCCTCGCGCTGGCGACACGCCTGCTCGGCGAGCATCAGTTCGACGAGGCGAACCGGCTCGTGGGCCTGCTGTGGATCCCGGACCTCTCCGAAGCGCTCCGCGAGACGGCCACCCGCCTGCGCCTGACGGCGGTCGAGGAGATCGACGCGACGGATGCCGAACGCGCCGAGGCGCTGCTCGACATCGGCTCGCAGGCCATCTGGGCGGGGCTGAACTTCCTGGCACTCGAGTGCTTCCAGCGGGCCAACACACAGCATCCCGGACAGCCGGAGATCATGTGGCGCCTCGCCGACGCGATCTACGTCACGGCGGGGGCGGACGATCCCGCGCGCGAGAAGGAGGACCTCGAACAGGCCTGGGATCTCTGCGAGCAGGCCGAAGGGATCTCGCCCATCCCCGACGACCTGCCGTGGGCCCACGACCTGCGCCGGCTGCTCGTCCAGCAGCTCGCCAGATTCGAGGATCCGCCGCGGTCCGAGCGGCCCTGGGAGTCGCTGCACTTCGCGATCGCGGGATTCGGCACCCACGCGTCCGACGGGGTCCCGCGCTGGCGGAACCTCGCCAACGACCTCCGCGAGGTCGGGCTCATGAACACGAGCCTCTTCATCGCCAAGCACTTCGACACCGAGGAGAACCGCCCGGACTCGACCTGGGAGGTGGTCTACAGCGCGCTCAACCTGGTGCGCGCGCAGGAGGCCCTCGCCGTCCTGCCCGAACAGCCGGAGGAGGGCGAGGACGCACAGTGGTCGACCGCCCTCAGGGCGTACGCGCAGCTCATGCTCGACGACGAGGCGGGCGTGCCGACGCTGCGCAAGCTCTCGGCGGGCGGTGACGTGCTCTACACGGATTGGCTGGCCGAGTTCTACACGGCTCGCGGCTCACGGGAGGCGCAGGAGCTGTGGGAGAGCGTCCTGGAGAACGCGAACCGGGACGACCGGCGGGAGGCCAACTTCGCGGCCGCCGCCGCGCTCTACCTCGGGCGGGACGACATCGTCGCCGAGATGGGTGAGCGATTCCGTCATGAGGAGCGCCTGCAGGTCGGATGGATGACGGGCCGGTGGACGACGGCGCTCTCGAAGCTCATCACGACCGGCGGTGCACAGGGCGCCGCGGAGCTGGCCGACGCCTTCTCGTACGTCTTCAACAGCGAGGACGTCGAGCGGATGCGGGCACTGAGCGCGGGCGTCATCCGAGCTCGGCTCCGCAGACCGCGCGAAGGCCCGGCGCTCGCACGCCTCGACGAGATCGCGGCGGAGGCGTCCGCGCGAGCGCGCCGGTATCCCCACGACGACGTGCGCGTCCGGATGCTCGCCGAGCTCGAGTGGGTCACGTCGCGGCTCGCCGACGAGCTCGTCACCGCGACCATCGACGAGTTCATCGGGACGGTCGTCGACGACCTCACACGCCCCACCGCTGAAGACGCCGCTGCCGCTGCCACCGCGGAGGAGGGCGGCGAGACTCCCGACGGCGAAGCCACCCCTCCCATCACGGCCTACGTCCCGCCGTCGTGGTTCGCGGGCTGGGAAGGTCGTGAATCCGACCACGAGGTCTTCGGCCGCGGTCTTCCCCTCGCCCGCGCCGCGGTCGCCCGTCGCAATCCGCCGGAGTTCCAGGTCGAAGGCGTCATCATCGGCGTGGATCCGTCGTGCGAGCCCAGCCGCATCGCCGTCTCGCCGTCCGGCTATACACGCCCGGGGGACGAGATCAACATCTTCGAGATCGAGTCCTTCGACGGCTGGTACTGCAACGCCGAGTGGCTGAGCGGCCTGTCGGATGCCCGCCGCCGGAGCGCCGTCGCGGTGGGCGACGGCGGCCTGTACCGCCTCGCTGCTCCCATCGACGCACTGGAGCGGATCAGCTCGTGGAGCGGCCCAGAGACCGTCGCCCGCGGCATCCTGCGGACCGCCGAGATGGCGGCGGAAGAGGCCGCGGCCGCCGCGGCCGCCGTCGATCCGGGTGAGTTCGTGATCGACGACGTTCCGGGATCCCGGCTCGCGACCGACGGCGAGGCGCCGGCGGGAGAGGCGGACTGATCGTGGAGCGGGCCATCGTCCTCATCGGTGTGAAACAGACGGGTGGTGGCCTTCCCACCCTTCAGGCTGTCGACGCCGGCATCCGTGCCATGGAGGACTGGGCGAAGTGGCAGGAGATTCCCGACCGGCGCATCGCCAAGCTGTCGGACGAGTCCGGCGGCCCGATCAAGGCCGATGTCGTGCTCGACACGATCACCGCATTCTGCGACGGCAGCCTCGACCAGCTGCTCGTCTACTTCGCCGGCCACGGGACGGTGCGCGGCAGCGACGAGGTGTGGCTGCTCTCCGGCGCACCGGACAAGGCGCACGAGGCGATCGATCTCAACGAGAGCATCGACTTCGCGCGCTACTGCAATGTGGGCAACGTCGTCTTCATCTCCGACGCGTGCCGCACCCCGGCGACGCGACGGCGCGCGCAGCTCGTAACCGGCATCGCGGTCTTCCCCACGCCCGCGACGGATGAGGAGCATCCGGTCGACGTGTTCTACGCGACGTCGATCGGCCACGCCTCCTTCGAGCTCCTGACGCCGACCGAGGAAGAGCCCGACCCGCACTACAAGGCGCTCTACACGGAGGCGCTCGTCTCTGCGCTGCGCGGACAGCATCCGGAGGCGATGGACCCGGATGGCGACGACGGATTCGCCGTCGTCCGCACCAAGCCGCGCCTCAACGAGTTCCTTCGCAAGGACGTCGCCCGGCGTCTGGCGGCAGCGGGCGAAGGCGCCCGGATCCAGAAACCCGTCGCGCGCGCTCTCTCGGACGACGTGCTCTCGCGATTTCCGCTTGCCAAGGGGGTCGAGCCGGGGCTTTCGACGGCGCCCCCCGGGGGACCCGTCAGCGCCGAGGTCGATCCCGTCGAGCAGCTCCGTCAGGCGACGCGCTCGATCCTCGGGCTCGATGTCGGGGCCGCCGGCGGAGCGCTCGGCGGGCCGCCGGACCTCGTCGTGCTCGCGCGAGCGCGGGACGCGGCGACTGTTCCCGTGACGGACCGCGAGGCCGGCTTGATCGCCGCGGGGGCGACCGTGAGCTCCGCACGGGCGACTGGGGGAGAGGCCGTCCTGCTCGACGACGCCCGGGTCGTCGTGCGCGGCGCGGGCGACACCGGGTCGGTCGATGTCGCGATCAGGACGGCGGACGGATCAGCCTTCGTCCTGCCCGCACCCGTCGCGGCCACGACGGTGGCGGCCTTCTCCGCGGGAGAGCTGAGGGACCTGCTCGTCGTGCCCACCGACGGCCGGACGGTGCGCGCGGATGTCCACCGGCTGCGCAGCATCCTGTCCGCCCGCACGCGGCTCGGAGACCTGTGGCTGGAGGACGACGAGGCGACCGCGCTCGCGACGTTCGTCGCCGACGGGTCGGACGGCGATCTCGCCCTGGCGCTCTATGCCGCGTACGCCCTCGCCGACCGGCGTCGCGTCGAGGACGTCCGGCGGATCGACGAGGCGGTGCGTGGACGCTGGGCCTTCCGGCCGTTCGATCTCGCGATGCTCTCGGGGGACCTCGACGGGCGCGCCCCGGCCGATGTCGAGGGCGTGCACCCGTCCACTCCGCTCCTCGCACGGGGGTGGGCGGCCGCGCGGCTCCGCGGCATCCGTCTGCCCGTCGCGTTCGAGGGGATCGAGCCGAACCTCGTGGACTCGATCTGGACCCAGGTGGAGCCCGCCGCGGCCGACGCGCTGATCGGCGCCGTCATCGGCGAGAGGGAGGAATGACATGCCGCGAGAGCTCGTGTTCGTCCACGGTCGCGCGCAGGAGGGCCTGCCGCCCCTGGAGGAGAAGCACAAATGGATCGGCTACCTGGAGGAGGGACTCGCCAAGTCAGGCCTCGAGCTGCCGATCGGCGAGACGTCGATCCACTTCCCCTACTACGGCAACACCCTCGTCCAGCTCGTCGCGGGTCGCGATCCCAAGGACGTCGCGAAGGTGCTCGTGCGGGGGATCGAAGGCGACGAGGGCGCACAGGTGTTCCTCGAGGCCTTCGTCGCCGAGCTTCAGCAGAAGGTCCAGCTGACCCCCGCCGAGATCGAGGCGGCGACCCACGCGTCGGATGAGGCGGTGCTCGTCGAGCGCGGGCTGCAGAACGCCGGCTTCGTCCTGGCGATCCTCCGTGCGCTCGACGCCCACGCGCCCTGGGCGAGCAGCGCCGCGATCTCGCTCGCGACGAACGACGTCTACCAGTATCTGCACAACGACAACATCAGCGGGCCGATCGATGAAGGCGTGGTCGCGGCGGTGACGCCAGGGGCTGAGACGGTCGTCGTCGCCCACTCGCTCGGGACGATCATCGCCTACCGGCTGCTGCGCGATCGCGGTGAGTCGTCGGGCTGGAAGATCCCGCACTTCATCACCGTCGGCTCGCCCCTCGGCATCGGAACCATCAAGTCCGCCCTCGGCCGCATCAAGTGGCCGGCCGTCGTCGGCAGCTGGTCGAACGCGTACGACACGCACGACGTCGTGGCGCTGCGCTCGCTCGAGCCGGAGTGGTTCGACGTGCAGCCGCCGATCAAGAACCTCGCCGTCGAGAACGACACCGAGAACAAGCACGGCATCAGCGGCTACCTCCGCGATCCCGACGTCGCGAAGTGGATCCACGCGGCGCTCGTCGAGGGCGACGCCTGACGCCCGCCTGGCGGCCCCGGATGCCGCGGCAACCCCGTCGGCTAGACTCGACGCCGGTCGGTGGATGCTGCGGCATCCGTCGGGAGGGTTGTCCGAGCGGCCGATGGACCTGGTCTTGAAAACCAGTGGGCAGCAATGTCCCGTGGGTTCGAATCCCACACCCTCCGCCATATCGCCGGCCCCGAGCCGGCGGACAGAACCTCCGCGACCTGACCGGTCGCGGAGGTTCTCCGGTCTCACGCGGCAGGAACGAGCACTCGGTCGATCGTGTGGATGACGCCGTTGGACGCCTGGATGTTGATCTTCCAGAGGACGAGGCGCGGGTCCCTGAGAGCGGGGGTCTCGTCGCGGAGGCTGATGCCGCGGGGCTTGACGATCCCGCCGTTGGCCATCGTGAGCGAGCCTGCCGTCAGGACGCGGATGGGTCCGAGCTTCTTACCGGCGACGACGTGGTACAGCAGGATGTTCTTGATCTGATCGCCCGTGAAGGCCGTCGTGATCGTGGTCAGGGCCTCGGCCTCGGAGGCGGGCGTCACACCGGTGAGGTCGTGCACGAGGCGCAGGAAGGCGCGGTCGTTCGGGGCGAACACCGTGTACTTCGTGCTCGTGTCGGCGAGAGTGGGGGCGAGTCCCGTCGCGAGCACGGCCTGCACGAGGATGTCGTAGTCCCACGGGTTGCTGTCGGGAGTGCCGCCCCCGGATGCTGCGACGGCGACGTCGACGATGGTCCCCGAGGGTGTGCCGCCGGTGGCGTGGGCCGGCGTCGCGACCAGCGCCAGCGCCACCGCCGCGAGGGCTGCGATCGACGAGCGGGTGATCCTGTTCATGGTTCATCTCCTTCGATGGGGAGGCGCCCGATTCCGTGCGCTGAAGAGTTCTTCCGCCCGGACGCGCGAAACGGATGCACTTCGATCGAGATCCGTCCGGGACGCGCGCCGGTGCATCCGAAATCCACCCCCGCGGGGAATGCATTGAGGGACGTTCGGCGAGTCCGCGGGACCGACCGGGCGACAGACGGGCATCGGGGATAGCGTGGTCGCGATCGCGCGACGATCACGAGGAGCGAGGACGCAGTGGAGCCGGACACACCGCCGGACGCGCCGCGAGAAGAGGCGGCGGATGCCGAGGCCCTCCTCGCCGAGCGCTTCCGCGCGGGCGACGAGGCGGCGCTGGCCGAGGTGTACCGCCGCTGGTCTCCCGTCGTCTTCACGCTCGCGCTGCGCTCGTTGGGCGACCGCAGCGACGCCGAGGACGTGACGCAGCGCACCTTCGTCTCGGCGTGGACATCGCGTGCGAGCTACGACGCGTCGAAAGCGCGGCTGTCGACGTGGCTCGTCGCGATCGCCCGGCGACGAATCGCGGACATGCACGAGTCCAGGGCGAAGATCCGCGCCATCCAGGCCGAGATGGAGCGCTTCACGAGCCCGGACGATCTCACGCGGGAACCGCTCGACCTGTCCGAGACGCTCCTCGTCGCGAACGAGATGCAGCAGCTGGAGCCGGATGCCCGAGCCGTCATGCGCCTGGCGTTCTACGACGATCTGACCCACGAGGAGATCTCGCGGAGGCTCGGGATGCCGCTGGGCACCGTGAAGAGCCACATCCGACGAAGTCTCATCCGAATGCGCAACCGATTGGAGGTGACCCGTGTCACACCTTGACCCGGAACAGCTCGCCCTGATCGCGTTGGGCGAGCCCGTCGCCTCGCCGGCCGAGCGCGAGCACCTGGCCTCCTGCCCCGTCTGCGCAGCCGAGGTCGCAGAGATGACGCACGCGGCGGTCGTCGCCCGCTCCACGATGGACGAGCCTCGCCTCGAGGTCCCGCCGGCCCGCGTGTGGGACGCCATCGCCGGTGAGCTGGCGCTCAGCGATGAGGTCGCGGACCCGTTCGCCGCCGAAGCACGGACGGAGGGGACGGATGCTGCTCCCGCGCCGGGAGCGTTCGCGACGTCGCCCGACGCGGCGCCGACCGGCCCGGCGCCGACGGGCCTGACCTCTGCCGACCCGGCGCCGACCGGCACGCCGGAAACCGACGCGCAGGCGGGGGAGACAGCATCCGTCGACTCAGCGCCCGGCTCGCCGAGGCGTCGCTGGTCGCAGCGGGCGTGGTGGGTGCTCGCGGCATCCTTCGCACTCGTCCTCGTGGTCGGGGGAGGCGTGTGGGTCGCCGTGCGCGGCAGCCTCGCGCCCACCTCGATCGCCTCGGCGTCGCTCGAGGCGTTCCCCGACCATGCGCAGGCCGTGGGGACGGCGGAGGTCGACGAGGCCCGCGACGGCGCCCGGACGCTCACCGTGACCCTCGAGGGCGACGCCGCGTCGGACGACTATCGCGAGGTCTGGCTCATCCGCAACGACGGCGAGGCGCTCATCAGCCTGGGCGTCCTGGAGGGCGAGTCCGGGTCGTTCGCGATCCCGGCGGGTGTGGACCTCGCGCAGTACGACCTCGTCGACATCTCGTTCGAGCCGATCGACGGGGATCCGGCTCATTCGGGCGACTCCATCGTCCGTGGCCGACTCACGTTCGTTTAGCCGGTGCGAGCGCTTCCGCCGCGCACTCAGGGACGGTCCAGCCGCCCATGAGAATATGGTCTCTGCCCTGGCCGAACTCTGCCCTTCGCCTTGCCCGAGGGATCCGGTCGGGCAGTCCCGACCGCCGAGAGGATCCGAGTGAGCCAGACGACCAAGCCTGCAAAGCGCGGCCGTCGCACGATCGCACGCCACGGAGAGCTGCGGTCGCCGCATCCCTTCGCGCAGATCGTGAAGATCCTCGGCGTGATGCTCGCGGTCGTGCTCGTATCCGGTGTCGGCATCGCGGCGTATGCGGCGGTCGATCTCACCCAGAGCTTCACGAGCGATGCCGTCCAGCTCGAGGGTCAGGAGTCGGTTCCGCCCGACATCGGCGCGATCGAGGGCGGCGTCAACCTGTTCCTGGCCGGAACGGACGCGTGTGAAGAGGCGTACGCCGGATACTTCGGCGACCGCTGCACCGGCAGCGACGCCGAGGCCGAGCTCAACGACGTCAACATGCTCGTGCACATCTCGGACAACCCGCGGCGAGTGACCGTCATCTCGTTCCCTCGAGACCTCATGGTGCCGATCCCGTCGTGCACGCGCGAAGACGGATCCGAGACCTCCGCCATGAGCAAGCAGATGCTCAACTCGGCATACATGTACGGCGGCCTCTCGTGCGTCGTCAAGACGGTCTCGCAGATGACCGGGCTCGACATCCAGTACGCGGCCAAGATCACGTGGGGCGGCGTCATCGAGATCACGAACGCCGTCGGCGGCGTGGACGTGTGTCTCGCGAGCGGCATCAAGGACCCGTACACCGGCATCGACTGGCCGGCCGGCACGCGCACGATCGCCGGCATCGAGGCGCTCCAGTTCCTGCGCACGCGCCACGGCGTCGGAAACGGCGGCGACCTCGGCCGCATCTCGAACCAGCAGCAGTACATGTCCCGCCTGGCTCGCAAACTCGTGAGCGAAGAGGTGCTGACCAATCCCGGGACCCTCTACAAGCTTGCGACGACGGCCGTCGACAACATCACCCCGTCGCAGACGCTCACCAATCCGCTGACGCTCGTGCAGATCGCGCTCGCGGTGAAGAACGTGCCGTTCGACGAGATCGTGTTCATCCAGTACCCCGTCGTCGACGATCCCGCAGACTCGAACCGGGTCGTGCCGAACGAGACGGCGGCGCAGGCGCTGTGGGATGCACTGTCCACGAACCAGCCGCTTCAGCTGACGGGTGAGGTCAGCCAGGGCGACGGCGTCGTCGTCGTCGAGCCCGAGACTCCCATTGAGACGCCGACGGAGACGCCTGCGCCGGACGCCACTTCAACGCCCGCGCCGAGCGAGACGGCCGTCGCGCTGCCGTCCGCCATCGCCGGTCAGACCGCCGCCCAGGAGACCTGCTCCAACGGCAACGCGAAGGGCTGACGGGTTGGCGACCCGCGGCGCCCGGTCCTCGCAGACCGGGCGCGAGACCATCGCCCGTCACGGGCGCCTGCGCTCGCCTCACCCCATCCTCGGCCTCCTGGCGATGCTCGGCATCACCGCGCTCGTCCTGGTGGTGAGCGTGACAGGGGTCGCTGCATTCTCGGTCTGGAATGCGGCATCCGCCATCGCCGACAACGCGGTCGTCCTGGACGGCGATGACAGCATCCCGCCGTCTCTCGGCGCGATCGAGGGCGGCGTCAACCTCCTCCTCGTCGGCACCGACTCGTGCGAGGGGCAGGATGTCGCGCTCTTCCCGCGGTGCGCGAACGACGACTCGCCGGGCGAGCGCAACGACGTGACGATGCTCGTGCACATCAGCGACAGCCCGCGGCGCGTGACGGTCGTCTCGATCCCGCGCGACATGCTCGTCGACATCCCCGCGTGCGCCCAGGAGGACGGCGGGGAGTCGTCCCCGATGTGGGGCGAGATGATCAACGCGTCGTACTTCTACGGCGGCCTCGGCTGCACGGCGCGGACCGTCGAGCAGCTCACGGGCGAGAGCATCCAGTTCGCAGCCGCGATCCGCTGGACCGGCGTCATCCACATGTCCGATGCGATCGGCGGCGTCGACGTGTGCGTCGCGGGCGACATCAGCGACGAGCACACGGGCCTGAGCCTCACCGCGGGACAGCACACGCTGCAGGGAGTCCAGGCCCTGCAGTTCCTGCGCATCCGTCACGGCATCGGCGACGGTTCCGACCTCGGCCGCATCTCGAACCAGCAGCAGTTCATGTCGTCGATGGTGCGCAAGCTCCAGTCCGACGCCGTGCTCGCCAACCCATCCGTCCTCCTCAACCTCGCGACCACGGCGATGTCGCAGGTGACGCAGGGGCAGCTCGTGCTGAGCTCGGGCCTGACCAACCCTCGGCTCATGGTGCAGATCGCGATGGCCGTGAAGGACGTCGCGTACGAGGACATCGTCTTCGTCCAGTACCCCACGTACTACCGGGCCCGCGTCGGCACCGAGGGCAGCGACGTCCTGCCGGTGACCTCGGCGGCGGACGTGCTCTTCGAGGCGCTGCGCAACAACCAGCCCCTCACGCTCACCGGTGAGGCGAGCCAGGGGTACGGCGTCGAGGTGACGGGCGAGGCCGCGCAGCCGACTCCCTCCGCTTCGGCGACACCGGACGCCGAGCCTGGGTCGGACGCCGAGCCGGATGCTTCTGCGAACCCCGACCCCGCGGTCACCGAGCCCGCAGCGCCCGAGGAGCGCGTCGAACTGCCGTCGGACATCGCGGGTCAGACCGCCGCGCAGGTCACCTGCACGCAGCCGCAGTCCTGAGCGGCTCGCGGTCGCGACGGAGCGGCTTACGGTCGCGACGCCTCGGCTCAGGAGATCCGGGATGCCGCGGCATCCGTCAGGCGCCGAAGCCCTCGCGGTCGACGCGGCGGTGGTAGCGCATGCCGGCCACGCCGCCCAGCAGCGCGCCCCCGAGTGTCACGACGGCGGCGCCGACAGCGGTCAGGATGCCGGTCGTCGTCGCGGTCTCGGACGTCACGGGGATGCGCGGGAAGCTGTCGAGGGCCGCGAGGATGTCCCACTGGCTGCCCGCGATCGCCGTGATGACGGCGACGAGGATCGCGATGACGACCGCCCACAGCCAGACCGCCAGGCCCTGCTTGAGTCCGCTGAAGCGCGCCATGCGCCCCGCGACGTAGCCGCCGGCGAAGTACGAGATGAACAGGACGAGCCCGAGCGCGACCGCGCCGATGATCGTGGCCACGCCCATGTTCTGGGCCGCGGCGTTCGCGGCATCCTCTGCGGTCTGCGGCGCCGAGAGCCCGATCGCACCGCCGATGGCGGCGATGAGGGCGGTGAGCAGGACGGCGAGGCCCGTGGCGGTGAGCCATCCGAAGAATGCGGAGCCGAACTTGATGCCGCCGAAGCGCTCCTCTTCGCGCGCGAGCACCTCGTCCCGGATCTTCGTGCTGGCCGTCGTCGCCGCCACAGGGCGGGTCACGTCGGCGTCGACCGGGCGAGCGGTGTTGTACGGGGTCTCGGCGTCGTACGGGCGCGCCGCCTCGCTGCGGAAGGCGGGGTCGAAGGGGCGTGCGGACCTGTCTGCATCCATGCCCGAACGGTACGAGTCGAGGCCGATCATCAGCACAGGGGTTGTCGAGCCGAGGTCGCAGTCGTAACATGCCGGGCTCGACTGCCGGACGCCTGGTGCGCGCGGCGCCTCAGTCCAGTGCCGCGAAGGCGCGGGCGGGGTCGGCGCGAAGCACTCGGCGGATGCCGAGCGACCCCGCGAGCATTCCCACGACGACCGCCAGCCCGAGCAGCACCACCGCCTGGGTCGGGCTCACCGCGACGTCGATCGGGAACAGGGGCACCAGCACGATCCCGAGCACGAGCCCGACGCCGGCGCCGAGCACCGCCGTGACGACTCCCTCCGCCAGCACGATCACGACCAGGCGGCCGCTCGATACGCCCAGAGCCTTGAAGACCGTCACATCCCGCTGCCGATCGAGGCTCGACAGATAGGCCAGCAGGCCCACGATCGCAGCGGCCACGATCCACAGCACGAGTTCGAGCACGCCGAGGGCGCCCGTGACGACTGCGAGGGGTCGTCGCAGGTCGTCCCCGATCTGGTCGGGATCCTGCGCGATGAGACCGTCCGGCAGGTCGTCCGGGGATCCGGCGACGACGACCGCGCTCGCGAGTGCCTCGCCCCCGTAGGCGGTGCGCTGGGCATCTTCGAGCGTGAGCAGGATGCCGGGAGTCCCCCCGTACATCGTGAAGCCCTGCATGATCCCGACCACTGTGAACACGTCGCCCGCGAGTGTGATCCGATCGCCCATCCGCGCACCCGTGCGCTCGTCGACAGCGGTCTCGCCCGTCGCGGCCGGTGCCCGCCCCTCCTGCAGGACGGGCTCGACGACACCGCCGGGCTCGTAGGCGATGACGCTCACATCGGTGAACCCGTCGCCGATGCCCTCGACCGCATGGCGGAAGATCGCCACCGGGGTCGCGTCGTCCACGTCGTCGTGTGCGCGGAGGTCGTCGGCGACGGACGCAGCGATCGGCGAGTTCGAGGTGAAGGGACCCGCGGTGTCGCCCGGAACGACCCACACGTCCCCGCCGAAGAAGGCGATCGTGCGCTCGGTCTCCGCGAGGAAGCTCTCACGCAGCGCACCCAGCAGCAGGGTCACGGCGAGGACGAGCGCCGTCGCGATCACGCCCGCGACGAGGCGCCGCCAGCGCCACTGCATGTCGCGCGCGAGGAGCAGGAGCATCAGGGTTCGGCCTGCTCGACCGGGATATCGGCCGGCTCGGGGCGTCCCCGACGGCGCGTCACGACGGCGAACGCCAGTGGAGCGACGACGACGCACCCGAGGATCGTCAGGCTGGCGGGGATCCGCACATCGATGAGTCCGACGATTCCGGCGACGGCGATCGCGAGCCCTGCGGCCTCGGCCATCAGTCCGACGCCGCGACTGCGCGGGTAGCGGATGCCGCTCACCATGAGCCACGCGACGAGGGTGACCCCCACCGCGGTGAACCAGGCAGGCAGCGCCAGCAGCCCGAGGCTCAGGGCCGTGACCGCCGCCAGGGGCGACGGCATCCCGAGGAAGGACGGCTCGCGGTTGCGACCCGCGTCGAAGTCGGCGAGGCGCACGAGCATCGCGGTGACGTAGGCGAGCACCGAGACGCCGAGGGCGGCCGCCTCCCAGCCGGACGAGTGGCGCGCCGCGAGTCCGCCGACGGCAAGCGCGGTCGCCACGCCGAAGGTGGCGACGTCGGCGAGCGAGTCGAGGTGCTGTCCGAGCGGTGTTCCGCCGCGCGCGCGGGCGACGGCGCCGTCGCACACGTCGAGCACGACGCCGGTCAGCACGAGCAGCGCGACGATGCGAAGCGTGGCAGTCTCGCCTGCGGCATCCGGCGCCCAGGGCGTGAGGATGACGACGCCGATCGCTGCGGCGCCGCACAGGGCGTTGCCGATCGTGACGGCGTCCGCCAGGCCGGGCCGCGGCATCCCGAACAGCTTCATGATCGTGGAACCGCGGCGATCGCGGTGCTCCCGGCGCGCACTCTGACGCCGACGGTGACGAGGGGGACGACTCCCGCCGGGAGGGTGACGTCGACGCGTGACCCGAAGCGGATCAACCCGATGCGGGCGCCCCGCTCCACCCGGGCCCCGGCTCTCTTGTAGGGGACGATCCGGCGCGCGACGGCGCCGGAGTACTGGACGAGATCGAGTGCCCCATGCTCGGTCTCGAGGCGCCACGCGAGGCGCTCGTTTCGATGCGCCTCGCTTCCGAACGCTGCGCGATGCGCGCCGCGCCGGTAATCCTGCGCGAGGATGTCGGCATCGACAGGAGAGCGCGTGACGTGGACGTCGCGCAGGCTCAGGTACGTCGAGACGAGCCAGCGCCCGTCGTCCTGCTGCGCGACGTCGCGGATGAGGCCGTCGGCCGCCGCGAGGAAGCCGGCTCCCTCGGGCTCGCGCTCGGGGTCGCGGAAGAAGGAGAGCGCCGCGGCCGCGGCGATCGCCGCGACGAGCCGAAGCCAGACTGCGGGCATGACGAGCGGGATGATCCACAGTGCGAGCACCCAAGCGGGGGTGCCTCGGGCCGGCAGGACCGACATCAGGCGGCCCGGGCGGACGAGGGGTCCACGAGGCGGTCGGCGACCTCGAGGAACCGGTCGTCGTGCGTCGCGACGACGACGACCCGACCGGGGCGCACGAACTCCCGCAGCAGCTTCACGGCAGTACGGGCGTTCGGCGCGTCCAGGTGTGCGGTGGGCTCGTCCGCCAGCAGCAGCGCAGGCTCGCGGACGAGGGCGCGGGCGAACGCGACTCGCTGCTGCTGGCCGCCGGAGAGGCGCCCCGGACGGAACGACGCGCGATCGTCGAGCCCGACCTGACCGAGTGCCGCCAGCGCACGCGATCGAGCCGTTCGGGCAGGCGTCCCGGTGAGCACGAGCGGCGCCGAGACGTTCTCGACTGCGGACAGGCTCGCGATGAGGTTGAACGACTGGAACACCATGCCCGCCGTGCGACGGCGATGCTCGAGCAGATCACGGCCGGACAGCCCGGTGATGATCGTCGAACCGAAAGAGACCGAGCCCTTCGTGGGCGAGAGGAGTCCGGCGAGCACGCAGAGCAGAGTCGTCTTCCCGCCGCCGCTCGGCGCCTTCACGACGACGAGCTCGCCATCGCGGGCGGAGAACGTCAGGCCGTCGAGCGGTCGCACGGGCTGACCGGCATCGTGATATTCCACGGTCAGGTCGTCCACGACGAGTTCGGCCATCGGCTTCACGCCCCCCAGTAGGCGATTCCCCCAGCAGGCCCGGGCACCTACTCTGGTGCCAGTCAAGCTAGCACCGCGCTATGGCGCCGACAATGGGCGAGGGGGCGGCGGATGACAGGCGGATCCTCAACGCTGTCGAAGGCCTTCCGAGCCGCTCACCGGACGGTTCTCGGATGGGCGATGCGCCTCACGCGCGGTCCGGGCGCGGACTCGCTTCTCGACCGGCTCCCGCCTGCCTCGCGCGTACCGCTCCTCCGCGACGACCTCGACCCCGTCGCCGAGCTGGGCGAGCTGCGCGAGCGATCGCCGATCAGCCCGCTCGCTCTGCCTCTCGGTCTGCGCGGCTGGCTCGTGACGGGGTATCGCGAGGCGCGTGCCGTGCTCGCCGACGCGGACTCCTTCAGCAGCGACTTCCGCAATCTCGTCGGTCGTGGCGGCCTGCGCGCCGACCAGGATCCCGGCGGGCTCGGAATGCTCGATCCCCCGGATCACACCCGCTTGCGGCACCTCGTCGGACCCGAGTTCACCGTGCGTCGGCTCGCCCGGCTGACGGCGTTCGTCGAGCAGATCACCGGGGAGCGCCTCGACGCGATGGATGCCGCTGCACAGGGGGCGACAGCATCCATCGATCTCGTCTCCACCTTCGCCGTGCCGATTCCCGCCCTCACGATCAGCGCCCTGCTCGGAATCGCGCCCGAGGACCGCGACGAGTTCATGGCCCACTGCGGTGTGCGCTTCGACATCACGGGCGGGGTCG
Organism: Microbacterium sp. NPDC019599; assembly: GCF_040632175.1. Classification (NCBI taxonomy): domain Bacteria; kingdom Bacillati; phylum Actinomycetota; class Actinomycetes; order Micrococcales; family Microbacteriaceae; genus Microbacterium; species Microbacterium sp. NPDC019599. Next base: position 177,013 of record NZ_JBEYBL010000007.1, read on the forward strand.
GCGAGTCGCTCGGCGCCGTCACGGCATCGCTCGACTACCTGCGCGGGATCGTGGCGGCCCAGCGCCGGTCGCCGGGCGACGGCCTGCTGGGGCGCATCATCGCTGAGCACGGTGACGAGGTGACGGATGCCGAGCTCGCCGGACTCGCCGACGGTGTGCTCACCGGAGGGTTCGAGTCCACGGCGAGCACACTCGCGCTGAGCGCCATCGTCCTGTCGCGCGACGAGGCCGCTCGCCGTGTCATCCGAGAAGGGGATGCTGTCGCCGTCGACGATCTCGTCGACGAGCTTCTGCGCCACCTCTCCGTCGTCCAGGTCGCGTTCCCACGGTTCGCCCGCACGCAAGTGGAACTGGGGGGAGTCACGATCGAGAAGGGAGACGTCGTGGTGTGCTCCCTGAGCGGCGCGAACCGCGACCCCCTGCTCGGATCCGGGCTGGACAGGCTGCGGCTCACGAAGGCCGAAGCGACCCACCTCGCGTTCGGCCACGGCGTCCACCGCTGCGTCGGCGCCGAGCTCGCCCGGCTCGAGTTGCGGGTCGCCCTGCCGGCGCTGTTCCGTCGATTCCCGGACCTCGAGGTGGCGACGGCGGAGCCCGCGTTCCGCGAGCTGTCGATCGTGTTCGGCGTCGACGAGCTCCCCGTGACGCTGAGGCCGACCGCGTGAGTCCGGCCGCACTCGGTCCGGCGATCGGCGCGGCCTTCGGCATCGCGATCAGCCCCGTGTCGATCGCGACGGTCATCCTGCTCCTCCTGTCGCCGCGGGCTGGGCGGGCGAGCCTGGGGTTCGTGGTCGGGTGGGCCTCCGGCATCGCGGCGGCCGCCACGGTCGGCGCGCTTCTGTCCGGGGTGGAGGCGGCGGGTCGGCGGCACGTCGTGTTGGGTGTCTTCGAGGTCGTCGTCGGGTTCCTGCTACTGGTCTCTGCGTGCGTCGCCTGGCTGCGCGGACGGCGGGCGGCGGGCCGGCGACCGGCGTTGCTCCGGCTCATCGATCGGTCGACGTTTCCCGCCGCGTTCGTCGTGGGGATCGTCATGGCGATCAACCCGCCGAACCTCCTGCTTGCGCTCGCGGGAGGCGGTGCGATCGGCAGCGGCGGCCTCACCATGGCCGTGATCGTCCTGGCGATAGCCGTGTTCACGGTGGTCGCGGCATCCACGGTCCTCATCCCGGTGCTCGCCTACTTCGTCGCGGCCGAGAGGATGCGGCAGCCGCTCGATGCGCTTCGCGGTTGGCTGGCGCGGCACGATTCGGTGATCGTCACGACGGTGCTGCTCGTGTTCGGGATGCTGTTGACCGCTCATGGAGTCGCCACGCTGTGGGCGGGGTGATGGGTGGCCGACGGGCCCTGCGTCCGGGAACCTCCGGGCGGACGCGCGTCAGGAGTGGGTTCGCATCCAGGTTATGATTGCTGGGTGTGTCCGTCGCTTCGGTGTCGGACGCCTGGAGACGTCGCATAGTCAGGCCTAGTGCACCACCCTGCTAAGGTGGAGTCCCCTTACGGGGACCGAGGGTTCAAATCCCTCCGTCTCCGCTGAAAAACCCCCGGTAAAGCGGGGGTTTTCACTTTCTGGACGCGCTGCTCGAGGCGGCCGGATTCATGCAGTTTCGCCGCCAGGTGTCCCCCAGGTGTCCCCCGCCTGATTTCCGGCCTCTGCTTCAGCGTTCGCGAGACGTGTGACGTGGGCCCGGCGCTGCCCTTCGCCGAGGATGTGGCTATAGATCGTCAAGACAGTCCGGGGGTCGTCGCCCAGGTACTCCGCGACTTCGTGCACGGGCGTCCCGAGGCGCAGCCAGGTTGAGGCGGCATAGTGGCGCAGAGCGTGCCGGTGGAATCCGAGCGGGAACTTGCGGACCACGCCGGCCTTGAGCTGGTGACCGTACTTGTTTGTGAAGACGTAGTCATCTCGATCCTTGTCAGCCGCGTGCTGAGTGAAGATCGCGACTGCTCGCGGCGATAGCGGTGGCGACCGCGGCTCCGCGGGCCTTCAGTCCGTCTGTGTCGTTGATGAACCGGTTGCCCCAGCTCGTCAGCGATGAGGCGCTGAAGCCGTTGACCATGTCGAGGTATTCCACGCCACTCCCGTTTCCGGACCACGACCAGCCGAGCATGCCGACGCCTGTGGAGCGTGTGTAGCTGAGGATCGTGTCCTCGTCGGGGTCGCCGTCGGAGTGGTGGTCGCCGAACTCTCCGACCATAAGGGCGAGGCCGCGGCTGCGGAACGAGTCGATGTAGGAGCGCACTTCGGCCCCTGTGTCGAAGACTCCGTACATGTGGACGCTGAACACGACATTACTGTCGGCCGCGGCGACGGCCGACGCATTGTCGCGCATGGTGAACGACCAGTCCTGGCCCCAGTTGGGAGCGTCCACCACGAGCGTGTGGGTGAGGCCCGCGTTCCGAAGCGTCTGGATAGCCGCGATGGTGTCGTTCTTCCAGTTCTGGTAGCCGGTATTGCCGAACGGCTCGTTGCCGATGTTGATCATGACGTACTTCTCCTGGCCTATGAGGGCCGAGGAAATGCTGGTCCAGTACGCCGCCGCCGAAGCGAGCGAACGGGCGCTGCCGTCTTCGCCGTAGCCCGTCGTGTCGTGATTCTCGAGGATGCAGACCAGGCTGTTCTGCTTGCAAAGCGCGATGATGTTCGCAACCTCGGACGCCGTGTTGGTGGTGTAGCGTCCTCCACTCAACACGACGCGCACGGTATTCGCCCCGGCCGCTCGGATTGCGGGGATGGATGACGTCTGAGATGGGTACCACGCATGCGCGTGGTTGATGCCTTGGGGTACGAACTCGTTTCCGTTCGCATCGAGGATGCGCCCTCCGCTGACAGTGAACCCTGAAGTCGCAGCATTGGCCGCTGTGGGGATGGACAGCGCGGCCATGAAAGCCACGATCAGAATTGCGAGCAGTCGTCTCATCGGTTCCTCTCGTGCGGGCACGACGTCATCGCCGTCGCCCGTCGCCGCGGGACAACGTCGTCGCCCTGGCTGAGCCGAGGCGGGAATCGCTTGGTGGATTCCCCCGCACGATCACTCAAGCTAAAGCGCTTAAGTGTAGAATTCACCGTAATGGCTCCCCTACCGGAACGGAAGGGGGCGCCCGGACCTCGGGCGCTCGATTGCTAAAGCCCGCTCCACCTTCAGGCAGCTAGCGGAAGTGAGTCGGCGTGGACGCTGCCCTTGTCGAGCGGTTGGACCGTGCGCGACGCACCTGTGATGAGTCGTCAAGAGGTCTCGCGAACCACCAGATGTGCATCGGTCTCCGGTCCGATCGTTGGGGGAGCTGAGGCCCTCGCGGCGCTGAGCGCGAGGTCGGCGAGGTAACGCCCCAATCCAGCGCTGTCTATTCGCACGCTGGAGAGGGAGGGCACGAGGAGCTGGGCCAGTGGCGTGTCATCGTGGCCGACGATCGCGAGGTCCTCGGGCACGCGGACGCCCGCGCGCAATGCCGCGCCGAGAACGAGAGCTGCGATGTCGTCGTTATATGCGACGACGCCGTCGACCCCGGCGGCGAGCCATTCCGACACCTTGGCCGTCGCGTTCGACACGCTCACAGCGTCCTCGGCCCGAAGAGCGGCATGGGGCCGGTTCCGGAGCGTCTCCACGGTCAGTCGGCGACGCTGGGCAACGAGGTCCGCAATACGCGGATCTGGCGAACTCGCAAACGCGAGCCGTGCGCGCCCGCGTTCGAGGAGGTGCTCGACCTGCAGACGCGGGCCCTCGGTGAAGCCAAGTTCGTCCGCTGAGCTGGCCGCGCCGGCCGGGGTGGGTGGAATGACGTGCTGCACGCCGCTCGCGCGGATCTCCTCGAGCCGCCGCGCATCGAACGGGGTCATGCCGAGAACCACGTCGGGCCGTAGCGTCTCCCACAGCGGTCGCGCCTGTCCACCGGGATGAGGCGTCATCGTCACTAGCGAATAGCCGGCCTCGTCCAGGGCCAGTGACAGCTCGTCGAGGTGACTGCGCATGCTGTACTCGAGAGGCCAGTCGGGGAGCACCAGCAGGATGATTCGGCTCCGACCGCTCGCCAGCGCTTGGGCTGCTGAATTGGCGCGGTAGCCGAGCCGCTTGGCCTCGGCCAGAACTCGTTCGCGCGTGGCTTCGGGGATCGTCTGTCCCGGCGTGTCATTGAGTACGAATCCGACCGTCGCACGGGAGAGACCGAGTGAGCGTGCGACGTCGGCTGCCGTGACCCGCTTCACTGTCGTTCCCGCCATCCGATCCCCCCCCTTCGCACTTGCGCGCGCTAGTAACCATACCGTAGCATCCTGTTCGATTGCTAGCACGCGCTAGCTCGTAGACGATGGAGTCCCACATGACACCCAGCAACGACGAACCGCTCGTCACTCCGCTGCCCGCTTCCATCCCAGCGCCGCCTGTGGACGCTGTGTTGGTCGACGAACTCGCCGCGCCTCCCTCTGACCTGCCCAAGGTGACCTCTCGCTACATCTGGTTCATGGTGTTGGCGCAGTTCGGCGTCTTCATGGCCTTCATCACTCCTTTGGCGATCTCGCTCACCATCCGTGTCAACGCTCTCGCGGCGGGCCACCCGGAGTACCTCGGATACATCACCGGCGCAGGAGCCCTGTTCGTGATGCTCTCCTCGCCCTTCATGGGCATCTGGAGCGACCGCACACGCACTCGCATGGGCCGCCGCCGACCGTTCATGATCGGCGGGATGCTCGTCGGTGTCGTCTCGCTGATCGTGATGGCTCTCGCCCCGAACGTGCTCATCCTCGGTTTCGGGTGGATCCTCGCGCAGTGGGGCTGGGGCACCACGCTCAGCAACCTGCAGATCTCGACCGCCGACCGCCTGCCGGAGTCGCAGCGCGGGAAGGTTGCCGGCCTGACCAGTTTCGCGACCCAGATCGCGCCCGTCTTCGGAGTGATCATGGCGCAGTTCTTCACCGGCGACCCGCTTCTGCTGTTCCTCCTTCCCGGCGCCGTCGGGGTTCTGTTCGTCCTGCTCTTCGTGACTCTGGTTCACGAGGACGACAGCCGAAGCCTTCCGAAGGATCCGATCACGGTGGGTCAACTCCTCGCGAAGTACGTATACAACCCGCGGAAGCAGCCGGACTTCTCGTGGAACTGGCTCGGCAGGTTCCTCTTCTACACCGGCATCACCCTCAACACGACCTATACCGCCTTCTTCTTCGCCGACCGGCTGGGCATCAGCGTGGAATCCGTCGCAGGGATCATCGCTTCAGTCAGCCTTGGGGGCATTCTCGCTGTCACGCTGGGCGCGATCGGCGGCGGGTTCATGTCCGACCGGCTCCACCGGCGTCGCGTCTTCGTGCTCCTCGGCGGTCTGATCATGGCGGTCGGGATGCTGCTTCAGGCGTTCGCCCCGGACCTCACCCTCCTGATCACGGGCTCGCTCGTGACGTCCCTCGGGCTCGGGCTGTTCGCCGCCGTCGACCAGGCTCTTCTGCTCGACGTACTCCCGGAGCGCGAGACCGACGCCGGTCGCTACATGGGCATCACCGGGTTCGCGACGTCCATCCCGCAGTCGCTCGCGCCGCTGGCCGCTTCGGGAATCCTCCTCATCGGGGTGACCGGTGATGAGCGGAACTACACGCTGCTCTTCATCGTCGCCGCCGTCTCGGTGGTGCTCGCCGGACTCGCCGTGCTCCGCATCCGCGCCGTCCGCTGACCATCCCGCCCCCGTCACCCGCCGTCTCCCACACACTCGAAGGACCTCAATGAGCATCACTGTGACCGCGATTCGGTTCGAACATCACCACACCGCTCTCGGCATCGGCGAATCTTCGCCTCGAATGAGCTGGGTGACGGAAGCGGCGCACCGCGAGTGGCGTCAGACCGGGTTCGAGATCGAGGAGCGGAGTGGGGATCGCATCTCGGTCGACAGTGCCGAGTCGGTGCTGGTGAGCTGGCCGTTCGCGCCGCTGCGCTCTCGGGAACGGCGTGAGCTGCGTGTACGCGTGCAGGGCGCGGACGGTGTGTTCAGCGACTGGAGCGAATGGGCGGTCGTGGAAGCAGGGCTGCTCGAGGCCGCGGACTGGCAGGGGCGCATGGTGGGCACGGCGGAGACGGAGGGAGGCTTGCCGCGTGTGCGGGGACGCTTCGCTCTCCGCGACATCGCGATCTCCCGCGCTCGCGTATACGCCACCGGGCACGGTCTCTTCCAGCTCGAGGTGAACGGTGCCCGCGTCGGCGACGACGAGCTCGCTCCAGGATGGACGGCATACCAGTCCCGCCTGCGATACAACACCTATGACGTGACTCGCATGCTCGTGTCCGGGGACAACGCGGTGGGTGCGTGGCTGGGTGATGGATGGTGGCGCGGCTATCTCGGCTGGGACGGTGAGAGTCGGGCGTTGTACGGGAACGACCTGGGCGTGCTGGTGCAGCTGGAGATCGACTATGCCGACGGGACGCGGCAGATCGTGACGTCAGGGGAGGAGTGGAAGACAGCTCCGGGGCCGATTCGGGCGGCCGACCTGTACATGGGTGAGGACTTCGACGCTCGAGAGCACGACGCCGCGTGGTCCACGGCGACGTTCGACGACAGCGGATGGACGCCCGTCGGCGTCATCGATCAGGACACTTCGGTGCTGGTAGCGCCTGACGGTCCCCCGGTGCGGCACATCGAGACGCTCACCGCCCAGAACGTGTCGACCTCGCCCTCCGGAACCACGATCCTCGACTTCGGCCAGAACATGGTGGGCCGTTTGCGGATCACCGTCGCCGGCGAGGCGGGTACCGTCGTGACGCTCCGTCACGCGGAGGTGCTGCAGGGCGGAGAGCTCGCCACCGAGCCGCTGCGCTCTGCGCGCGCGACCGACACCTACACGCTCGCTGGGACCGGCGAGGAGACCTGGGCGCCGCGGTTCACGACGCACGGCTTCCGGTACGCGGAGGTCACCGGCTGGCCGGGAGAGTTCGATCCCTCGAAGGTGGTCGCGGAGGTGCTGCACTCCGACATGCAGCGCACCGGGTACTTCTCGTCATCCGACCCGCTCGTCGACCGCCTGCACGAGAACGTCGTGTGGGGCATGCGAGGCAATTTCGTCGACATCCCGACCGATTGCCCGCAGCGCGACGAGCGGCTGGGGTGGACGGGGGACATCCAGGTGTTCGCTCCCACCGCGGAGTACCTGTACGACAGCGCCGGATTCCTGGTCTCCTGGCTGAAGGACCTCCAGGCGGAGCAGACCCGCCTGGGCGGCATGCCGCTCGTCGTGCCGTCGGTGACCGTCGGCTACAGCGGCGCGATGGCCGGATGGGCGGATGCCGCGACCGTGCTGCCGTGGACCATCTACCAGGCCTACGGCGACACGGCCGTGCTGGAGCGCCAGTACGACAGCATGACCGGCTGGCTCAACGAGATCATCGCCGCCGCGGGCGAGAACCGGATCTGGAGCGCCGGCTTCCAGTTCGGCGACTGGCTCGACCCGACGGCCCCGGCCGGTCGGCCCGAACAGGCCCAGACCTACCCCGAGATCGTCGCGACCGCATATTTCGCCCGCTCGGCGAGGATCGTCGCCGACACTGCGGCGCTCCTCGGCAAGGAAGAGGATGCCGCCCGGTACCGGATGCTCGCCGACGAGGTGCGCACGGCGTTCCACCGCGAATACGTCTCCCGTTCCGGCCGCCTGCTCTCCGACTCCGCCACCGCGTACGCGCTGGCGCTGCAGTTCGACCTGATCGAGGACCCCGTCGAGCGGCAGCTCGCCGCCGACCGTCTCGCCTCGGTCGTGCGCGACAACGGGTACCGCATCGCCACCGGGTTCCTCGGAACGCCCGTGATCTGTGACGCGCTCAGCGCGAACGGCCACGCGGATGCCGCCTACCGGCTGCTCATGCAGACCGAGAGCCCGTCGTGGCTGTATGCCGTGAAGAACGGTGCCACGACGATCTGGGAGCGCTGGGACTCGCTGCTGCCCGACGGGACCGTGAACCCGAGCGGGATGACCTCCTTCAACCACTACGCGCTCGGCTCCGTCGCCGACTGGATGCATCGCGTCGTCGCCGGTCTCGCCCCCGCCGCGCCCGGCTACCGCCGCCTGCGGATCGCTCCGCAGCCGCCCCGCCGCGGCCTGACCGCCGCGTCAGCGCGGCTGCGCACGCCCTACGGACTGGCATCCGCGGGCTGGACGATCGCCGACGAAGTCCTCACCGTCACCGCTGACGTCCCGACCGGCGTCGTCGCCGAGGTCCTGCTGCCCTCGGGTCGGCGCGCGGAGGTCGCTTCCGGCCGCCACGAGTGGAGCGAGCCCTTCGAGACCGATCCGGAGCAGCTGCCCGAGGTGACGATCGACACTCCTCTGGGCGAGATCATCGACAGCCCGGCCGCGATGGCCGTGCTGATCGGCGTGGTCACGAAGTACGTCCCCGAAGCGGGCGAGCACATGGGCACGAGCCTGCGAGGGCAGGAAGGCATCACGCCGCGCCAGATCGCCGGGATGCTGCCGCACACCGATTCGGTCGTGGCGGACATGACGCGCGGGTTCGCGGCCGTCTCGGCCGGCGAGGAAGTGCCGGCCGACGTCCTCGCCGCGCCCGAGCCCACCGCGGAGGATGACGCCGCACTCGTGGCCGCCGCGCGCCTGCTGACCGGTGCGAGCTTCTGGAGCACGACCGAAGGCGACAGCATCCGCTCCCTCGTGCTCGTCGACGGACCGCACGGCGTCCGCCTGCAGACCGCGGGCGAAGACCACCTCGGAATCAACGACAGCCAGCTGGCGACCTGCTTCCCGACCGCGGCCGCGCTCGGCTCGAGCTGGGACCCCGAGCTCGTCCGCGAGGTCGGCGAGGCCCTCGGACACGAGGCCCGCTTCCTTGGTGTGGACGTGCTGCTCGGACCGGGCATCAACATCAAACGGTCGCCTCTCGGAGGCCGCACGTTCGAGTACTTCTCCGAAGACCCCCGCCTGACCGGGGAGCTCGGCACCGCATGGGTGCAGGGCCTGCAGAGCACCGGGGTCGGTGCGTCGCTCAAGCACTTCGCGGTGAACAACCAGGAGCACGAGCGCATGCAGGTCAGCGCCGAGGTGGACGAGCGCACGCTGCGGGAGATCTACCTCCCCGCGTTCGAACGTGTCGTCACGACCGCGCAGCCTGCCACGGTCATGAGCGCGTACAACGCGATCAACGGGGTCTTCTGCTCCGAAAACCGATGGCTGCTCACCGATCTGCTCCGCGGAGAGTGGGGCTTCGAAGGCCTGGTGGTGTCGGACTGGGGCGCAATCAAAGACCGGGTCGAAGCGCTGCGCGCGGGACTGGACCTCGAGATGCCCGGCACAGGTGAAGCCGGAACCAGCGCGATCGTCTCCGCCGTCCGCGACGGGCGGCTCAGCGAGACGTTCGTCACCGACAGCGTCGCCCGCCTCGCGCGACTTGCGGAGAGGACCGCGCCGGTCGGGCCCTCCGCACCGGTCGACGCCGATGCTCAGCACGCGCTCGCGCGCCGAGCCGGGGCGGCATCCGTCGTCCTCCTCCGCAACGAGGCACAGACCCTGCCACTGCGGTCGGAGAGCCGTGTGGCCGTGATCGGCGACCTCGCCGTGAACCCGCAGTTCCAGGGCGGCGGCAGCTCGCACGTCAACGCCACCCGCGTCGACCAGCCCCTCAGCGAGCTGCGGGCTCTGCTCGGTGAGGAGAAAGTCAGCTTCGCCGCCGGCTATCCGCAGCACGCATCGGGCGATCCCGCGCCGCTGCTGGAGGAGGCGGTCGCCGTCGCCGCAGACTCCGACGTCGCCGTCGTGTTCGCGGGACTCTACGAGGCCAGCCAGTCCGAAGGCTTCGATCGCGAGCACCTCGACCTGCCGCCGGCGCAGGTCGCGCTCATCCGGGCCGTCGCGAAGGCTGCCCCGCGCACCGTGGTCGTGCTGCAGAACGGCGGCGTGGTCTCGCTCGAGCCCTGGCACGACGAGGTCGACGCGATCGTCGAGGGCTGGTCGCTCGGCCAGGCCGTCGGCGGCGCGCTCGCCGATGTGCTCACCGGTGCGACCAACCCGTCGGGTCGGCTCGCCGAGACCATTCCGCTGCGGCTGACCGACACGCCCGCGTACCTCACCTTCCCCGGCGAGAACCGGGTCTCCCGGTACGGAGAGGGCGTGTTCGTCGGCTACCGTCACTACACCTCGACGAACCGAGAGGTGCGCTACCCCTTCGGCCACGGCCTGAGCTACACGACGTTCTCCTACGAGAATCTGAGTGTCGAGGCAACCGGTGCCGACACCGCGGTCGTACGTCTGACCGTCCGCAACACGGGCTCGGCCGCCGGTTCGGACGTGATGCAGGTCTACGTCGCACCGGATGCGGCGCCCGTGCGCCGGCCGGTGCGCGAGCTGGGCGCATTCACGAAGGTGCACCTGGAGGCGGGCGAATCGACCACGGTGGAGTTGCCGCTGGAGCGCCGAGCGTTCGCGTACTGGGATGTTTCGGGTCACCGCTGGTGGGTGCAGCCGGGATCCTATGAGGTCCAGATAGGCCGTTCCGCCGACGACATCGTCGCTATGGGCGCGCTGCAGCTGGATGGCGACGTCGATCGGCCGCAGCCCCTCGGACTGGACTCCACCGTGGGCGAGTGGTTCGGGCACCCGATCGTCGGACCGGCCATGATGCAGGCGATGATGGCGAACGCGACCCCGGAGCAGCTGGAAGCCGCCGAGGAGAACGCCCAGATGCTCAAGATGGTCGAATCGATGCCGATGAGCCAGTTCGCACGCTTCCCGGGGGTGGAGATTCCCGACGAAGCCCTCGAGCAGCTGATTTCGCTCAGCCACTCGGCCGCTGACGCATGAGCACCGCGGGCACATCGACACCGTCGACCGGCCAGCGCACCGTGCTGCTGACCGGCGCGGCCGGCAATTGGGGAAGGGCGACGCTTCGCGAGTTCCTTAACCGGCCCGAGTTCTGGGTGCGCGCGTTCGCTCTGCCGGGCGCGGCCGACCGCGCGGTGTTCGACGAGTTCGCGGATGCGGAGAACATCGAGCCGTTCTACGGCGACCTGACGAATCCGGCGGACGTCGCGCGAGCGGTGCATGGCGTTGACGTCGTGCTGCACGTCGGCGCGGTCGTCTCGCCGATCGCGGACGAGAATCCGGCGCTGGCACGCCGGGTGAACATCGGGAGCATGCAGAACATCATCGCTGCGGTCATGGCGCTGCCTGACCCCGGTGCTGTGGCGGTGGTAGGGATTGGGTCGGTGGCCGAGACCGGCGACCGGCAGGAGCCGCGCCACTGGGGACGGGTCGGTGATCCGTTGCGCGTCTCGCAGTTCGACGAATACGGCCAGACCAAGATCGTCGCCGAGAAGCTGCTCGTCGAATCGGGTCTGCCCCGCTGGGCGTGGCTGCGCCAGACAGGGATCTTCCACCCCGGGATGCTGGAGATCCGGGATCCGATCATGACCCACTCCCCGTTTACCGGAGTCATGGAGTGGGTCTCGGTCGAGGACTCGGCGCGGTTGCTCGCCGGTGTCAGCGCCGTGGACGTGCCCGAGGAGTTCTGGGGCGGGATCTACAACATCGGCGGTGGTGATGACTGGCGATTGACGAACTGGGAACTTCAGCTCGCGATCAGCGCAGGGATGGGCGTGGCCGATGTGCGCCGCTGGTACGACCGGAACTGGTTCGCCACCGGCAACTTCCACGGCCACTGGTATTCCGACAGCGACGCGCTGGAGCGCCTCGTCCCGTTCCGTCGAGATTCGTTCGCCGCGACGCTGGCCCGGGCGATCGCCTCGCTGCCGCCGGCCGTGCGCAACGCGGGCCGCGTGCCGCCGTGGATCGTGAAGAACTTCGTGATGCGGCCCCTGACCCGAAGGCCGCGCGGCACGATGCACGCCATTCGGGCAGGCCGCACTGACGAGATCGCCGCCCATTTCGGCTCGCGCGCGGAGTGGGAGTCGATCGGGGACTGGTCGACGTTCGTGGCCCCGACGCCCTCGCGCGAGGTGACCCTGCTCGATCACGGCTACGACGAGTCGCTGCCCAGAGAGGCGTGGGATGCCGACGTGATGAGGGGCGCCGCGCGGTTCCGCGGCGGCTGGCTGGTCTCGCCCGACGTGCGCACCGGCGATGTGGCCACTCCGCTGGTGTGGCGGTGCGCGCTCGGGCATGTCTTCGCCGGCAGCCCCCGCCTGGTGCTCACAGGCGGGCACTGGTGTCCCTCGTGCGTGCGCGACAGCGCCGACTACGCGCGTCAGGCCGAGCACAACGCCTTCCTCCGTCAACTCGAGGCGTACTCACCTCGGCGGGAACGGGTCAGCGCGTGACCGACGACACGACCCACCTCCGGCTCACCGCCGACGCCGCCACCGCGACGAAGGCCGTCAGCCCCACGCTGTTCGGGCTGTTCTACGAAGACCTGAACCGGTCGCTCGACGGCGGGCTGAACGCGAACATGGTGGCCAATCACAGCTTCGAGGGCATCTACCTGAATCGCCGTCTGCACAACGAACTGATCCGATGGCCCTCAAGCGCCACCCGCGTCGCGTGCTCGACCAGACCCGCCACTGGTACCTCCGCGCGGGCGAGCTCGAGGCGCGCACCGAAAGCGCCCTGCGCGACGGCGGCACATATGCGCGACTGACCACGACGCGCTCGCACGCGCAGGTCGAGAACTACGGATACCAGCCGGACGGACCGGGGCCGGTCCCGGCGATAACGGCGCGATCGGAAACCGCGGCGATCTTCTCCGCGTGGGTGAGAGCGGAGGCGTTCGACGGGATGCTGCAGGTCGGCCTCGTCGCTGACGGCGAGGTGATCGAGGCCGTCGAGGTCGCGCTGCCGAGCGACGAGGGGTGGCATCGGGTCGAGGCACTGATCGGGCCGACCCGGGACGCGCGTGCGCTGCTTCGGCTCGACCTGTCGGGCGCCGGATACGTCGACATCGACGAAGTCTCGCTCGTTCACGCCGATCACTGGGGCGCCGGCGATCCGAAGTGGTCGCAGGGCCGGTTCCGCCGGGACCTGGTCGAGGCACTCCGGGACCTGAACCCCACCTTCATGCGCTTCCCGGGCGGCTGCGTGGTCGAAGGCATCGGCGACGGAAACGCGTACGACTGGAAGAAGACCGTCGGGCCGCTGCACACGCGCGTGCCGGACTTCAACCTCTGGGCGCTGCGCACTCCCGACGGCGACTACAGCCAGTCGCATCAGATCGGGTTCTACGAGTACTTCCTGCTGTGCGAGGACCTCGGCATCGCCGCGATGCCGGTCGTCTCCGCGGGGATCAGCTGCCAGTTCCGCAGCAAGCAGAGTCTCGATACCACCGGTGCCGAGTTCGCTCAGCTCCGCCAGGACATCCAGGACTTGATCGATTGGGCCACCGGCGATCCCGCGACCAACGCGTGGGCTGCGCTGCGCGCGGAAGCCGGACACCCCGAGCCGTTCGAGCTGCGATACATCGGACTCGGCAACGAGAACCACGGCGACGACTATCTCGAGAAGTTCCGCATCCTCCACGAGGACGTGAGCGAGCGCCACCCCGGGATCCGCGTGGTCCTCTCGGCGGGCCCGTTCGCCCGCGGCGCAGCGTTCGACCAGGCTCACGGAGGCGGGCGAGAGATTCTTGCCGCATGCTCGCAAGGTCGCGGGCGACTATGCAGCGGCGGTGGACTCGGTCTCCGGAATCCGCGATCGCGAGGAGGGCACGGTGTCCTTCGGCATGTTCAACAGCGGCCCGTTCGTGCTCTCCGGCCTTATCCCCGCATTCCGGACCTTGCACCCGAACATCCATGTTCGCGTGATCGGGTCCAACTCAGCCCAGATTGCGGACGCTGTGCGAACCGGCAAGCTCGAGGCAGGCGTCGTCGCTCTGCCGATCGACGCGCGCGGTCTCACGATCGGCGACGCGCTCTGGTCCTGCGAAGCCGCGTATTTCCACGTCGATCCGGCCGCCACGGCGCGTCCCGTCACCGTTCAGGGCTTGCTCGAACGTCCGCTCGTGCTACCCGACTCGGGCTGGGCGCAGACGGATCCCACGCGCCGGCAGCTCAGCAGTCGCGCCCAACGAGCGGGAAGCAGCCTGGTCCCCGACATCGAGGTGGAAACAGGCGTCGCCGCGCTTCAGATAGCGGCCAGTGGAGTCGCTGGCGCTGTCGTCTCAGTGCCCGTGGCAGAGGCGCTTGGCTACACCAAGAGACTCCACTGGGTCAGCCTCGATCCGCCCCTCGTCGAGACCTTCGCGGTCATCACGCGCGACCCCGACAGCCTCTCACCCGGAACCCAAGCCATGATCGAACTGCTGAGTCAGCACATGCGCATGCTGCACGACCAGTACGACCCCAGGTCTATTCGTTAGCAGCGATCCCATCGTGGTCGGCGATCGAGTGGCGGCTTCATCCGGTTGATTCTCGCGCGCGCAGTAGAGGCCCAAAGTGACGCAGTTCGGGCGCTCGAGGGCCGTCTCAGTGGCGGGCGTCGGAGTTTGCGCTCGTTACCGCGAGCCAGAGCAGGCCGGAACCATGCACCGTCAGCGGGGACTCATCTGGGGAGATGAAGCCAGCCCCACCGCGGGGGAGGGTGAGCGAGGTGTCTGGCGACTCCAGGGTCACGTCCGCTCCCTCGATGAGCGCGAGTGCGGGTCCCGCGAGCGGGATCTGCAGGTCGGGCTGGGCTGAGTCTGCGGCCCATAGGGCGAAGGGCGCTGGAGGTTCGTACGCGACGAGGCCGGGGGCTACGCGTCGGGCTTCGAGCAGCTCGGGAGGCTGCTGCTCGAAGGAGAGCAATCGAAGCAACTCGAGGGTGTCGATGTGTTTAGGGGTCAAGCCGCCCCGTACCACGTTGTCGCTTGCGATCATGAGCTCCACGCCGACGCCGCTGAGATACGCGTGAAGTATCCCGGCAGGAGCGAAGAGCGCCTGTCCGCGGCGGAGCGACACACGGTTCATGAGCAGCGCTACGACGATTCCGGGATCGCCCGGGTAGTGAGCCGCGATCTCGCGGACAGTGGCCCACGACGGAGCCGACGGCGAGGTCGCAGCTACCTCTTTCTGCGCGAACGACTCGACGGAGACCGCACATTCAGCTGCCTCAGGAGCGCCGGAGAGCAACCAGGCCAAGGCGTCGCCGATACGCGTCGGGTCGGCGAGGATCTCTCGCAGAGCGCCAGTGGCCGGCACATCGTGCTCCTCGATTTCGGCCATGATCGCAGAAACCTCGTCCGCTGGCCGGAACCCGCAGAGCGCGTCGAAGCGCCGGCTCACGGCGACGATGATCTCGGGCTTCGGGAACGGATCCTTATAGTTGCGCGCGGGATCACCGATCGGGATGCCGCGCGCGTTCTCCTCGTCGAATCCGGCGCGCGCCTGCTGGGGCGTGGGGTGCACCTGGAGCGAGAGCGGGGAGTCGGCGGAGAGGAGCTTGAGCAGGATCGGGAGACCTGCGGCCGCGGCATCCGCTCCCGCCAGATGAGGGTGCGCGTGCAACCAGTCCGACAGCGTCGGATGGCGTTCTTCGCGGTCGGGTGCGACGCGCACCGCGCGAGCCGGCGACCCCGCATGAGTGCCGAGCCACAGCTCGGCCTGGGGGCGCCCATCGGGCTCGATGCCGAGGAACTCCGGGATGCCGGTGGTCGATCCCCACGAATAGTCGCGCGGCGTGTTGGCCAATTCGATGATCATGGATTCCTCTCGAGGTGCGCGGCGACCATCATACATAAAGCGCTTTAGCGCTTTACGTGCGCGAGCGACGGTAGGGTTCACTACGTGGTCTCCGAGCCAGGGACGCCGGGTTCACGCGTCACGATCAGCGATATCGCTGCGCGCGCGGGGGTGTCGATCGGCGCCGTCTCGTTCGCGCTCAACGGTCGTAAGGGCGTCTCCGAGGCGACGCGGAAGCGCGTGCTGGAAGTCGCCGACGAGCTGGGCTGGGCTCCGGCCAGCGCCGCGCGGTCGCTCGCCGGAGCGCGAACGGACACGTTCGGCATGGTGCTCGCCCGGGATCCGCAGAATCTCGGGGTCGAGTCGTTCTACATGAAGTTCCTCGCTGGGCTCGAGTCTGAGCTCGCGCAGCGTGGCTTCGGGTTGTTGCTACAGGTGGTGCCCGGCGCCGAGCAGGAGCGGGCGACGCACGAGGCGTGGCGGCGCGGTCGCCGGGTCGACGGCGTGATCCTCGTCGACCTCCAGGTGGACGACCCGCGAGTCCGCGCCTTCCAAATGCCGGCGGCCCTGCCCGTCGTGATCGTCGGCGATCCGAGCCTCGCCGGCGGACTGACCAGCGTGTGGACAGATGACGCGGCATCGATGCGCGAGGCTGTGCGCGAACTCGCGGACCGAGGTCATCGTCGGATCGCACGCGTCGCCGGTCTGGAGCATCTCGCGCACACGCGCATCAGGGACGACGCCTTCGTGGACGAGGTGAGTTCTCTCGGCCTTCAGGGGGTGTTGCTTCGCACGGACTACACGCCCGACGAGGGGGCGCGGGCCACGCGCGCGGCGCTCGACGGCGATGCCCCGCCGACCGGATTCATCTACGACAATGACGTCATGGCTGTGGCAGGGCTCACTGTTGCGCTCGAGCGCGACCTGCGGGTTCCAGACGACCTCTCGATCATCGCGTGGGATGACTCCGTGCTGTGCGAGCACACATACCCGGCGCTCAGCGCGCTGAGCCACGATATCGTCGCGTTCGGGGCACATGTGGCGAGGCGATTGTTCGACGTCGTCGACGGTGCCCAGCCGGGGGCCTTCCTCGACTCGACTCCGCGACTGCGTGCCCGCGCGTCGATCGGTCCGGCACCATCCACTCGGTGAAGCGGATCCTCAAGGCTGGTGGTGCCCTCGCGAGCCTCACGAAGCCGGCGGACGCTCTCCGCTCCCGCGCACGAGAAGACGCGTAGGCAGCTCAATGCGGGTCGTGAAACCCGCAGGATCGGCCATCCGCTCGATCGCGAGCTGCGCCGCGCGCCGCCCGAGCTCGACCGGATCGTGGGTCACAACCGTCACCCCGAGGATGTCCGCCGTGTCGAAGTCATCGAAACCGATGAGCGCGGGAGTCGCCCCGACATCGCGCATCGCGCGCAGGGCGCCGACGCACATACGGTTATTGCCTGCGAAGATCGCGGTCGGGGGGTCCTCCCGCTCGAGCAGCTGGCGCACGACGACGTCTGGCGGCACCGACGTGTCGTCGAGGAGAATCTCCAGCCGCGCATCAGTGAGCCCCGACTCGGCCATGGCCTCGCGATAGCCGCGGCAGCGCTCCGTCTGCGTGTAGACCGATGCGGGATTGCACACGTAGGCGATGCGGCGATGGCCGTGCCCCAGCAGGTGGCGCGTCGCCTCGTACGCGCCGGCGCGATTGTCGAGCACGACTGCGTCCGCAACGAGGTTCCGCGCCGGGCGGTCGATCGCGATGACCGGTGTGCCAAGCTGGCGCTCACCTTCCAGGTAGGACTGGTCCTCGCCGACCGGCACGAGCATCAGCGCGCCGACCCGTTGGGCGAGGAGCGTGTCGGCGACGCGTTCCTCGCCCTCCTCCGAGTCGTCCGTCGTCGCGACGACGAGCGTGTAGCCGGCGCCGGCGAGCTCCTTCTCGATGCCCGCCGCGATGGTGTAGTAGAAGGGATTGCGCAGCTCTCCCATGATGAACCCGACGGTCGACGAGGCACCTCCTCGGCGCAGCGTACGCGCGATGGTGTTGGGTCGGAAGCGAAGCCGCTTGCCGGCGCTCAGCACCCGCTCGACAGTCTGTGGGGCGACCTTGTCCCGGTGCGAATAGACGCGCGAAACGGTCTTCGCGCTCACGCCTGCGAGCCGCGCGACGTCGTCCAGGGTGGCGCGCTGCTGCACGGTCATGAGTCCTCCTCGTTGGGGTCGACGATCCGATGATATCGCCGATGACGACGTAGGACATTTCACCGACATCCGATCCCCGGTGTGCTCACGGAGTGCGCCCAACAGCCGCGGATCGTCGGGCAGCACCGAGGTTCGGGGCCACCGGACATTTCGGGACATAGCAAACTAAAGCGCTTTACATCACGTTCGACTTGTCCTACGCTGACATCCCGAACCCCGAGGCGCGGAACGTCCCGCGCCGAGCACCGGGGACACATACAAGGGAGTAATCACATGGCACCTCGCAAGGCAGTGTTCGGCCTTGTCGCTCTGGCCGCGGTCTCGACGTTCGCGCTGACATCGTGCTCGGGCACAGGATCCAGCGACTCGGACTCGGGCGAGCCCAGCGGCGACATCACGTTCCTCACGAACCGCACGGACCTCGAGACGGACGGCACCTGGGAGACGTACGTCGCGGAGTTCAACAAGGAGTTCCCCGACGTCAACGTCAAGGTCGAGGCGATCACGAGCTACGCCGACGACGTCAAGACCCGCATGAGCAGCCCGAACGGGTACGGCGACGTCCTGATGATCCCGCCGAGCGTCTCGGCCGACCAGTTCCCCGACTTCTTCGAGTCGCTGGGCACCGTGGACGAGCTGGCCGAGACATACCGATTCCAGGCTCCCGCGAGCTACGACGGCGAGCAGTACGGCATTGCTCTCGGCGGCAACGCGAATGGCGTCCTGTACAACACGGCCGTCTGGGAGGACGCCGGCATCACCGAGCTGCCGAAGTCGGCCGATGAGTTCCTCGCCGACCTCGAGCTCATCGCCGACAACACCGACGCGACACCCCTCTACACGAACTATAAGGACGGCTGGCCTCTGGGTGGGCAGTGGTTCTCGAACGTCGGCGCCGTCTCCGGGAACGCCGAGGCGCAGAACGAGATGGCTCACGACGAGTCGCCGTGGACGGAGGGCAACGACGTCTACGCCATCGACGGGCTTCTGTACGACATCGTGCACGAAGGCCTGAGCGAAGAGGACCCGCTGACGACCAACTGGGAGCAGTCGAAGGGCGACTTCGCGACCGGGAAGATCGCGACCATGGTGCTCGGCTCGTGGGCGATCTCGCAGTTCCAGGCTGCGGCCGAGGACGCGGGCGTCGACCCCAGCGCGGTGGGCTTCATGGCGTGGCCGGCCACGGCGGACGACGGTACGCAGTACGCCACGATCGGCGGCGATTACAACATCGCGATCAACAAGAACTCGTCCAACAAGGCGGCGGCCGAGGCGTGGATGAACTGGCTGCTCGAGGACTCGGGCTTCACCGAGTCGCAGGGCATGATCTCGGCACTCCGTTCGGCGTCGCTTCCCGCCAACCTCGGGTCCCTCTCGGAGAACAGCGTCGAGCTTATCGAGGCCGCTCCTGCTCCTGAGGGTGAGGAGGGTCTGCTCAACAACATTGCCGACCAGTCGCAGGTCGACGTGTGGGGCAACATCTACCGCCAGAAGATCGTCGACATCGCCCGCGGTCAGGCCGACGGCGATAAGGACTCGTTCTTCGCCCAGCTCAACGAGCAGTGGGGCGCGGCCGTGAGCGAGCTCGCCGGCTGATCCCCTGCCCGCGTACGGCGCGGGTCCATCGAATCACCATGACCCCTGAGGGGGTCGGAGTCCCATCAGAGGAGAAGTCCATGTCCGTCTCGACGAACGCACCACTTCGTGCGGGAATCTCCGGCCCCCTCAGCGAGTCGATCGACGCCGGGGCGCGCAAGCGCCGCAAGAAGGGCGGGCGCGCCAGCGCCGGCGGGTCGGGTCCCGCTGGCCGCGGCCGGTTCGCCCGAGTCACGCCCTACCTGTTCATCGCAGCCGCCGTCGGGCTGCTCCTGCTGCTGACGTATGTGCCCGCTGTCAACATGATGTGGTACTCGGTCCACGAGTGGCGGGGCCTCGGCCCCATGGGCGACTTCGTGGGCCTGGACAACTACATCGAGGTCTTCACCAACCCGCGCATCTTCGCGGTGTTCGGCGTCAGCCTGTACTACTTCGTCGGGTCCTTCGTCCAGATGGCGATCGCGCTGTACTTCGCAACCCTCCTCAGCTTCAGCACGCGCTTCTCGAACTTCTTCCGTGGCGTCATCTTCTTCCCCTACCTCATCAACGGCGTCGCGATCGGATTCGTATTCCTCTACTTCTTCCAGCCGGGAGGCACGCTCGACACGCTCCTGTCGTGGGTCGGCGTGACCGATCCGCCGCAGTGGCTCGGCGACGCGTCGATCGCGAACTTCTCCCTCGCCGGCACGTCGGTGTGGCGCTACACCGGCCTCAACTTCGTGCTCTTCCTGGGTGCGATCCAGTCGATCCCCGCCGAGCTGTACGAAGCGGCGCAGATCGACGGCGCGAGCCGCTGGCAGCAGTTCGTCAACATCATCTTCCCCGGGATCCGCCGCATCATCGGTCTGTCGTTCATCCTCGCGGTCGCGGGAAGCCTCTCCGTGTTCGAGATCCCCTACATCATGACGACCGGCGCCAACGGCACGGCGACCTTCGTCATCCAGACGATGCAGACCGCATTCAACTTCCGCCAAGTGGGTCTCGCCTCGGCGATGGCCGTCGTGCTGCTCGTGATCGTGCTGCTCGTCACCTGGATCCAGCGGAAGGCATTCCCCGACGAGAAGGTCGACCTGTCATGAAACGCACACTGCCCGGAATCGGGAAGTACGCCTCGCTCATCCTCGCGACGATCGTCGTGCTGCTCCCACTCTCGGTGCTCCTGTTCGCGAGCTTCAAGACCAAGCAGGAGTATGCGACGACCGGCCCCCTGACGCTCCCGCAGAGCTGGTTCAACTTCGACAACTTCGTCACGGCGTTCCAGCAGGGCGACATGCTCTCCGGCTTCGTCAACACGACAATCGTCCTCGTGATCTCGCTCGTCGGCACGATCCTCATCGGGTCGATGGCGGCATACGCGATCGACCGGTTCCATTTCCGGGGCAAGGCGCTCGTAATGGCGCTCTTCCTCATTGCGACGCTCATCCCGAGCGTCACCAGCCAGGTCGCGACCTTCCAGATCATCAACGGTCTTGGCCTTTTCAACACGAAGGCCGCGCTCATCCTGCTCTTCATGGGCACCGACATCATCGCGATCTACATCTTCATCCAGTTCATGCAGTCCATTCCCGTCTCGCTCGACGAAGCCGCCATGCTCGACGGCGCCAATCGCTGGACGATCTACTGGCGCGTCATCCTCCCGCTGCTCAAGCCCGCTATCGCGACCGTCGTCATCATCAAGGGCATCGCGATCTACAACGAGTTCTACTTGCCCTTCCTATACCTGCAGTCGGAGAGTCTGATCTCGACGGCGCTCTTCCGCTTCAAGGGCCCGTTCGGCGCCCAATGGGAGGTCATCGCCGCCGCGACCATCCTCGTCATCGTCCCCACCGTCATCGCATTCGTCTTCCTTCAGCGCTGGATCTACAAGGGCCTCGTGGCCGGAGCCGTCAAATGACCCTCATCACAACCGACAACCCGACCCCTCTCGTTGCGCGCGACCTGACCGCGGGGTGGACCGTGACGGCCGCCGCGGGCCCGGTGCCCGATTCGATCGCCGGCACCGTCGTGACGGCATCCGTTCCCGGCACCGTGCACACCGACCTGCTCTCCGCGGGCCTGATCCCCGACCCCTACCTCGACGAGAATGAGGCGGCCCTCTCCTGGATCGGGCTCGTCGACTGGACGTACGAGACCACCTTCGATCTGACGGATGCCGAGATCGCCGCCGCCGAGCGCCACGACCTCGTCTTCGACGGCCTCGACACCGTTGCGACGGTGACGCTCAACGGCAGCGTGCTCGGCGACGTCGCGGATCAGCATCGCGTCCACCGCTTCGACGTCGCACCGCTGCTGCACGCCGGGGCGAACCGGCTCGTCGTCGCGTTCCGCAGCCCCGTGCGGTATGCGAACGAGCAGAGCCTTGTGCTCGGCGCACGCGAGCGTCCCTACGCCCTGCCGTACGAGGCGATCCGCAAATCCGCGTGCAGCTTCGGCTGGGACTGGGGGATCGCAACCTACACGAGCGGCATCTGGAAGCCCGTGCGGCTCGAGTCATGGTCCGGCGCGCGGCTCGCGCGGGTCCTCGTGCACGCCGAGCCGGCGCACGGCGGCGGAGTCCTCACCGCTCGCGCGCTCGTCGAGCGCGCGAGCGCGGGAGAAGTCGAAATCGAAGTCGACGTTGCCGGCGTCACTGCGCGCACGACTCTCGCGGCCGACGAGGAAGAAGCAGTCGTACGGGTCGACGTCGATGACGTCGAACTCTGGTGGCCCATCGGCTACGGGGCGCAGCCGCTGTACGACGTTGCGGTGCGGCTCTCCGCCGCCGAGCAGGCCGTGCACTCGGCGGTGCGCCGTGTGGGCTTCCGGACCGCGCGATGGGACACCGAGAAGGATGCCGCCGGTCGGCCCTTCCAGTTGCTGGTCAACGAGGTACCGGTGTGGGTCAAGGGCGTCAACTGGATCCCTGACGACGCGCTCTTCACGCGTGTCGACCGGGTCCGCTACGAGCGTCGCCTTCGGCAGGCGGCACGCGCGAACATCAACCTCGTGCGGGTCTGGGGCGGCGGCATCTACGAATCCGACGACTTCTACGACCTGTGCGACGAGCTCGGCCTGCTCACGTGGCAGGACTTCCTCTTCGCGTGCGCGGCCTACCCCGAGGAGGAGCCGCTGCGCTCGGAGATCGAGGCCGAGGCCCGCGACAACGTTACGCGCCTTGCACACCACGCGTCGCTCGTGCTCTTCACGGGGAACAACGAGAACCTGTGGGGATATGAGGACTGGGGCTGGAAGGAACGGCTCGACGGCAAGACCTGGGGCGCTCACTACTACTACGACCTGCTCCCGGGGATCGTCGCCGAACTGTCGCCGCACGTGACCTACGCTCCCGGGAGCCCCTTCAGCCCCGGCGACGAGGGCGTGCACCCCAACGCCGAGACGCACGGGACCAACCACCTGTGGGAGCAGTGGAACCGCAAGGACTGGGCGACGTATCGCGAGCACACGCCGCGGTTCGTCGCCGAGTTCGGCTGGCAGGGGCCGCCGAACTGGTCGACCCTCGAGCGCGCGCTCCACGACGACCCGCTTACACCGGAATCGCCCGGCATGATTGCGCATCAGAAGGCCATCGACGGCAACGTCAAGCTCACGGGTGGGCTCGTGCGGCACCACCGCGTGCCGAGCGACATGGCGACGTGGCACTGGGCGATGCAGCTCAACCAGGCCAATGCCGTCGGCTTCGCACTCGACCACTTCCGCTCGCACGCCCCGCACACGTCGGGTGCGATCGTGTGGCAGCTCAACGACTGCTGGCCTGTCACTTCCTGGGCGGCGATCGACGGCGATGGGCGCGAGAAGCCGCTGTACTTCGCGCTGCGCAACGCGTTCGCGTCGCGGGTCGTCACCATCCAGCCTCGCGACGACCGCGATGCCGTCATCGTCGGGAACGACACCGACGATCCGTGGACGGGCGAGCTCGTCGTCACGAGACGGCGATACGACGGCGGCATCCTCGACGTGTTCCGGACGGATGTCGCCATCCTGGCGCGCTCGTCGCTGACAATCGCCATCCCGGCCGAGATCGCGACGGCGATCGATCCGGCGGACGAGCTGCTCGTCGCCGAAGTCGGCAGCGTGCGGGGTTTCTCGTTCTTCTCCGAGGCGCGTGACAGCGCCCTCGCGGCACCGCGACTGTCGGTCGCCGTGACGCGAGACGGCGACGAGCAGGTCGTGACGGTGACGAGCGAGGGCCTCACGCGCGACCTCGTGCTGAACGTCGATCGACTCGACCCTGACGCGACGGTCGACGAGGGCCTCGTGACGCTCCTGCCGGGGGAGTCGACGACGTTCCGCGTCCGCGGACTCGACAGCCTCGACGCCGACCAGGCGGCCGATCCTCTCGTCTTCCGCTCGGCCAACCAGCTGGTGGCCTCGTGACGGCCGCGGACGCGCTCGCGGAACCCGTCCTCGGCATGACGTGGGGCTGGGTCGGCACGCGCGGCACGTGGACGACCCCCGAAGCCGACGAGTCCATGCGCCTCATGGCCGAGCACGGCGTCACCTGGACGGCGCTCGCGTACGCCGCCGAGCAGGAGCACATCTTCTCAACCGACATCCCCTTCGAGGATGGCCCCGCGGTCGGCGACGACGAGATCGTTCATGCTGTCCGCCGTGCCCACGCGTTGGGGCTCAAGGTGTGCCTCAAGCCCGTCGTCAACGTCTCGGACGGCACGTGGCGCGCCTACATCGGGTTCTTCGACCAGGACGTTCCGAACGAGCCGACCTGGACCGAATGGTTCGCTTCGTACCGGAGGTTCATCCTGCACGCCGCCCGGATCGCGCAGGCGGAAGGGTGCGAAATGCTCTGCATCGGCTGCGAGATGGTGCGCGCCGACGGGCAGGAGGCGCTGTGGCGGGCCCTCATCGCGGACGTCCGCGGGGTTTACGACGGCCTCATCACGTACAACTGCGACAAGTACCAGGAAGACCGGCTCACATGGTGGGATGCCGTTGACGTCATGTCGTCGAGCGGTTACTACCCCGTCGACGACTGGGACGACCAGCTCGACCGCGTCGGCCGAGCCGTCGAGCGGGAAGGCAAGCCCTTCTTCTTCATGGAGGCCGGATGCCCCTCGCGCGTCGGGTCACCTGACCTTCCGAACGACTGGAACCTCGCCGGTGCCCCGTCCGGTGCCGAGCAGCTGCGCTACTACGAGGAGATGTTCCGCGCGTGCCGCGCCCGGCCGTGGCTCCGTGGGCTCATGCTGTGGGACTGGCCCGCGACGCTCTATTCACGCGAGGAGGCGCATCTGAACGACGACTACTGCCCCTACGGAAAGCCCGCGGGCTCATACATCGCAGAGGCATTCCGGGCATGGGAGCACGCAGCATGACGGGACGCCTGACGCTCGCGGTCGACGCGGGCCAGACCGGCACCAAGGTGCGCTCGGGCGGCATCGGCGAGCCCGTAGAGTTCGTCCTGCCGGGCGTGCGCACACACGAACCGCTCCTGCCACAGCTCGCAGAGTCTGTCCGGCACGTTGCGCGAGAGCTCGGCGGCCCGGTGTCGGTCGTCTCGACCGGCACCAGCGGCCTCACCGCCCCGGACGCAGACGCTTCGCTCCTGCGCGCGCTGCTCGACGACGTCGCCCCCGAACGTGTGCTCCTGGCCCACGACTCCGTGACGTCATTCCTCGGCACGCTAGGGGATCGCCGCGGCGCCGTCGTCGCGGCGGGCACGGGCGTCGTCACACTCGCCGTCGGCGCGAGCACCGTCGCGCGTGTCGACGGGTGGGGCAACATCATGGGCGATGCAGGCAGCGCGTACTGGATCGGCCGAGCCGGGCTGGATGCCGCGATGCGCGGCTACGACGGCCGCGGGCCTGCGACCCCCCTGACCGACCGGCTCCGTGAGCGCTGGACCGACATCGAGGACGCATACATGGCATTGCAGGGCGACGCCGACCGCGTGCGGATCGTCGCGTCGTTCTCCGAGACGGTCTCCGAGCTCGCCGGCGACGACGCAACGGCAGCGGACATCTGCCGCGCGGCAGCGGCGGAACTCGCCCTCTCGGTGACCACGGCCCTGCGACGCGTCGGCATCGAATCGACTGAGCGGCCCGCCGTGAGCGCGATCGGTGGAGTGTTCCGCTCGCCTCTCGTCCGCGACCGCTTCGAACAGATCATCAGCGCGTCGCACCCCGACACGATCTTCGAGGCGGCACACGGCACGGGACTCGACGGCGCGGCGGCGCTCGCAGCACTCGACGCCGCGCATCCGCTGATGGCGCACGTCTCGGAGGCGCGCTCGCATTGACCAGGGTCGCGGTCGGGCCACCGCGACTCGACCCCGGACGTCCGCACGGGCGCGCCGGCCCCAGCTCGCGGCATCCGTCGCGGGCTCCTGCATCAAGGAGATCGAAGATGACTCCCTCACGGAGTAGAGGCACCACACGCATCACCGCGGCGCTCATGGCCCTGGGCGTCGCAACAGCAGCACTCGTCGGCGTCGCCACGCCTGCGAGTGCGGCGCCCGCGTCGCAGTTCATCAAGGCGAAAGGCTCTCAGCTGCAGCTCGCCGGCAAGACCTACGAGTTCGCGGGCACCAACAACTACTACCTCGGCTACAAGTCCCCTGCGATGGTCGACGCCGTGCTCGACGACGCCAAGGCCGCCGGCTTCGACGCCATCCGCACCTGGGGGTCGCAGGACTACCAGAACCCCGACGGCACGGGCTCCGTGCACCAGAACTTCGAGGGCGTCTGGTACCAGGCGTGGGATGCCGCGGCAGGCAAGCCCGTTGTCAACACCGGTGCCGACGGGCTCCAGAAGCTCGACTACGCGATCGCCGAGGCAGGCGAGCGCGGGCTCAAGCTCGTCATCCCGTTCACAAACAACTGGAACGCGTTCGGCGGCATGGACCAGTACGTCCGGTGGGCCGGACTCGACGAGCACGCCGACTTCTACACCGACCCGACGATCAAGTCGTGGTTCAAGAGCTGGATCGAGACGCTGCTCAACCGCACCAACTCGATCACAGGGGTCATGTACAAGGACGACCCGACGATCCTCTCGTGGGAGTTGGCGAACGAGCCCCGCTGCACGAGCGCGGGCGTCTACCCGAACGGGACCTGCGACACGTCCACCATCACCGGGTGGGCGAATGAGATGAGCACGTATGTGAAGTCCATCGACAAGAACCACCTTCTCTCCGCCGGTGACGAGGGCTTCTTCTGCCGGCCCGACTCGCAATGGACGCTCACGCAGAAGTACGGCGCATCAGGTTACGGGCCGGGCTTCGGCGAGAACTGCGCGGACGGCGTCGACACCATCGCGCTCGCCTCGCTGAAGAACATCGACTGGATGTCGATGCACCTGTACCCCGACCACTGGAAGACGACGGTCGACTGGGGCACGGGCTGGATCACCGAACACGCACGCGCCGCCGCGAAGATCGGCAAGCCGGTGTACCTCGGCGAGTTCGGCGTCATGGACAAGGCCACCCGTATGCCCACGTACAAGAAGTGGCTCGAGACGATCCGTCTCACGGGAGTCGACGGCACCCTCTACTGGATGCTGGCATCACGTCAGGATGACGGCACGCTGTACTCCGACTACGACGGATTCACCGTGTACTGTCCCAGCCCTGTCTGCACGCTCATGTCTGCGCAGGCCAAACTCGTCCCGCTCAGCGTGAGCGGAGCCAAGACGCTGCTCCAGACGATCGCCGACGACGACGCGGTGACGATCCAGCGCGATACCACGGCGACTGTCGACATCCTCGCGAACGACGTGTCGCTGTCGATCCCGATCAGGAAGTCCACGCTCGACCTCGACCCCGCGGCGTCGGGACGCCAGACCTCGGCAACCGTCGCCGGTGGCTCGTTGGAGGTGAACGCGGACAGCACCGTTCTCTTCACCCCGACCCCCGGCTACACAGGCAAGGCGGCGTTCCCCTATGCCGTCGGCAACGGCGTGACGACCTCGACGGCGACGCTCACGATCACGGTGCGCCCCGCGCCCGGCGACCCCGTCGTGGTCGCGTCGTGGGAGTCGGGGGTCGAGGGCTGGGCGCCGGCGAACTGGCAGTCCGACCCTGGTGCGCTCTCCACAGGGCCCGCGGGCGCGACCGACGGCGAGTCCGCTCTGCAGGTGACCTCGAACGGCGCGTGGTTCGGCTCACCCGCCGACAACCCGACGCTGGATCTGTCTACCCGCGCGTCGATCGAGTTCGACATCACGACGGCATCCGCCGGGACCTCAGTTGCCGTGGCCGTCCGCTCCGGCGAGAGCTGGTCGTGGTGCCAGTCCGGGTGGACGTGGATTCCCGAGAACACGAGCCAGATCGTCGCGGTCCCGCTCGACACGTTCGGCTGCGACGCGTCGACGCTTACGAGCGTTCACGACGTCCTGGTCTATTTCAACGCCGGCACGTTCTCGATCGATCGGCTCACCGTCAAGTGATTGGCTGAGTTCACCGACCGGCGGGTGGGTGCGGAAGGCCCGTTCCGCACCCACCCGTCTCTGCGCGCGACGGCTCCGCCCCGAGCGCCGAACAAGCCCTACAGAGAGGCACCCCGTGGCACAGCACACCCCCTCCACCAGTGCATCGATCATCGGCAGGCCCGACGGTCCCTTCGTCCTGGAAAGGGACGGTGTCGCGGTCGTCATGGCGCCCACTCCCACGGGGCTCCCGTCGGTGTTGCACTGGGGCCATGCGCTTGGAGCCCTCACCATCGACGACCTGGCGGCGATCCCCGCAGGCGTCGGGCGCCAGACGCCCGGTGCGACCCTCGACGCGGCATGGGAGCTATCGATCGCACCGCAGGAAGGCGACGGCTGGTCGGGTCGCCCAGCGATGCAGCTGCGCAGGGACGGAGTCCTGCATCACATGCGCTGGCGCGAAGTCGAGCTCGACCGCGGAGATGACGCCGTCACCGTCACAGCCCTCGATCAGAGCTCGAGCCTGCGGCTCACGATTCGGATCGGGATCGAGGCGGGGGGTGTCGTCGCGGTCGACGCGGCGCTGCGCCACGAAGGCGCCGCCGATGCCGCTCCCGTCGAGATCGATTGGCTCGAGGCGACACTCCCCGTGCCGACGACCACCGACACTCTCACCACTTTCGACGGCCGCTGGACGCGTGAGAAGCGTCCCGTCACGATGGCCATGCCGCCCGGCTCGACTCTCAGACAGTCCCGGCGCGGACGGCCCGGGCACGACGCGCCCACGATGCTCATTGCATCCGAGCGTCCGCCCCTATGGCAGAGCGGCCGCGCGTGGGCGGCTCACGTGGCCTGGTCGTCCGATGCCACGTATCGCATCGATCGCGTCACGGACGCCGTGACGCTCATCGGCGGCGGGGAACTTCTGCGACCCGGCGAGGTCGTGCTCGCACCGGGCGAGGAGTACTCCGCTCCGCGTGTGCTGTTCATGCAAACCGAGGAGGGTCTCGACGGCCTCGCCGCTCGTACCCACACCTGGCTGAGAGCGCGGGAGCAGCATCCGTCGTCTCCTCGCCCCCTAGTCCTCAACACGTGGGAGGCGGTCTACTTCGATCACGACGAGGCTCGCCTGCTTGCACTCGCAGAGAGGGCCGCAGACGTCGGCGTCGAGCGATTCGTCCTCGACGACGGATGGTTCCAGGGGCGCCGCGACGACTCGACGAGCCTGGGCGACTGGGTCATCGACGCCGACGTCTGGCCAGACGGGCTCGCTCCGCTCGCCGATCGCGTGCACGAACTCGGCATGCAGTTCGGGCTGTGGTTCGAGCCCGAGATGATCTCGCTCGACTCCGACGTGGCACGCGCCCACCCGGACTGGCTGCTCCACGACCCCGGTCACCTCGACCACGGGCCCGATCTCTCCTGGCGCACGCAGTACGTGCTCGATCTCGCGAATCCCGACGCCTACGCGCACGTGCTCAATCAGATCGACGCCGTCGTGCGCGAGGTCGGCGTCGACTTCATCAAATGGGACCACAACCGCGACCTCGTCGAGTCCACCCACAGCGGTCGGCCCGGTGGGCGCGAGCACACGCTCGCGGTGTACCGCCTGATCCACGAACTCAAGGAACGGCATCCGTCGCTCGAGATCGAGTCGTGCTCGAGCGGGGGAGCGCGCACCGATCTCGGCATCCTCGACCTCTGCGACCGGGTCTGGGCCAGCGACTCGAACGACCCAGTGGAACGGCAGGACATCCAGCGATGGACGGGTCTGCTCCTGCCCCCCGAGCTGGTCGGCGCACACGTAGGCCCCACGACGTCGCACAGTTCAGGGCGCACGACCGCACTTTCGTACCGCGCGGCGACGAGCCTCATGGGCTCAGCGGGGTTCGAGTGGAACATCCTCGAGTGCGACGAGGCCGAGACCGCCGCGATCCGGCGCTTCGCGGCGCTCTACAAAGAGCTGCGCGCCGTGATCCACACGGGCCGGGTCGTGCACGCCGACCTTCGCGACCCCGCGTGGCGCGTCACCGGCTTCGCGACGGAGGACGCCTCGGTCGTCATCGTCGCGACCGTGGCAAGTCTCGAGGATGCGCGGGCAGAACGGCTCCGGATGCCGTGGCTCGATCCCGACCGGCGATACATCGTGCGAGTGCGCCGCGAGATCGGCGATGCCGAGTACGGCTGGATCGCACCGGAATGGTTCACCGCCGGCGAAATCGAATTGGCGGGGCGGGTTCTCGCGGAGGTGGGCCTGCAGCTGCCGACGCTGTGGCCGGTCCAGGCGTTCGTTCTGCACCTGGTTCCCGCTGGCTGAACGCTCTGAGCGGGGTGGCTCGCGTGCGGCGAGAACTCGGCGGTGGTGTCGCATGACGGGGCCGCTGCTCGTCATCGGCGGCTCCATGATCGGCAAGGGCATCGGGAGCTTCTGGACCCCGTGACCGGCGTTACATTGCGGCCACGGCTACATCGTTGATTGCACAATGACTTCTACATCAGGTGTCCCCCAAGTGTCCCCGAGCATCCCGAGGGCACCGATTCTGGGCAACTCTAGAGTGCATAGAGTGTGAGGCGTGCGGTCGGCCGAAGCGCGGGAATCGCCTGGTGACGCTTGGAATCCGCGTGATTCCGCGGCAGAGCGGCTTACGCGGCGGGCAGGCCGCGGATCGCCGGATCTACCCTGCTAAGGTGGAGTCCCCTCACGGGGACCGAGGGTTCAAATCCCTCCGTCTCCGCAGAAAAACCCCCGGTAGAGCGGGGGTTTTCTCCTTGACGGGTCGTGTCTGTTCATTGGCGAACTGTGCGGGGAGTGCACGGTGTGTACTGTGTGGGACCCACCGGTACACGCTCGGTACACAGAAGCGTCCTGGCCTCAGTGATCGGCCCGGATTTCCGCGATTCTTGGGGGATAGGACATCACCTTTTCGGAGTGGTGCACCGGCTTTGATGCACTCTCGTCCAGCTGCCGTGCACCGCGACGCGACCCGGATCGTCCCCGCCCGCAGCGCCCACGTTGCGCAAAACGGGCCGCCTTCGTTGCCCCTCATCTGGGCGTCGCCGTAGCGTCGTCCGCTGTCGCCGTGTGCTGAGAACACCGCACGCCGCGGTCTGCCAACGCAATGGACGCGCGGCAGCCATCGAGGACGCTGGAGGATATCCGTGAACAGATCCACCTTCGCTCGCCGCACACCCGTCGCGTTGGGTGCGGCGATCGCCGTGGCCGTAGCTCTGCTGCCGGCCACGCCTGCAATGGCCGCGCCCGCACTGTGCGTCGACCCTGGCTTCGGAAAGCCGATACAGGTGAGCGCTGACTGCATCGACCCGACATACGCCAATCCGGTCATCGACGTTGAGAGCGACGAGACCTTGCCGGTGCCGCATCACCGCGTGTCGGGTCACTTCGAGGGGACGAACATCCAGTTCACGATCTATCTCCATGCGGAGGCTGACAAGGCGAAGTGGGACGGCCGGTTCTTCCAGTACACCTATCCGACGAGTTTCACCGGCGCGAATCTCGCGGAGGCGACGGATCGCGCGGTCGGCTTCGCCCTGGCCAGCGGCGGGTATGCCGTGCAGGCCGGCAACACGTCTCTGTCGCTCGGATACCGTCACGCCGCCGCGGCAGCGAAGTTCGCCGAGACCGTGGCAGCGGAGTACTACGGCAGCGACCGCGAGATCTTCGGCTATCTGTACGGCCCGAGCGGGGGGTCTTTCCAGACCATCGGTGCGGCGGAGAACACCGACGGCGTCTGGGAGGGCTTCGTGCCGATGGTGCAGGCGGTCCCGACGCCGAACAGCTACAACTTCAACGGGCGCGCCGCGGCGGAGCTCATCCTCGCCGACAAGGCCGACGCGATCCGCGACGCCCTGATGCCCGGAGGCAGCGGGGACCCGTACGGGGTCCTCGACGATGCCGAGGATGCCCTGTTCGCCGAGGTGTCGAAGCTCGGCATCCCTGACAAGGCGTGGCAGAACCCCGACTACCTCCTCGGCTACGACGAGCAGTTCTATGGCACTGCCGGACTGAGCAACGACCAGCCCCTGGCCTACGACCCGACCTACGTCGACGACTTCTGGTCCGCCCCCGGCTACCTGGGCACCGAGGACACGCCGCTCGGCGCACGCGTGCGCGCCGAACTCGCCGAGATGGGCGACACCGTCGGACACCGGTGGAACATCGCCAGGCGGTTCGCCTACCGCTACCAGCTCCCGCCGGACGGCACAGGCTGGATCGCGCTCGACCAGTTCCGCAATGCCGACGGCACACCCATCTACCCGCAGCGCCCCGTGGGCGAGCCCGGCTTCTCGGGCTTCGTCTCCGGCTTCGCGGCTTTCGACGGCTCGGTCAACGGCAAGGTGATCGCGGTGTCCAACCTCTACGACAGCGACGCGCTGCCCATCCACACCGATTGGTACCGCAAGCAGATCGAGGCGAGCCTCGGTGCAACGGTGTCCGACAACCACCGTGTCTACTTCACCGACCACGCCGATCATCAGGATGCCGTGCCCGCAGGCGAACGCGCGACCCATCTGGTCGACTGGTATGGCATGGTCGAACAGGCGCTGCGGGATGTCGCCGCGTGGGTCGAGGACGGCGTGCCAGCCCCGGCATCCACGCAGTACACGATCGAGGACTCGCAGATCGTCATCCCCGCCAAGGCGCAGAAGCGCGACGGGCTTCAGCCGTCCGTCGACATCACCTCAGGCGGGGGACAAGTCATCACAGCGAAGGCGGGACAAGCCGTGCCGATCGTCGCGACCGCGCGCACTCCGCAGGGCGGCGGCCAGGTCATCGCGGCGGAGTGGGACTTCGAGGGCGACGGCTCGTACATCGCCGGTGACTTCGTGACTCCCAAGAAGAACGCGACGCTCTCGACGAAGCATGCCTTCTCCGAACCAGGGACATACTTCGTGAGTGTTCGCGTCACCGCGGAGCGCAACGGCGACGTCGACGCCGAGTACGCGCTCCTTCAGAACATCGACCGCGTCCGGGTGGTCGTCTCGAAGTAGGCACCGGACGAGAGAATGCCCCGGCCATCGCGATGGTCGGGGCATCCTCTCGTCCGGTGCCGATTTGCAGCGGCGCCCGTGTCAGGCCCGACGAAGACGGATCGCCATGTAAGGCCGCGCCGGAAGCTGGACACGGACGACGCCGTCGTGGACACCGGGCAGCTGCTCGACCGTCATACTCCACGTATCGATCAGCTCGATCGTGGCCGTCATGCCTTCCGGGACCGTGACGTCCCGGAAGCGCGGCTGCTTGGCGCCGAAGTAGAGGATCGCGTACTGGCCGGCGACGCCTCCCCACGGCACGTCCCAATCGGAGGGCAGGGGCTCGAGGCGACCCGTCGGCGACTCCGCCACGATCCGGCGGAGGAAGTCGATCCGGGCGGGGCTCGCTCCGATGAGCGTTCCGCCCTTCGACCAGAAGATCTCCTCGTCATCGCGGTAGAAGGTCTCGCCGTGCGTGACGTAACCGCCGCGCACCGTCGCGCTCCAGAACCGCTCGACGACCTCCTCGGCGGTCAGGTTCCCCCATCCCTGGTCGAGGTCGCCTTCATAGCCGAGTTCGTCGACGATGACGGGCTTGCCCCACGTGAAGCGCCATTCGTCGATCTTCTGGCCGAGCTCGCGGTCGCCGCGCTGGATGCTGGCGTGCGTCGCCCACGGGGCGCTGTAGTCGAACAGCTCGGACCAGTTGTGGATCGAGAGGAGGTGGCCGACATGGTCTTCGCGGACCACGACCCGCCCCAGGTGGTGCCAGTCCTCCGGCCGCTTCGTGGTCAGCAGCTCGTACTCGTTGGCGAGCGACCACCACACATTCGGGAACCCGGAGAGCCGCCGCACCACGTAGGTCAGGTAGCGCTCATCCGCGACGCGGCCCAGTCGGCCGAAACCCCAGCGGTCGTAGGGGTGGAAGAGGATGACATCGGCTTGGATGCCGAGCTCGTCGAGCTGGCCGATACGCTCCTCGAGGCGACGGAAGAACGCCACATCGAACCGCTCGGTGTCCCACGTACCGTCGTCGGCGCGCGGGAACGCGAAGTCGTCGGGCTCATTCGCGTTGTACAGGAAGCTCTTGGGGAAGACGCACATGCGCAGCTTGTTGAACGGGGCGGCCGCGAGGGTGTCCAGCGTACGGGCCTGAAGCTCCTCAGGCTGGTGAAGCCAGGCATAGGCGGTCGTGCCGACGGGTGTGAAGACGTCCCCGTTCGCGTGGGCGAAGGCGAACCGGTCGTGGACGCGCACCGGCCCAGGGTGCGCCGATTCCTCGACCGCGACCTGCCCGGTGATCCCGTCGAGCGACCGTGCGTTGGAGCGGGTCACCCACTGCCACATGCCCGCCTTGGCCGGGAGGAAGCGCACGACGTAGCGGCCGTCGCCGTCGTAGAAGCCGCCTACGTCGATCGAGTCAGCATCCAAGGTGAACTCGGCGACGAGGTCGACATCGACGAAAGGGTTGCCGTGCGCAGGCCCGGAGAAGGACAGCTCCACCGGACGGTTGACCTCCGCACCCTCGACGACATGAACCGCAGCGCTGCTCGGGGGCACCGAGTCCGCCTCATAGTCGGGGCGCGGGATGATTGCGGGCGACTCCTCCAACGGAGGGGTCGTGTTCTCGATGTCGCCGAGCGCCGTGATGACCGCGGTCGCTCTCGCCCGGTCGGCGCCGAGCGCGAATTCCAGGAACGGTCCGAGCGGAAAGTCGCGCAGCTGCGCCGCGAGGGAGGAATGGACCACCTCGGGCACGAGTTCCTCGAGGACCGCGCCGGCCGAGGGGTTGTCCAGCGCGGCGCCGAACGTGTCGTATCTGTCGAAAGGCCGAGGCATCGGCGTCCTCCATGGCTCTGCCGCGCAATTCGCCGGCGCGGATCCGCCGAGCCTAGCCACGGCCCGAACGCCCGGCGAGGGGGGAAACTCGTTTTGCGCAACCGGTAGCCGTCAGCCCGGCGTGACCCGTGTGGAACCGCGGATGATGAGCTCGCTCGGCAGCTCGACGCGCTCGAAGGTGTCATCCTCGTGGCGACGCAGCTCAGCCACGATCTCGACGGCGCGGGCGGCCATCGCACGAAGCGGCTGCCGGACCGAGGTCAGCGGTGGGGCGGCGTGGGCCGCGCGGGGCTCGTCGTTGAAGCCGATCACGCCGATGTCGTCAGGGATGCTGCGCCCGAGCTGCGCGGCTGCGCGGTAGACGGTGAAGGCCATCTCGTCGTTGCAGGCGAACACCCCGACCGGGGATCGGTCCGCGGCGATCGCTCGAAGCATCTCCTCCGTGAGTGGGGCGTCCGTCCATTCGGAGTTGACCCGGGTCACGCTCAGCCCAGTGGCGTCGGTGATCGCTTGGCGGAAGCCTTCCTCGCGAGCCCGTCCGAAGCGGTAGCGGGGCTCGCCGGTGACGATGACGTACCGCGAGTATCCGCCTGCAGCCAGATGCGTCCCCGCGTCGTAGCCGCCCTGCCAGTCGGTCGTTCCGACGCTCGCCAGGGCCCCTTCCGGATCGGAGCGGGGTTCGAGGAGGACGATCGGGATGCGAAGGCCGCGCAGCTCGTCCAGTTGGCGCGCGGTCGGCCGGATGATCCCGATGACGACGCCGGACGGGCGCCGCGTCGCCACCCGCGTCGGCCAGTCATCGGTCGGCTCGGGCCGCTCCAGCGTCAGGACGAGATCGAAGCCGAGCCGGAACGCCGCCTCGCGGGCACCGACGGTCATCGCGTCGGTCCAGGCGTCATCGAAGCTGCCCAGCACAAATTCGATGAGCCGCGGATCGAGAGTCGTGGGGCGACCCCGTGTGACGGTGCCGCGGTCGTAGCCGAGCTCCCGCGCGGCATCCGCGACCTTCTCGCGCGTGCGTCGGGACAGGTCTCCGCGCCCGGTCAGGGCACGGGACGCCGTGGCGATCGACACGCCCGCGGCGTCAGCCACCGCGCGCAGGGTGACGGATGCTGTCGACTCACCGTCCATCGCGGCCTCCCGGATTTGCGCAAAGGGATCCACCCCGAAGATTAGCCATTCCCAGGGGTACCCCGCCGAATCGTTTGCGCAATAGTCGGCCGATTCGTTGCCGGGGTGGCGCGCCGTGTCTAGCGTCACCTGCGGACGACCCGACGTCATGGTCTTCCGTCCCACGGGCAGCACCGCCCGAGCCAAGACAACCAACAAAGGAGTTGCAATGCGATTCACACGACGCCGCGTGGCCGCAGCGATCGCGGTTCCCGCACTCGCCGCCGGCCTGGCGCTCACCGCCTGCGCCCCCGGTGGCGGAGGATCCGCCACGAGCGACGGCGGGAAGGACACCCTCACGCTCGGCATGACTGCGGACATCCCGGGCCTCAGCGTCGGCATCCAGCCCAGCTACCAGGGCTGGTTCGCCGATGCCGCGTGGGACACGCTGCTCATCTGCGACGAGTTCGGCAAGCCCTCCCCGCAGATCGCCGAGGAGTGGGAGTACAACGACGACAAGAGCGCCGTGACCCTCAAGCTCCGCGAGGGCATCACCTTCTCCGACGGCAGCGACCTGACCGCCGAAGATGTGCAGGCCGCGTACGAATTCGCCGGCGAGAACAACGCCCGCTTCGCGGATCTCACCTTCGACGTCGCCGACGACTACAACATGACCATCACCTGGCCGCAGCCGACCCCGACGCTCGACCTCGTGCTGTGCGAGGCGCAGATCTCCTCCGCCGAGTACTACGCCGGCGACGCGCAGGACACCACGGTGGTCGGCAGCGGCCCCTACATCTATGACGCGGGCAAGAGCACGCAGGGCTCCAGCTACACGCTGACGAAGAACGCCGACTACTGGGACAGCGACACCTACCCCTACGAGACGCTCGTTCTGAAGGTGTTCACGGACCCGACCGCCGGCCTGAATGCGCTGAAGACCGGCCAGATCGATGGCATCCTCGGCAGTGCGGCGACCATCGACGAGGCCAAGAAGTCCGGCCTCGAGACGGTCACGCTCCGGGGCACTACGACGCGCCTGCTCATCACGGACCACAATGGCGAGACCATCCCTGCACTGGGCGACCTGCGCGTGCGTCAGGCGATGAACATGGTCTTCGACCGCGATGCCGTCGCCGACGAGCTCTACCGCGGGTATGCCGATCCGGCGTACCAGATCTTCCGGCCGGGCAGCAGCGCGTACCTCGAGGACCTGACCGAAGACCCGTACCCGTACGACGTCGAAGCCGCGAAGGCGCTCATGAAGGAAGCGGGCTACGAGGACGGCTTCACACTTCAGATCCCGTTCTTCGAGGGGCAGAACCACGAACTGCTGTTCCCCTACGTCACCGAACAGCTCGCGCAGCTGAACATCACCGTCGAGCAGGTCAACCTCACCGGCCCCGACGCGATCACGGAGCTGCTGAGCGGCAAGTACCCGGTTCCGCTCTGGCAGCTCGGCAACTACGGGGAGTCGCTGCAGGACATCAAGGACTACATCCTCGTCGACGGCATCTGGAACGTCTCGCACCAGCCGGACGCGACGATCGACGAGCTCTGGCAGAAGATACTCACGGGTACGGATGACGAGCGTGTCGCCGCGCAGCAGGAGATCAACCAGTACGTCATCGACCAGGCCTGGTTCGTGCCGATGGCGTACCCGGACGGGTTCTACCTGTACAGCGACGCGATCAGCATCCCGACGATGTCGGACTTCTCGGCGCTGCACCCGCTGCTGCGGGACTTCCAGCAGAAGTAGGACCGGAGAGCCCCAGCCATGTTCCGCTACATCGCGATCCACCTCGTGCGCGCCGTCGGCCTCTTCCTGATCGTGACCTTCGTCACCTTCGCGGTCATGTTCACGGACGGCCTCGGAATCGCTCGATCCGTCCTGGGTCTGAGCGCCTCGGAGGAGCAGGTCGCCGCGAAGGCGGAAGAGCTGGGGCTCACCCGGCCGCTGATCGTCCAGTACGTCGACTATCTGGCTGGCGTGGTGAGGGGCGACCTGAGCGCGTCGTTCCTCACCGGCCAGCCGGTCACCGAAGCACTCGCCACGCGTGTGCCCGTCACCCTGTCGCTCATCATCATCACGATGATATTCACGACGGTGTTCGCCATCGTGCTGGGCGCCACGGCCGCGCTCTACGGCGGCTGGGTCGACCGGGTTCTGCAGTTCGTCACGGTGCTCGGAGCCGCCGTGCCCGGATTCATCATCGCGATGGGGCTGATCTTCGCGTTCGCCATCGCCGTTCCGCTCTACCCGGCGACGGGGTACATCCGGCTCACCGACAGCGCTCAGGGCTGGCTGTGGTCGCTCACCCTCCCGGTGATATCCCTGCTGATCGGCACCATCGCCGCTTCGGCCGCGCAGTTCAGGGGCTCGGTCGCCGATACCCTCTCGCAGGACTACGTGCGGACGCTGCGATCCCGCGGCATCCCTTCCGCACCCCTGCTGTTCCGGCACGTGCTGCGCAACGCTGCAGGGCCCGGACTGATCGTGCTGAGCCTCACGATGCTGGGACTGCTGGGCGCCGCCCTGTTCATCGAGCAGATCTTCGCGCTGCCCGGCATCGGGCAGCTCATCATCTCCGCCGCCTACTCGGGCGACGTGCCCATGGTGATGGGCACCGTGATCTTCACGATGCTCCTCGTCCTGATCGTCAATCTCGTCGCCGACCTTCTCGTCGGCATCCTGAACCCGAAGTCGAGGATCCGATGACCGTCGACCAGCACGACCTCGACCCCGCGGTCGACGGCACCGCGGCGCTCGCCCGCAAGAGCGTCCGGCGCAACACCTTCGGGACGCTGCTGAATAACCCTCTCGCGATCTTCAGCTTGCTGGTGGTGGCGTTCCTCGTCTTCGTCGCCGTGACCGCCCCCTGGCTCGCGCCGTATCCACCCAACGCGACGGACCTGGCCAGCGCGAACGTTCCGCCGTTCAGCCCCGGACACCTCCTCGGAGCGGACCAGTCGGGCCGCGACATCCTGTCCCGCCTGATGTGGGGCACGCAGCAGACTCTCCTCGCCTGCGTCCTCGTGCTCGGCGTCTCGCTCATCCTCGGACTGATCTTCGGACTGCTCGCCGGCTTCTATCGCGGCAAGATCGAAGCGATCGCGAACTTCGTCTCGGACCTGGTGATGTCGCTGCCCGGCATCGCGATCATCATCGCGATCTTCACGCTCACAGGCCCGAACATCCCGGTCTCGATGACGGCGTTCGGTGTCATCGTCGCACCGTCGTTCTACCGCCTGGTCCGGTCGGTCGTCATCGCGGTGCGCTCGGAACTCTACATCGACGCGGCCAAGGTCGTCGGCCTCTCCGACACCCGCATCGTGGGACGCCACGTGCTGTCCGCCGTGCGTGCGCCCGTCATCGTGCAGAGCGCGTTCGTCTTGGCGACCGCGGTCGCCATTCTCGCCGGCGTCGACTTCCTCGGGCTGGGCAGTCCGCGAGAGCCCTCCTGGGGCCGGGTCCTCGCCGAGGCGTTCGAGAACATCTATCTCGTCCCCGCCAACCTTCTGGCCCCCGCGATCCTCATCAGCGTGACGATCCTCGCGTACGTGCTCCTCGGAAATGCGCTGCGAGACACTTTGCAGACCTCCAACCGCAGCGCGGCGCTCAAGCCATCGCGACGGCGAGCCTTGACGCGAGCCGCGCAGGACGAGCGTGTCGCCGGAACGCACGACTTCGGCGCCCCGGACGACATCGTGCTCGCCGTCCGCGGGCTGCGGGTCGGCTACCCGACGGCCGGAGAGGAGGTGCGCGAGGTCGTGCACGGTGTCGACCTGGATGTCCGGCGAGGCGAGATCCATGGACTCGTCGGCGAATCAGGCTCGGGCAAGTCCCAGATCGCGTTCTCGATCCTCGGCCTCCTTCCGCGCGAGGCGGTGGTCCCCGGCGGCAGCGTCTTCTTCAAGGGCAAGGACCTCCTCGCCGACCCGGCTCGCATGCGCCGAGCGCGCGGACGGCAGATCGCCTACGTCCCGCAGGAGCCGATGTCGAACCTCGACCCGTCCTTCACTGTCGGCGCGCAGCTGATCTACGGCTTGCGCGCCGCCACCGGGACCTCGAAGTCGGAGGCGCGCACACAGCTCGTGGCCGTGCTCGCGCGGGTCGGCATCGACGACCCGGAACGCGTGATGCGCCTGTATCCACACGAGATCTCGGGGGGCATGGCCCAGCGCGTGCTCATCTGCGGCGCCGTCGCCTCCAACCCCGAGCTCATCGTCGCCGACGAGCCCACGACGGCCCTCGACGTCACCGTCCAGGCCGAGGTGCTCGAGCTGCTTCGGGAGCTGAGCCTCGAGCGAGGCTTGGCGATGATCATCGTGACCCACAATCTCGGCGTCGTCGCCGACCTCTGCGACCGCGTGAGCGTCATGAAGGACGGACGCATCGTCGAATCGGACGACGTCGACACCCTGTTCGCGTCGCCGAGCGATCCGTATACGAAGGACCTGCTCACCTCCTCGCGAAAGGTCGAGATCATGGAGGTGCTCAGCGGTGACTGACCAGCTGCTCGAGATCAAGAACCTCGTCGTCCGCTACGGCGGCCGCCGTGGCGGCAAGACCGTCATCCAGGACGTCTCGCTCGGACTCAAACCAGGCGAGACCGTCAGCCTCGTCGGTGAGTCCGGATCGGGGAAGACGACGATCGGCCGCGCCATCCTCGGCCTCGCCCCGGTCACCGCGGGGACGATCGAGTTCCGCGGGCAGGAGATCAGCAACATCTCCCGAGCCCGGCGTCGGCAGGTCGCCCGCGACATCCAGGTGATCTTCCAGGACCCCTACTCATCGTTGAACCCCTCGATGACGGTGGAGAGCATCCTCGTCGAGCCGCTCCGCGCCGCGGGCGTCGCCGAAGGAAGGGCCCGGGTGCGGGAGTTGCTGGATGCTGTCGGCCTGCCCGCCGACGCGGGCTCGCGGTATCCGCGCGAGTTCTCCGGCGGCCAGCGCCAGCGGATCGCCATCGCCCGCGCCCTCGCCCTCGAGCCGTCAGTGATCGTGTGCGACGAGCCGACCAGTGCGCTCGACGTCACGACGCAGGCGCGTGTGCTCACGCTCCTCGACGACCTGCAGAAGGCGACCGGCGTCGCGTACCTGTTCATCAGCCACGACCTCGGAGTCGTCCAGGCCATCAGCGACCGGATCGCCGTCCTCAAGGGCGGCCAGATCGTCGAGATCGGCGACGCGCATCAGGTCGCGACCAATCCTCAGCACCCGTACACGCAGCGACTTCAGATGTCGGCGCCGATCGCGGATCCGCCGCGGCAGCGCGCCCGCCGGGCGGCTCGGCTGAAGCGCTTCGGCGCGGAGCCGATCGCGGATGTCGCCGACGCCTCGACCGCACCAGCCTGAGCCGGCCCGTTCCGCTTCTTCCTACCGTCAGGACTCTCATGACCTTGATCTCGCCACCGACCGCGCCCCGATTCGAGCACCGCACCGACCCCGGGCCAGCCCTCGGCCTGACGACGCCCCGGCCGCGGCTGAGCTGGACGGTCGCGCGAGCAGACGCGGATTATGAGCAGACGGCGTATGAGATCGAGGTCGTGCGAGGCGACGACGACCGGGAACGATGGGTCGTCGAGTCGGCAGACCAGGTGCTCGTCCCC
Organism: Microbacterium sp. NPDC019599; assembly: GCF_040632175.1. Classification (NCBI taxonomy): domain Bacteria; kingdom Bacillati; phylum Actinomycetota; class Actinomycetes; order Micrococcales; family Microbacteriaceae; genus Microbacterium; species Microbacterium sp. NPDC019599. Next base: position 218,308 of record NZ_JBEYBL010000007.1, read on the forward strand.
TGGCCGTCGGCGCCGCTCGAAGCGCGCGAGTCGGTCCACGTCCGGGTGCGCGTCAGGGGCGAGGACTGGAGCCCTTGGAGCGAGCCCGCTGAGGCCGAGGCCGGACTCTTCTCGAGCGAGGACTGGCAGGCGCGATTCATCAGCCCGGTCGGCATCGGCGGACTCCGGCAGGCGGCGCCCGAGCTGCGCGGCACGATCGACGTGCCCGGTCGGGTGGTGAGTGCGCGGCTGTTCGCAACCGCACACGGAGTCTTCTCCGCCCGCGTGAATGGCCGGCCGGTTGACGACACCGTGCTCGCCCCGGGCTGGACGTCCTACGAGCACCGCCTCCGCTACCGGTCCTACGACGTCACCTCACTGATCCGGCAGGGCGAGAATCAGGTCACCGTGACTCTCGGGAATGGCTGGTGGCGCGGACGCTTCGGGTTCCTGGGCGAGCGCGCCCACTACGGCGACCGGCTCGCGTTCCTGGGCCAGCTCGAGGTCACGACCGAGGATGGCGCGGTCCACGTGCTCGCCTCGGACGCCTCATGGCGCGCCCGCGCGTCCGGAATCCTCGTGGACGAGATCTACGACGGGCAGACCACCGACCTCAGAATCCCAGCCGACGCACCGTTCGATCACGCGGTGCAGGCGATCGAGGCGGATCTCGGCATCCTCGTCGGCGAGGACGGGCCGCCGATGCGCGTCACCGACCGGATCGCTGCGCGCAGCATCCAGCGGTCGCCGAGCGGGAAGCTCCTCGTGGACTTCGGCCAGAACCTCGTCGGCTGGGTGCGGCTGAGGGCTCGCTCAGCGGGGCCCGGCCAGGAGGTCGTCGTCCGGCACGCGGAGGTGCTCGATGACGGCGAACTCGGCATCGGGCCGCTGCGCAGCGCGAAAGCGACCGACACCTACTATCTGACCGGCTCGGGGGATGAGGTTCTCGAGCCGTGCTTCACCTTTCACGGGTTCCGCTTCGCCGAGATCTCCGGGGTCGACGAGGTAGAACGGGACGACGTCGAAGCGGTCGTGATCGGCAGCGACTTTCCCAGGACGGGGTGGTTCGACTCGAGCGACGAGCTCCTCGACCAGCTGCACAGCAATGTCGTCTGGGGGATGCGCGGCAACTTCCTCGATGTGCCGACCGACTGCCCGCAGCGGGACGAGCGACTCGGCTGGACGGGAGACATCCAGGTCTTCTCGCCGACCGCGAGCTACCTGTTCGACAGCTCCGGGTTCCTCACGTCCTGGCTCGCGGACCTCGCCGCCGAGCAGGATCCGGCGGGAAGGGTGCCGCACGTCGTGCCCGACATCCTGCGCACCGAGCTCACGTCGATCGCCACCGCCGCGTGGGGAGACGCGGCGACGGTCGTCCCGTGGGTGCTGTGGCAGCGCACCGGCGACCGCGGCATCTTGGAACGGCAGCTGCCGAGCATGCGCGCGTGGGTCGATCACGTCGCCTCCGTCGCAGGCGCCGACCTCATCTGGCGCGGCGGCATCCAGTACGGTGACTGGCTCGACCCCACCGCTCCGGCCGACGACCCGTTCAACGCGAAGTCCGATCCCGATGTCGTCGCCACGGCGCACTTCGCCCGTTCGGCGGAGATCGTCGCGGAAGCGGCCGAGGTCCTGGGCGACGATGCGACCGCGATCCGCTACGCGGATCTTGCGCAGCGAGTCCGCGCCGCATTCAACAGAGAGTTCGTGGCCCCGTCCGGCCGCATCGCCTCCGACGCGCAAACCGTCTACGCGATGGCACTGGAGTGGGACCTCCTGCCCGACGCGCACCAGCGGACGATGGCAGGTGCACGCCTGGCCGACCTCGTGCGCGCCAGCGCGTTCCATATCTCCACGGGATTCGTGGGCACGCCCCTCATCTGCGACGCCCTCACGGACGCGGGCTATCCGGACCTCGCGATGCGGCTGCTCCTGCAGACCGAGGCCCCGTCGTGGCTGTACCCGATCACCGTAGGAGCGACCACGATCTGGGAACGCTGGGACAGCCTGCTCCCCGACGGCACGATCAACTCCAACGGCATGACCTCCTTCAACCACTACGCGCTCGGGAGCGTCGCGGACTGGATGCACCGGCGCGTCGCCGGACTCGCAGCCGGGGACGCCGGGTACCGCACCCTCGCCATCGCACCGATCGTCCCCGCACAGCTCACCCACTGCTCGACACGCCACACGACACCCTACGGAGACGCGTCCGTGTCGTGGCGACGCGCAGACGGTGTGCTCACGCTCGACGCCGAGATTCCCGTCGGGGCCCGAGCCGAAGTGACGCTGCCCTGGGACTCCGGCGTCGTGACCGTCGGGCACGGCCGTCACCGCTGGCAGATCGGCGAACCGGCCGAGCAGCCGAAACCCGTCCACACCGTCCGCGACCTCGTCGACGACTCACGAGCCTGGGAAATCCTCGCCGACTTCTGCGTGGACAACCGGCTCGCGGAGTCCGAGACCCGGCTGGCACAGCTGCTCGCCCCCTTCTTCGACAGGCCCGTCGAAGAGATCGCCGACGCCGTCTGGACCAGGATCTGGCCGGCCGAGTCCGTGAAGCGCGAACTCGCGAGCATCATCTCCGCCGCGATCGGCTCGACCTCCCACCCCGGCCAGGGCGAGGCTGTCCGCGATCGGATCGGAGCCGGACATGTCTGAGTCCACCGCGGTCTCGACCACGGGGATCAGCGGGCGCAACGGAGAGTTCCAGCCGATCCTCCCCGGCTTCCATCCCGACCCCACCATCTGCCGAGTCGGCGACGACTACTACCTCGCCAATTCGAGCTTCGAGTACTTTCCGGGGGCGCCCATCCTCCACAGCCGAGACCTGGTCACCTGGACCCAGCTCGGCAACATCCTCACCCGGCGCAGCCAGTTCCGCCGCGGCACGACGGGACCCTCGACCGGCATCTACGGTTCGACGCTGCGGCACCGGGACGGGCGATTCTGGTTCATCACGACGAACGTGAGCGACTTCGAGTCCGGGCAGCTCATCGTCCACGCCGAAGACCCGAGCGGTCCGTGGAGCGAGCCGGTCTTCGTGCCGGAGGCGATCGGCATCGACCCCGACCTCTGCTGGGACGACGACGGCACCTGCTACCTCACCTGGCACCTGCTCGACTTCACGGTCGGAGGCCAGGCGATCCGCCAGGCCCCGATCGATCTGGTGACCGGCCAGCTCCTCGAGCCGCACTACCCGGTGTGGCAGGGCAGCGGGATGCCGGCGGCCGAAGGCCCGCACCTCTACAAGATCGGCGACTACTGGTACATTCTGCTCGCCGAAGGCGGGACGGAACGTGGCCACTGCGTGACGGCGGCGCGCAGCAGGAGCCCGCGAGGACCGTTCGAGCCGTGCCCGTGGAATCCGGTGCTCACCCACCGCAGCACCGTCCATCCGGTACAGAGTGTCGGGCACGCCGACCTCGTTCAGGCGCCGGATGACACGTGGGCGATGGTCTACCTCGGGTCTCGTCCTCGCGGCTCAACACCGGGCTTCCACGTGCTCGGCCGGGAGACGTTCCTCGCGGGCGTGGACTGGATCGACGGGTGGCCCGTTGTCGACGAAGGCCGATTCGAGGTTCCGGAGTCCTCGACCGGATTCAACGACGACTTCACGACACCGGAACTCGACCCACGATGGGTCGTTCCAGGTGCGGAGCCGGACGTCATCATCACGCGGCATCCCCTTGGCGGTCTGTCCTTCGCCGGAGCGGGCGCATCCTCCGACCTCCTGTGCACGCGTGTGCGAGACTTCGCCTGGACCGCCGACGCCGAGTTCGAGAAGTCGGGGGAGATTCGACTTCGTCTGGACGACCGCCATTGGTGCGCCGTGATCGCGGAGCAGGGTCGAGTACGCGTCGTGGTCCAGATCGGCGATGTCTGTCAGGAGGTCGGCTCCATGCCCCTCGAGGCGGGCCGATTCACCCTCCGTCTCGAAGCCAAGAGCCCGCAGTCCGCACCCGTGCCCTTCGGGTACGCCGGGCCCGATGACATTGCGCTCTCGGTCGGCGCCGATGACGGCTCCGTCGAGCTCGCGCGCCTCGATGGGCGATACTTCTCCACCGAAGTCGCGGCGGGATTCACCGGCCGGATGCTGGCTGTCGCGTGCCCCACGCTCGACGGGCGGATCATCTCGCTGTCCTACCTGCCCAGGCCGTCGTGAGGCCTCGCCGATGTTGCGCAATAGCCGCCGCCGGCCGAGCGGAGTGGCGCATGCACGCTTAGCCTGGGACTCCCCACCGTTCGCGGCGTCGATGCGCCCGGGAGTCCCGGCAGCGCGCAAGGGTATGAGAAGGCGCCACGCGATGATTCGCCACGCCCCGATCCCTCCTCTTATCCGCCGTGCCCGCCCATCACGCGGGCGGCACCATTCGCCCAGCCGCCCCGACGGACGGGTCCCGCGCACCGGACTCGTCATCCTCGCCTCGGCCATCTTCGTGTCGATGACCACCGAGTTCCTGCCGGGCGGGCTGATTCCCGACATCTCGTCGACGTTCGACCGCCCTGTTGCCGAGGTCGGCCAGCTGATCACTGTGTTCGCCGCCGCAGTGATCGTCGCGACGGCCCCCCTCGCCGCCGCAACTCGCCGCGTCGCGCGCAAGACTCTCGCAGTCGTCGCTCTCGCGATCATCTGCATCGCGGGGTGCTTGGCCGCGCTTGCCCCGACGTTCGAGGTGCTGGTCGCGTCGCGCGTGCTCGGCGGAGCGGCGCACGGCCTCTTCTGGGCCGTCGCAGCTGCCTATGCCGCCGATCTCGTCCCGCCCACTCAGCTCGGCCGCGCCATGGCGATCACCGCGACGGGCGGATCGCTCGCGAGCATCCTCGGCATCCCGATCGGCAACGCCCTCGGACAAGCATTCGGCTGGCGGACCGCGTTCGCAGCCATCGCCGCGGTCGGGCTCGTCGTCGTCGCCCTCGTCGTGGTCTTGCTCCCACCGGTTCACTCGACCGCGCACTTCGCACCAGGCCCCCGTGCCCATCGGCTGGTCGGAGGCGATGGGCGAGCCCCGGCGTCCTCGACGTCGGCAATCGTCCTGGTGTGCGTGATCATCCTGCTGGTGGTCATCGGGCAGACGACCGTGGGGACCTACTCGGTCGTCTGGCTCACAGAGATCGCGACGCTTCCCGAGCCCGCGGTCCCCCTCTACCTGCTCGCAACCGGAGTCGCCGCGCTCGTCGCCGTCACACTGGTCGGACGGCTCGCGGACGCCTTCCCGAACGGAACCCTGGTGGTTTCGACCACGGCCGTCGCGTTCCTCATGGCGTGCTTTCCCTTCGCCGCACGAGCGGGACTGGGCGCGCTGGTTCCCGTCGCCGTCGCGCAGGCCATGTGTTTCGCCGTGGTGCCGATGCTGCTCCAGACGCGCATGATGCGCGTGGCAGCCCCGCATCAGCGTGTGACGGCGGCGGCGATGCAGACAACGGCCTTCAACATCGCGATCGGAGGCGGAGCCGTCATCGGCGGCCTCGTCGTCAGCGGCCTGGGGCTTCCCGCGCTGCCCTGGATCGCCGCCGCCCTCACCGCCGCCGGGCTGTGCGCCCTTCTCCTCTCACCACCGACTCCCTCAACACGACAGAAGATCCACGATGTCCACTGAGACCCGACACCTCGACCAGAACCTCGACCCCGCCGAGCGCGCCGACCTCCTCCTCGCACAGATGACCCTGCGGGAGAAGGCCCACCAACTCGTCTCGGTGCCGCCGTGGTACCTCGTCCTCGCCGACGGCAGCGCGCCGACGGAGCGTGCTGAGTGGCTCGCCAAAGGCCCTGGCCACATCTGCAACTTCGGGGTCGACGACCCCGTGACGATGGCACGCATCGTGGGAGACCTGCAGCGCACAGCGATCGAAGGCACCCGTCTGGGCATCCCGCTTCTGGTGCACATCGAGGCGCTGAACGGGGTGCTCGCCGGCGGGCACATGGTATTCCCGACACCGATCGGACTCGCGGCGGCCTGGAGTCCCGACCTCGTACGGGACATGGCTGACACCATCCGTCAGCAGCTGAAGCGGGTCGGCGTCCGCCAGGCGCTGTCACCCAACATGGATGTCGCCCTCGACCCACGGTGGGGCCGAGTCCACGAGACCTACGGTGAGGATCCCTACCTCGCAGCCGCGCTCAGCGTCGCCTACACTCGCGGCCTGCAAGGCGATGACCTCCGCGAGGGCGCCATCGCGACCGCCAAGCACTTCGTCGGCTACAGCCTGCCCACCGGCGGTATGAACCTCTCGTCGTACGAGGGCGGCCCCCGACGCACGCGAGACCTGTTCGCCTACCCGTTCGAAGCGGCTATCCACCTCGCCGGCCTGCAATCCGTGATGAACTCGTACAGCGACGTCGATGCCGTACCCGCCGCCGCGAACCCCGACATCCTCACTACCCTCCTGCGTGACACGATCGGCTTCGACGGGTTCGTCTCAAGCGACTACATGACGCTCGAGCACATCGTCACCCGCCAGCGCGCAGCCGCCACCCCGGGAGATGCCGCCCGCCTCACAATCGCTGCAGGCCTCGACACGGAGTTCCCGATCCCGTACGGCTACGGTGAGGCGCTCGTCGAGGAGGTCCAGGCCGGGCGTGCTGACATCTCACATGTCGACCGGTCGGTTCGCCGCATCCTGACCGCGAAGTTCCGGCTCGGGCTGTTCGAGAACCCGTACCCCGCCGAGCGGATCGACCTCGACGAGGTCGCGGCTGAGGGGCGGGGACTGTCCCGCCAGCTCGCCGAGCGGTCGGTCGTGCTGGTGAAGAACGACGGAGTGCTCCCACTTGGATCGGACACGACGCGGGTTGCTGTCATCGGCCCGCACGCCGACGCGGTGAAGCTCCAGTTCCCCACGTACAGCTATCCCGCCTTCCGGGACATGACGACATTCATGTCCGGCGGGGGCATGGGGAACATGGTCGGGATCGACCCGGGCATGGCGGCGTGGAACAACAGCCTCTTTGCATCGATGCCCATCGAGGATTTCGTCCGTGACCGCCTCGACGCGAGCTCCCTCGTCGACGCGATCGGCCGGCATGCCGTGCACGTCCGTGTCGCGCAGGGGAGCGCCCTGACCCGTGATCTCGGTGAAGATGCGATCGCCGACGCAGTCGCCGCCGCCGAGGAGTCGGATGTCGTCGTGCTCGCCCTGGGCGGCGCCAGCCTCTGGTTCAATGGCGAGCGCACTGAGGGCGAGGCGAGCGACTCCGTCGACATCTCGCTGCCTGCGGCACAGACGCGGGTGGCCGAGGCTGTTGCGGCGACGGGAAAGCCGCTCGTGGTCGTGCTCGTGCAGGGGCGCGCCTACGCGCTTCCACAGGTGGTTCAGGATGCTGCGGCGATCGTGGTCTCCGCGTACGGCGGACCGTTCGGACCGGCGGCCGTCGCCGACGTGCTGTTCGGAGAAGTGAACCCCAGCGGAAGGCTGCCGTACAGCATCCCTCGCCACTCCGGCCAGATCCCCGTCTACCATCACCAGCGCTACGGCACCGGATACCGCAACCCACTCCCGCCCGACGTCGACCGCCACTACCTCGACATGCCGGCGACGCCCCTGTACTCGTTCGGCCACGGCCTGAGCTACACATCCTTTGCTCTGTCCGGCTTGACGGCGGATGCCGATATGACCACGGACGGGCAAGTGCGTGTCGCGGCGACGGTCACCAATTCGGGTGAACGCGCGGGCGCCACCGTCGCGCAGCTCTACGTCAGGGTCAACACCGCCGGAGCGACTCGCCCCGCCCAGCAGCTCGCCGGCTTTGCGCGGATCGAGCTCGCCCCCGGAGAATCGCAGCAGGTGACGTTCACGTTGGCGGCTGCGCAACTGGGCTATACGGACATCGGAGGCGAGTTCGTCGTCGAGCCCTCGACCGTCGACGCCTGGGTTGGCTTCGACGCTGAGACCCGCCCCAGCGAGACGACATTCCGGGTGACGGGGCCCCGCCGTGTTCTCGAGAGCTCGAAGCGGGAGTTCCTGTCGCACAGCGCGACGAAGCAGGTTTGAGGAAGAGATCCACGTGGTTGCCACGAAGTTCAACTGGTGGGTGAGGCTCTCGATGAGAGCGGGGCGGAGATCGTGGTCGCATCGGAACGATTGAGGACCGTCCACATCGCCCTGTGACGAGCGTGGTTCAGAAGCCGCGGCCGGCGTCCCCGATCGCGCGACGAAGCTCCATCCAGTTCTCACCGCTGAGCCTGCGGATCGCGTCAGTGAGCAGTCGACCGCTGTCGGCGCCGAGGTCGCCGGCGAACAGGAGCTCTAGGCCCTCCCACAGCGCGATCACCTGGCGAGCGAGGTCCCCGGCGTCCACATCGGGATGTGCGAGCCCATCCCGTTTGCGCTGCTCGAACATCCGGGTGAAGATCTCGATCTGCCGGTGGGTGCGGCGATGCACGTACTCAGCAGCACTCGTCCCGGGAGTCGCGGCAAGCCCACGGACCAGCTGACTGAGTCGGAACCGCGGGTCCTCCGATGACGGCGACCTGTAGGAACGGGCGAACTCTTCCAGATCCAGGCGAATCTCCGGATCATCGACGTGGGCATTGGCCGCTCCCAGCTCGTCCGCCAACTCGAGAGCGGCGACAAGCATGTCGTCCTTCGTCGGGTAGTGGTACAGCACTGTCGTCTCCGGCGTACCGGACTTCTCGGCGACCTGGATCGTCGTCACCGACTCGGGACCGACCTCGTCGACGAGGTCCAGGACGGCGGCCGCGATGTGTCGGCGCCGCTTGAGCGTCGGTGCGTACGGGCCGCGCTTTCGGCCTTTGAGCCCGGCATCCGTCATCGCAGTTCTCCCGCCACCGAAAAGTGAATCTTGCGCCGGACCCAGCTTACTGGGATGCCTGTCTGCCAGGTGTGGTCGATTGGGACTGGACAAGGCATGAAAGTTGGGGTTTACTCGAGATTGACCCCGATTGGGACGACGATGTCGTCGCACCAGCTCAGAGAAGAGAGAACGATGGTGTCTGTCAACGAAGCACCGCCCGGCGAGGAGACCGTGAAGCAGGATCGTGCGCTCGCGAAGGCGGGAAAGCGCACGGATCGCGTGTCGATCTGGCGCATGATCCCGTGGTCGACGCACGCGTTCTCGATGAACGCGCTCATCGTCCTGATCGGCTATTTCACGATTTACGCGACCGACACGCTGCGGCTGAACCCGGCCCTCGTCGGAGGACTTCTCGTCGCAGCCAAGATCATCGACGCGATCGGCGCGCTGTTCGCCGGGTACGTGATCGACCGCGCGCCCGAGACGAAGCTCGGCAAGGCAAGGCCGTTCGACCTCGTCATCATCCTCTGCTGGGCGGCGACCGCGTGCATGTTCTCGGTGCCGGGAGGCCTCGGCGATGTGGCGAAGTACGCGTGGATCTTCACGTCGTACGTGCTGCTGACGGCCCTTTTCATGCCCCTCTACAACGCCAACAACCCGCTCTACACGGCGCGGGTGTTCCCCAAGCGAGCCCACTACAGCGACGTCGCCGCCAAGACGGGCATCGTCACGGTCCTCGCCGCGATCGTGATCACGGTCGGGATGCCGATCGCGATCGGCGCCGCCGGCAAGGACCCGGCCGCATGGTCCTTCGTGGCGATCTGCGTCGCGATCCCGTTCACCCTGATCGGCCTCGTGAGGTTCTGGACCTTCCGCGAGTCGTCGGATGCCGCAGAGATCCACGCCGAGCGGGTCCGACTTCGCGACATCCTGCTGGTGCTGCGCACGAACCCGTACATCTGGGTGCTGTCCAGCATGTCGGTCGTCGTCGGCATCTACGCGACCTTCACGGCGGGTGCCTACTACTTCCGCTACATCGTCGGCGATCTCGCCCTGCAGGGCGTCGTCTCAGTCTCGTTCGTCGCACTGATCCCGCTCATGTTCTTCTTCCCGGCGCTCATCCGGCGGTTCTCGGTCTCGCGGATGATCGCCGTCTCGAGCTTCATCGGCGCTGCCGGATTCCTCGTCATGATGGTCGCGGGCGACAACATCCCGCTGATCATGGTGTCCTCGGTGCTGACAGCGCTGGCATCGCTGCCCGTGAACTTCCTGTCGCCGATCCTGGTGATCGACAACGCCACCTACAACGAATGGAAGGGGCACCGGCGCCTGGAGAGCGTCGGCGGCGCCCTGTTCTCGTTCTCGAGCACCGTCGGCGCCGCGATTGCCGCCGGACTGACGGGGGTCGTGCTGGCGACGACGGGCTACGACGGCGGCGCCGACACGCAGAGCCCGGGTGCGATCGGCGGCATCGTCGCCGTCAACAGCTGGATCCCCGCCATCTTCGCCGTCGTGGTTGGCTTCATCGCGCTCTACTACCACCGGCTCGAGCACCGCATCAAGGCGATCAGCGCAGAGGTACTCGCGCGACGGGAAATCGCCGCGGAAGCCGAGATCATCCCCGGCGCGCCCCACAGCGGCACGGAAGCCGTCCGGATCGTCCGCGAGGAGAGCGGTGCGCCGCTGCTGCCCCGCGACCCCCACCACGGCGACGACGAACTCTGACCGCTTCGGCATCCCTCACGAAAGACAGCTGAATGACGAACACCTCCACCGCGCTCGAGTGCGCGACCGCTTTCACGACCGATGACGAGCTCTACGCTCGCCCCTACATCGACGCCGACGAGGAGCGCGCCACGCCGCTACCCCACCGCTACATCCATGGAGGGTTCGAAGGGACCGAGAACCGGTTCTCCTTCTACCTTCCCGCTGACGGCTACGAGGGCCGGTTCTTCCAGCACATCACCCCCGTCCCGGAGAGCGAGCACCTGGCGCCCGGGCTGACGGGCGCGGAGGACAAGATCGGCTTCGCGTTCTCGTCCGGCGCCTTCTTCGTCGAGACCAACGGCGGCGGGGCGATCGACCTCTCGAAGCCGCAGTTCGGCGTCGATCCGACGATCGGCGCCTATCGAGCCAACGCCGCGTCGGCTGCGTTCGCGAAGGTCGTCGCGCAGGCGGTCTACGGGCCGCACCGCACATACGGCTACGCATACGGCGGCTCGGGCGGCGGGTTCCGCACGATCGCATGCGCCGAGAACACACGCGGCGTCTGGGACGGATTCGTGCCGCATGTCATCGGCAGCCCCGTCGCCATCCCGAACGTCTTCACCGTCCGCATGCACGCCATGCGCGTGCTCCGCGACGTGCTGGACGACATCGTCGACCAGGTCGAGCCGGGGTCTGAGCGCGAAGTGGGCGAAGGGCTGAGCGCCGAGCAGTTTGCTGCGCTTCAGGAAGTGACCCGGATGGGATTCCCGCCCCCCGCATGGGTCGGGCATCGCACGATGGGGACGCAGGCGTTCGGCGTGCTGTACACCTCCCTCAAGGCGATAGACCCGACCTACTTCGACGACTTCTGGACGATGCTCGGCTACCTCGGAGCCGACCCCGCATCCTCTGTCCACCGCGATCGCGTACGGCACGCGACGACGGTCGTCGAGGTCGTGAGGCGACGGGATGCTGTCGCCTCCGGTCTGATCGACGCTCCGGTCGGTCCCGCCGGGGGAGTGGACGAAGCATTCAAGGGGCCAGAGCAGGGCGGCGATGTCGTCGTCGCACTGCGCCTGTCCGTGCCCCCGACGGTCGAGCCGATGAATGCCGAGCTGCGCATCGCGTCGGGTGAGGCCGAGGGGTCCATCGCCCTGATCCAGAACGTGATTGGAGACGTCGCGCTCGTGGACTTCCCCGAGCTCAGCCCGTTCCTGCAACACGTCGGTGCGGGAGATCGGGTTGAGATCGACAACAGCAACTTTCTCGCGGCACAGACCTACCATCGCCACCAGGTGCCCGATCCCGAGTTCTCGGTGTGGGACCAGTTCCGCGACGAGGAGGGCGTCCCGCTCTACCCGCAGCGCCCGGTGCTGGTCGGCCCCCTTATGGCGCGCGGCGCATCGGGCACGCTTCAGTCCGGCGACATCGCAGGCAAGATGATCGTCGTCGAAGCCGGCCACGACCGTGAAGCATTCCCCTGGCAGGCTGACTGGTACGCCGGCAAGGTGCGGGAGCATCTCGGTGCCGAGACCGACGAGCAGCTCCGGGTGTGGATCGTGGACAAGGCGCTGCATGCTGACGTCGAGGGGCAGGAGCTCCCGACTCACACCGTCTCCTACCTGGGTGTCGTCCACCAGGCGTTGCGCCAGGTCGCGGCCTGGGCGGAGGACGGGATCGCGCCCGCGCCGTCGAGTCGGTACGAGGTCACCGATGGCCAGGTCGTGCTGACCGACGCCGTGAACCCGGGCGGAGTGCAGCCTGTCACCACGCTCACGGTCGGCGACGGCTCGCGGGTCGAGGTCGCGGTCGGCGAGGAGGTGCTGCTTCGGACCGTGGCGTCGGCGCCGGGTGCGGACGGCCGAATCGTAGAGCTGCGCTGGGACCTCGATGACAGCGGCACCTTCGCGCTCGGGGGAAGCGTCGACCCGCGCTCGTCGGTGCGGCAAGAGGTGCGCCACGCCTTCCACAGCGTTGGAACGCACTTCGTCACGGTGAGGGCCACATCGCAGCAGCACGGCGACCCCACGACGCCGTTCGCTCGTGTCGACAACCTCGCGCGCGTGCGCGTGGTCGTACATTGACCTCCCGGTGGCCCGGCTCGTGCTTCGGAACGCGCGAGCTGACACCGGGATCGTCGGCGCTTCGTCCGCCTAACCCCTCATGGCACGATTTCCTTGACGCGCATTCCCGTCGAGTGGAGGTCTTGGCTGTGGACCAGGCGGCTGCCTTGCCGCCGCCGTCATCAGCCGGTTTGTGTGTACTGAGCGTGTACCGGCCGGCTTGAGGATGCTGTGTTTCGAGTGCGAAGTGCGCCCCGGAAGTGCGGGAATCCGACTGTGATGGCTGAAGAGCGACCCTGCTAAGGTGGAGCGGGCGCAAGCCCGCCGTGGGTTCAAATCCCACCGTCTCCGCGAAGAAAACCCCTGATAAATCAGGGGTTTTCGTGTT